>QVQD01000035.1 GCA_003584875.1 Methylococcales bacterium
AAGCCACATGCTCACTTTAATGCTGAAATTTATGTATTATCAAAAGATGAGGGTGGTCGTCATACGCCATTCTTTAATGGTTACCGTCCACAGTTCTATTTTAGAACAACTGACGTAACAGGTGCTGTTGATTTACCAGAAGGCGTAGAGATGGTTATGCCTGGTGATAATATCTCTGTAAAAGTTAAATTAATTTCTCCGATCGCTATGGAAGATGGTTTGCGTTTTGCAATTCGTGAAGGTGGTCGTACAGTAGGTGCAGGTGTTGTTGCATCAATACTTGAATAAATTAAAAAATTAATATATCATAGCGAATTAGTTTGTTTCTTCTGAATTAGGTCAGTAGTTCAATTGGTAGAATGGCGGTCTCCAAAACCGTTGGTTGGGGGTTCGAGACCCTCCTGGCCTGCCACTCAGAAAAATAAATGTTAATCAAAAATAAAAATAAGACATGAATACAAACGTAGAGACTGAAGCTCCAGTTTTGGATATTATTAAAAAAATAATTTCTGCTTTAATAGTAATTGCTAGTGTTTCTGCATTTTACTATTTTTCAGTAGATCACGACTCCATTAAAGAAGTTAGGTTGCTATTTAGAGTCTTAGGTTTAGTTGCTGTCATGATTGCAGTAATAGGATTGATGTCGACTACTAATACTGGCAAGTTTGTTTTGTCATTCATATTGGAATCTAGACAAGAAGTTAGAAAGGTCGTTTGGCCCACGCGTGATGAAACCATGCGAACTACATTGTTAGTTTTTGCCATGGTATTTATTGTAGGGCTTATTTTATGGTTGCTCGATATGTTCCTGTTTTGGGGTGTTCGACTAATAACTGGACAAGGATAAAGTAATGGCATTACGTTGGTATGTGGTACACGCCTACTCTAACTTTGAAAATAAGGTTAAGCAAGCATTAGAAGAAAGAGTTAAGAGAGAAGGCTTGGAGCAATACTTCGGTAAGATATTAGTGCCCACTGAAGAAGTTGTAGAAATGCGCATGGGTCAGCAAAGAAAAAGCGAAAGAAAGTTTTTTCCTGGTTATGTTTTAGTTCAAATGGAATTGACAGATGAAACATGGCATTTAGTTAAAGATGTTCCTAGAGTTTTAGGATTTATAGGTGGCACATCAGACAGGCCCGCTCCAATTTCAGAAAAAGAAGCTATGTCTATACTCAGTAGAGTAGAAGATGGTGTTAATAAACCAAGGCCTAAAGTTTTATTTGAGGTTGGTGAAGTTATTAGAGTAATTGACGGACCATTTAAGGACTTTAATGGCGTTGTTGAAGAAGTTAATTACGAAAAAAGTAAATTAAAAATTTCCGTGCTTATATTTGGCCGTGCTACATCGGTTGAACTTGTTTTTGGGCAGGTAGAAAAAAGCTAAGTAATGTAGTCATTCAACATTCAAGCAATATATAAATAGATCTCTGTCTGAATAAGGCAGGGATTTTTGTGTCTAGGGGAGCTGAAAGGCGTTATTACCCATATCAGGAGAAAAAAATGGCAAAAAAAATCACGGCATATATCAAGCTGCAAGTAAAAGCAGGTGAAGCCAATCCAAGTCCACCAGTAGGGCCTGCATTAGGTCAGCGTGGTGTTAACATTATGGAATTTTGCAAAGCGTTTAATGCAAAAACAGCTGATGTTGAAAAAGGCTTGCCTTTACCAGTCGTTATTACTGTTTATAGCGATCGCAGTTTTACCTTCATTACTAAAACTCCACCCGCTTCTATTTTATTGAAGAAAATGCTTGGCATTAAAAGTGGAAGTAGCAATCCAAATACCAAAAAAATTGGTACTGTAACTGTAGCGCAACTTGAAGAAATTGCAAAAATTAAAATGGAAGATTTAAATGCTGCAAATTTAGAAGCAGCTGTAAAAACAATTGCAGGTAGTGCGCGTAGCATGGGCCTGAATGTGGAGGGATTATAATGGCTAAGTTGTCAAAAAAAGCAAAGTTAATTAAAAGTAAAGTTGATAAAACTAAGCAATACTCAATTACTGAAGCTGTACAAATATTAAAAGAATTAGGCACTGAAAAATTTAGTGAATCGATTGATATTAGCGTTAATCTTGGCGTAGATCCACGTAAGTCGGATCAAAACGTACGGGGAGCAACCGTTCTTCCAAACGGAACAGGTAAAACTGTACGTGTAGCTGTATTTACACAAGGTCCAAATGCAGATGCTGCAACAGCAGCTGGTGCTGATATTGTTGGCATGGATGATTTGGCTGAGTTAGTTAAAAAAGGCGAAATGAACTTTGATGTTGTTATTGCATCTCCTGATGCAATGCGCGTTGTTGGTCAATTAGGCCAAATATTAGGCCCTAGAGGCTTAATGCCTAATCCAAAAGTTGGCACAGTAACCGCTGATGTTGCAACTGCAGTTAAAAACGCTAAATCTGGACAAGTCAGATATCGTACAGATAAATCAGGTATCATCCATACTACTTTGGGCAAGATTACTTTTGAAGCTTCTGCGATTCAAGGCAACTTGGAAGCGTTGCTAGCTGATTTACGTAGAGCAAAACCAACCTCGTCTAAAGGTGTTTACATTAAAAAAATTACTTTGTCATCAACTATGGGCCCGGGTCTATGGTTAGATCCAAGTAGTTTTGCTAACTAATAAAAAAGACTTTGGATTGCCGCTTTATGCGGTAGTCGTCGAAGACCGCAGGCGTGAAAACTTAATTTACATAGTCAATCATGTAGCCTGCGTAGGCGGTTGTTATCTTTTAAAGAATTAACCGTATGGGACATCCATATTGATGTCAAATATCACGTCTGGAAATTTCCAGAATATTAACGGAGTTAAGTTGTGGCACTAAATTTAGATGGCAAAAAAGCTGTCGTAGAAGAAGTAGCTCAATTCGCTGCAAAAGCATATTCTGCAGTTGCCGCTGAATACCGTGGCTTAACAGTCACGGAATTAACTGAGTTGCGTAAAACAGCTAGAGAAACTGGTGTTTATCTACGCGTAGTTAAAAATACTTTAGCAAAACGTGCGATAGTTGGTACTGAATTTGAATGTATGAGTGATGGACTTGTTGGTCCTTTATTGATTGCATTTTCAATGGAAGATCCAGGTTCGGCTGGTCGTTTAATTCACGATTTTGCTAAAACGCACGACAAATTAATTACTAAAATTGTTGCTATTGGCGGTCAAGCGTTTGATGCTTCGGAACTTGCAAGATTGGCAAGTCTACCAACACGCGATCAAGCAATCTCATTGTTAATGTCAGTCATCAAAGCACCGGTTGCAAAACTTGTACGTACTTTGGATGCTGTTAAAAATCAGATGCAAGAAGCTGCATAATTACACTAACCAGTTTAAAACCTAATACAAGAGGAATATACAATGGCGATATCACAAGCCGATATTTTAGAAGCTGTATCAAATATGACTATTATGGAAATAGTTGATTTAATTTCAGCTATGGAAGAAAAGTTTGGTGTTACTGCTGCAGTTGCAGCGGCAGCTCCAGTAGCGGCAGCAGCAGCTGCTGAAGAACAAACTGAATTTGATGTTGTATTGACATCATTCGGCGATAATAAAGTTGCTGTTATTAAGACTGTTCGTGGAATCACTGGCTTAGGTCTTAAAGAAGCTAAAGATGCCGTTGAAGGTGTACCAACAGTATTGAAAGAAGGTGTTCCAAAAGCTGAAGCTGAAGATATTAAAAAGCAGCTTACTGAAGCTGGCGCGACCGTCGATATTAAATAATATTTGGACGTAAATTGTAGAGTTGCAATAATGCACTCTACGTAAAGTATGGCTGGTGGCTTATGTCACCGGCCTTTTACTGTTTGTAATAATTCACAGTAGAAATAATTCATGACGAAAAGGTCTGGAAGCGATATGTCCTACTCTTTTACCGAAAAAAAGCGTATTCGAAATAACTTTGGGAAAAGTACAGAAGTACTTGATGTTCCCTATCTCCTTGCAACTCAAATTAATTCATATGCAGGTTTTTTGCAAACTGGAGTAGCACCAGAGAAACGTGTTGATAGTGGCTTACATGCTGCTTTCTCTAGTGTTTTTCCTATTGATAGTCATTCAGGTTATGCAGTTCTGGAATATGATAGTTATAGATTGGGTGAACCAACTTTTGATGTAAGAGAGTGTCAGCAAAGAGGTGCAACTTATGCTGCGCCGTTGCGAGTAAAGGTTCGCTTAGTAATCTATGATAAAGAATCATCAGCGAATGCAAAAGTAATTAAGGATGTCCGTGAGCAAGAAGTCTATATGGGCGAACTTCCTCTAATGACGGATAACGGAACTTTTGTAATAAATGGAACAGAGCGAGTTATCGTATCTCAGTTACATCGTTCTCCTGGTGTGTTTTTTGATCATGATAAAGGTAAGACGCATTCGTCTGGAAAGTTACTGTTTAATGCCAGAGTAATACCCTATCGTGGGTCTTGGCTAGACTTTGAATTTGATCATAAGGACTGTGTATTTGTACGTATAGATCGTAGAAGAAAAATACCAGCAACAATTTTACTCAGAGGTTTAGGTTACGACAATGAAGATATGATAAATATCTTCTTCGAAACTAATAAATTTACCTTGAGTGCAGAAAAGTGTTTGTTTCACATCATTCCGGATAGGATGCGTGGTGAAATAGCAGCATTTGATATAAAACATAATGATCAAGTTCTCATAGAAGAAGGCAGAAGAATAACTGCCAAGCATATTAGAGAAATGAATAAAATTGGCCTGTCTGAGATTGAGGTTCCTATGGAATATCTCTCGGGTAAAGTTCTAGGTCATAATGTAATTGATCAAGAAACTGGTGAGCTAGTTGCTAATGTTAATGATGAGCTAACACAGCCACTCATTGAGCGTTTTATAGAAAGTGGCATAACAGAAATAAATACATTGTTTGTTAATGACCTAGATAATGGTCCCTATATAAGCAATGCAATGAGGCTTGATACAACAACTAACGCTCTTGAGGCTTTAGTTGAGATTTATCGTATGATGCGACCTGGTGAGCCTCCAACAAAAGAATCTGCAGAAAATCTATTTCAAAACTTATTCTTTACTGACGAAAGATACGATTTGTCGACAGTCGGTAGAATGAAATTTAATCGTCGTTTAGGACGAGAAGAAACAACAGGTTCTGGCACTTTAAATAAAGAAGATATTATTGCCGTTCTTAAAGAGCTAATTGCTATTCGAAACGGAAACGGAAATGTCGATGATATTGACCATTTAGGAAACAGACGTGTTCGCTCTGTTGGTGAAATGATCGAAAATCAATTCCGTGTGGGTTTGGTCAGAGTTGAGAGAGCTGTTAAAGAGCGTTTAACTTTAGCTGACTCTGAAGGCTTGATGCCTCAAGAAATTATTAATGCAAAACCTGTGTCTGCGGCTGTAAAAGAGTTTTTTGGTTCTAGTCAGTTGTCGCAGTTTATGGATCAAAATAATCCATTATCACAAGTCACTCATAAGCGTCGTGTTTCAGCTTTAGGGCCTGGTGGTTTAGCAAGAGAGCGTGCAGGTTTCGAAGTACGAGACGTACATGCTACTCATTATGGTCGAGTATGTCCTATTGAAACACCTGAAGGTCCAAATATTGGCTTAATAAACTCGTTGTCAGTTTATGCAAGGACTAATGGCTATGGCTTTTTGGAAACGCCTTATCGTAAAGTGATTAATGGCTTAGTAACTGATGAAGTTGATTACTTATCTGCTATTGAAGAAGGTGAGTTTGTCATCGCACAAGCCAGTGTTGCAGTAGACGAAAACGGTAAGCTGGTTGATGGCTTGGTATCTTGCCGTCATAAAGACGAATTTGCTTTAGCAATGTCTGATACTGTGCAATATATGGATGTATCATCTAAACAGATTGTATCTGTTGCGGCATCAATTATTCCGTTCCTTGAGCACGATGACGCTAACCGCGCTTTGATGGGTTCAAACATGCAACGCCAAGCCGTTCCAACTTTGAGAGCTGAAAAGCCTTTAGTAGGTACTGGTATGGAAAGAACAGTTGCTAAGGATTCTGGTGTAACAGTTGTTGCAGCTCGTGGTGGAAAGATAGAAGCGGTAGATGCAGCTAGAATTGTAGTTCGTGTCAATGATACTGAAACTGAGACTGGTGCACCAGGTGTTGATATTTATAATCTAATTAAATACACGCGTTCTAATCAGAATACTTGTATCAATCAGAAACCTTTAGTTAAACCTGGTGATATCGTTAATGCAGGCGATATTATGGCAGATGGCCCTTCAACCGATATGGGTGAATTGGCTTTAGGTCAAAATATGCTAGTCGCATTTATGCCTTGGAATGGCTATAACTATGAAGATTCTATTTTAGTTTCTGAGCGTGTAGTTAAAGAAGACCGCTTTACAACGATACATATCGAAGAAAAAACCTGTGTTGCTCGCGATACAAAGCATAGTCCAGAAGAAATTACGGCAGATATTCCAAACGTAAGTGAAGAAGCTTTATCAAAACTTGATGAGTCAGGCATTGTATATGTGGGTGCTGAAGTAAAAGGTGGTGATATTCTTGTAGGAAAGGTTACACCTAAAGGAGAAACGCAATTAACACCAGAAGAAAAATTATTACGTGCTATTTTTGGTGAAAAAGCAGCGGACGTAAAAGATACTTCATTGAGAGTACCAGGTAGTATTGAAGGTACGGTAATCGATGTTCAAGTATTTACCCGTGATGGCGTAAAGAAAGATAAGCGTGCACTCGATATTGAACAAGAAGAAATAAATCGCTACAGAAAAGACCTTGATGACCAATTAAAGATTCTTGAAGAGGATATTTTTGCTCGTGTAGCTAGAATGTTAATCGGTAAGGTAGCTCAATCAGGTCCAGCTACACTCAAAGCCGGCACAGAAATTACCCAAGAGTATTTGGATGGATTGAGACATTCTGAATGGCTTAAAATCAAAATGAAGGATGAAGATATAAATCTTCAGCTTGAAACTGTTGTGCTACAAGTTGAGCAGCAACGTAAAGATTTTGATGAGAAATATGAAATAAAGCGTAAGAAAATTACCATGGGCGATGATTTAGCCCCTGGTGTATTAAAAATGGTTAAGGTTTATTTGGCGGTAAAACGACGCATACAGCCGGGTGATAAAATGGCGGGTCGTCATGGAAATAAAGGTGTTATATCCATGATTAGACCTATTGAAGATATGCCGTTTACAGCTGATGGTAATCCAGTTGATATCGTCTTAAATCCTTTAGGCGTACCTTCTCGTATGAACGTTGGGCAGGTACTCGAAACTCATTTGGGCTGGGCTGCAAAAGGATTGGGAATTAAAATTGGCAAAATGTTGGAAGCTCAATATGACCAAGAAAAAGCCAAAGTTGCTGCAATACGGGAATATTTAGATAAGATTTATAACAGTAGTGGTCGTAAAGAAGATCTTAATTCCTTTAGTGATGCAGAAATACTTGAAATGGCGGCCAATCTAGTTTCTGGGGTTCCTATGGCATCACCTGTTTTTGATGGTGCTAGTGAAGAAGAAATTCGTAGGATGTTAAAGCTAGCCGATTTGCCTGAGCACGGTCAAATAACTTTATACGATGGTTTAACAGGTGAGCCGTTTGAAAGAGAAGTGACCGTTGGTTATATGTACATGTTGAAGTTGAACCATTTGGTTGATGACAAAATGCATGCGCGTTCAACAGGGCCTTATAGCCTTGTTACTCAGCAACCATTAGGCGGTAAAGCGCAATTTGGTGGTCAACGATTTGGAGAAATGGAAGTCTGGGCACTTGAGGCTTATGGCGCTGCGTATACTTTGCAGGAAATGCTCACCGTTAAATCTGATGATGTTACCGGTAGAACTCGTATGTATAAGAACATAGTTGATGGCGATCATAAAATGGAGGCAGGAATGCCCGAATCTTTTAATGTTTTAATTAAAGAAATTCGTTCATTGGCTGTCAATATTGAATTAGAGCGCGAATAGCTTTTTAGATTAGGATTAATATGTTCTTGCTCCTAATTGAATTATTTAAAATATGATTACCACCGTAAAGATGTATTAAATACATCTTTACCTGTTACTGGTTTAGGCTAGAAACTAATATATAGGATAAGCTCTTGAAAGACTTAATGAATTTCCTAAAGCGCCAAGGTCGTCCAGATGATTTTGATGGCATAAGCATAGGTTTGGCATCACCAGATATGATCCGTTCATGGTCGTATGGTGAGGTAAAGAAGCCAGAAACTATAAACTATCGTACTTTTAAGCCAGAACGTGATGGCTTGTTTTGTGCAAAAATATTTGGTCCTGTTAGTGATTATGAATGTTTATGTGGTAAATATAAGCGTTTAAAACATCGCGGTGTAATTTGCGAGAAATGTGGCGTTGAAGTTACATTATCAAAAGTTAGACGTGAGCGTATGGGGCACATCGATTTAGCAAGTCCAGTTGCACATATTTGGTTTTTGAAGTCTCTTCCTTCAAGAATAGCGCTTTTGCTTGATATGACTTTGCGGGAAATTGAGCGCGTATTGTATTTTGAATCATTTGTTATCTTAGATCCAGGTTTGACACCTTTAGACAAAGGTCAGTTATTAACTGATGATGAATATCTAGATGCAGTTGATTTGCATGGTGATGATTTTGTAGCAAAGATGGGCGCTGAAGCTATTTACGATTTATTAAAAGCAATAGATCTTAAAGAGCAGGTTGAGATTCTTCGTGAAGAAATCAATTCAACTAATTCTGAGACAAAAATTAAAAAGTATTCGAAGCGTCTAAAGGTTATGGATGCTTTGTTGACGTCTAAAAACCGTCCAGAGTGGATGATTTTAAAAGTACTTCCTGTACTGCCACCAGAATTACGTCCATTAGTGCCTTTGGATGGTGGTCGTTTTGCAACCTCTGACTTAAATGATCTTTATCGAAGAGTAATCAATAGAAACAATCGTTTAAATAGATTGTTAGACTTGAATGCGCCAGATATTATCGTTAGAAATGAAAAGCGTATGCTACAAGAGTCTGTTGACGCGCTATTAGATAACGGTCGTCGTGGTCGTGCAATTACTGGAACTAACCGCAGACCGCTTAAATCACTTGCGGATATGATCAAAGGTAAGCAAGGTCGATTCAGACAAAACTTGCTTGGAAAGCGAGTCGATTACTCGGGTCGTTCAGTTATTGTTGTGGGTCCAACATTAAGACTGCATCAATGTGGCTTACCTAAAAAAATGGCATTAGAGTTATTTAAGCCATTTATATTCAGCAAATTGCAATTTAGAGGCTTAGCAACAACCATTAAAGCCGCTAAGAAAATGGTTGAAAGAGAGGGTGTTGAGGTTTGGGATATTCTTGAAGAAGTTATTCGCGAACATCCGATCTTATTGAATCGTGCTCCAACTTTACACAGATTAGGTATACAAGCTTTTGAGCCAACTCTGATTGAAGGTAAAGCTATCCAGTTGCATCCATTAGTTTGTAGCGCATTTAATGCCGATTTTGACGGCGATCAGATGGCTGTGCATATTCCATTGTCATTAGAAGCACAATTAGAAGCTAGAACTCTAATGATGGCGACAAATAATATTTTATCTCCTGCAAATGGTGAGCCCGTAATCAATCCATCTCAGGACGTGGTATTGGGTCTGTATTATATTAGTCGTGAAAAAATTAATGCTAAAGGTGATGGTAGTATTTTTGTAAGCGTCGGTGAAATACATAGAGCATTAATGGCTAAGAGTGTTGAGTTGCAATCTAAAATTCAGCTTAGAATTACTGAAAAAGTCATTAATGAACAAGGTGAGCTTGAAGATAAAACTCACCGCGTTGAAACAACTGTAGGTCGTGCTTTAATTTGGGAAATTGTGCCTGATCGCATGCCTTACGAATTAGTTAATTGTGATATGACTAAAAAGAACATTTCACGATTAATTAATTATAGTTATCGTTATTTAGGTAATAAAGATACAGTCGTATTAGCTGATCAATTGATGTATTTAGGTTTTAGATATGCAACGATTTCAGGTGTATCGTTTGGTATTGAAGACATGGCTATCCCAGCTAAAAAGGTTGATATTATTAAAGCTGCGGGTCTAGAGGTTCATGAGATCCAAAGTCAATATGCTTCTGGTTTAGTGACAGACGGTGAGCGATATAATAAGGTTGTTGATATTTGGTCTCATGCTAATGATCAAGTTGCTAAAGTGATGATGGATGGCTTAGGTGAAGAATCGGTTATAAATGCTGAGGGTGTTACTGTTAAGCAAAAATCATTTAATTCTATCTTTATGATGGCAGAGTCTGGCGCTCGTGGCTCTGCTGCACAGATTAGACAGCTAGCAGGTATGCGAGGCTTAATGGCTAAGCCGGATGGCTCGATTATTGAGACTCCGATTACGGCAAACTTTAGAGAAGGTCTTGATGTATTACAATACTTTATTTCTACTCATGGTGCACGTAAAGGTTTAGCGGATACCGCTTTAAAGACTGCAAACTCTGGTTATTTGACGCGTCGATTGGTGGATGTTGCTCAAGATTTAGTTATTACGGGTGATGATTGCGGGACAATTAATGGCCTAATAATGACACCTATTATTGAGGGTGGTGATGTAGTTGAACCATTATCAGAGCGTGTTTTAGGCCGTGTTGCTGTAAATGATATTTTAGACGCGGCTGGTGAAAACGTAATTGTACCTGCTAAAACCCTATTGAATGAATATTGGGTTTCTATATTGGATGAGCAAAGTATTGATCAGGTATTGGTAAGATCTATTATTACATGCGAGAACCGGCATGGAGTTTGTGCTGCTTGTTATGGCCGTGATTTAGGTCGCGGACATCTTGTCAATATCGGTGAAGCAGTAGGTGTTATTGCTGCACAATCAATCGGTGAGCCGGGTACTCAGTTGACTATGCGTACATTCCACATTGGTGGTGCAGCTTCGAGATCTGCAGCTATCAGTAATGTACAGGTTAAGTCTGCTGGGACAGTGCGATTGAATAATCTTAAATCAGTAATAAATCGTGAAGGTAATTTAGTTGCTGTTTCAAGATCTGGAGAAGTCGGTGTTGTTGACGATTATGGTCGTGAAAGAGAGCGTTACAAAATCCCATATGGTGCAGTGTTTTCAGTTCAAGAAGGAACTAAAATAAATGCTGGGGATATAATCGTAACTTGGGATCCGCATACACATCCAGTTATCACAGAAGTAGATGGTGTTGTTGAGTTAATACATTTTGTTGATGGTGTAACTGTACAAAAACAATCTGATGAAGTAACTGGTTTGAGTTCTTTAGTTGTAACTGATCCTAAGCAACGTGGTTCTGCAGGTAAAGAATTGCGTCCGATGGTTAAGTTGCTTGATAACGAGGGTAATAATATATATTTACCTGGTACTGAAATTCCTGCTCAATATTTCTTACCTGCAGGTGCGATTGCTGGTATTAAAGATGGTGGTGAAGTTAAGGTCGGTGATGTACTTGCAAGGATTCCTCAAGAATCTAGTAAAACTAGGGATATTACCGGTGGTTTGCCACGTGTAGCAGATTTATTTGAGGCGCGTAAAACGAAAGACCCAGCAATTCTTGCTGAAACTAGCGGTACGATTTCATTTGGTAAAGAAACCAAAGGTAAGCAGCGTGTCATCATAACTGACGTAGCGGGTGAGCAAGTTGAAACATTGATACCAAAATGGAGGCATATTACTGTCTTTGAAGGTGAGTATGTTGAAAAAGGTGAGACCATTGCTGAAGGTGAATTAACTCCTCATGATATTTTAAGATTAAGAGGAATTGAAGAGCTTGCGAATTACTTAGTTAAAGAAATTCAGGATGTATATCGTTTACAAGGCGTAAAAATCAATGATAAGCATATTGAAGCAATCATACGTCAAATGCTAAGAAAAGTTGAAATTACAGCTTCTGGAGATACATCATTCATTAAAGGTGAGCAAGTTGAGCGCGCTGCAATGAGATTCGAAAACGAAAGAATAGAATCTGAAGGTAAGATACCTGCAAGTTATGAATCAATTTTATTGGGTATTACTAAAGCTTCATTGGCTACTGAATCATTTATAAGTGCTGCATCATTTCAAGAGACTACTCGCGTATTAACTGATGCTGCAGTAAGAGGCTTGAGTGATAGTCTTCAAGGTTTAAAAGAGAATGTGATTGTAGGTAGATTGATACCTGCAGGAACAGGCTTGGCTTATCATGAAAATAGAAAAAATAGATTAACTCAATATAAATCAACTGAAATTGAAGAGGTTGTAAATCCTCTGGATGCAGGTGATGTTGAGGAAGCATTAAAACAAGCATTGAGTATTTAAATTAGATTATATAAAAAATAAATTTAAATTGACCTTGTTGCTAAAAGTGGGTATTATGCTCTGCTCACATGAGTCATTGCATTAAATACAGCTTAAATAATTAAGTCAGAGTTTTTTTGTGATTTCTGACAAAATAATTAACTGTTAGTAAATAGAATATTGGAGTAATCAAAGGTATGGCCACGATCAACCAGTTAGTTCGTAAGCCTCGTGCTAAAAAAGTAGAGAAAAGTAATGTTCCTGCATTAGAGGCTTGTCCTCAGCGTAGGGGGGTTTGTACTCGAGTTTATACTACCACGCCTAAAAAGCCGAACTCTGCTCTACGTAAAGTTGCAAGAGTACGCTTAACAAACGGGTCTGAAGTAAGTAGCTATATCGGAGGCGAAGGCCATAATCTTCAAGAGCATTCCGTGGTTCTTATAAGAGGTGGTAGAGTTAAAGATTTGCCGGGTGTGCGATATCACGTTGTTCGTGGTAGCTTGGATGCGTCAGGTGTAAGTAATCGTAAGTGCGGTCGCTCCAAGTATGGAACGAAACGACCTAAAAGTTAATGCAAAGTTGGTGATAAATGTCTAGAAGAAGAGTTGCTACAAAAAGAGAAATAATCCCTGATCCAAGATTTGGAAGCATTATGCTAACAAAATTCATGAATATGATTATGGAAAGTGGCAAAAAATCAATTGCTGAAGGTATAGTTTATGGTGCCTTACAAGTAATTGAAGATAAGGGTCATGCTGAACCATTAGAAGTTCTGTCAAAAGCTCTTGAGAATGTTCAACCAAGAGTTGAGGTTAAATCAAGAAGAGTTGGTGGGGCTACTTATCAAGTTCCAGTAGAAGTAAGGCCATCAAGAAGAATGGCATTAGCTATGCGTTGGTTAATAGATGCTTCTCGTAAGAGAAACGAAAGGAATATGTCATCTAAGTTAGCTGGTGAATTAATGGATGCTTTTGAAAGCAGAGGATCTGCGGCTAAAAAACGTGAAGATACACATAGAATGGCTGAAGCGAATAAAGCTTTCTCTCATTATCGTTGGTAAATAAACTAATGTTGGTTAGCAAATAGTGAGGAAAACTCTAATCGAGAGATACCGAAATATTGGTATCATGGCTCACATTGATGCAGGGAAAACAACAACAACTGAACGAATCCTATATTATACTGGAGTATCACATAGGATTGGTGAGGTTCATGATGGATCTGCAACCATGGATTGGATGGAGCAAGAGCAAGAGCGTGGTATAACCATTACCTCTGCTGCAACAACATGTTTTTGGTCTGGAATGAAAAAACAATTCCAAGAACATAGAATTAACATAATTGATACGCCAGGACACGTTGATTTTACAATTGAGGTTGAGCGTTCATTAAGAATTCTAGATGGTGCTTGTGCAGTATTCTGTGCAGTTGGCGGTGTTGAGCCGCAATCAGAAACTGTATGGCAGCAAGCAAATAAGTATAATGTTCCTAGATTGATTTTTATCAACAAGATGGATCGTGTTGGTGCAGATTTCTATAGGGTAATAGAACAGATAGAAAATAGATTATATTGTAAGCCATTGCCAATGCAGATTCCGATTGGGTCTGAAGATGGTTTTGTTGGTATAGTTGATCTGGTTACAATGAAAGCAGTTTACTGGGATGAATTAACTTTAGGTCTTTCATTTGAAGAATTAGAAATACCTGTCGATTTATTAGAATCTTGCCAGAAATGGAGAGAGCGAATAATAGAAGTTGCGGCTGATTCAAATGAAGATTTAATGGAAAAATATCTTCTAAGCGGTTTACTATCTGAAGAAGAAATAGTTGAAGGTATAAGGATTCAGACAGTTGCTAATAAAGTTGTTCCAGCTTATTGCGGTTCAGCTTTTAAGAATAAAGGTGTTCAAGCACTACTTGATGCAGTAATTGAATATCTACCATCTCCATTAGATAAAAAATCTATTGAAGGTGTAGATCAAAATGATCAATTTACCGAGCGATTCGCTAAAGATGAAGAGCCTTTATCTGCATTGGTTTTTAAAATTGCAGCAGATCCGTTTGTAGGAACATTGTCTTTTTTTAGAGTATATTCAGGCAACTTATCAGTTGGCGATACAATATACAATTCTATTAAAAAGAAAAGAGAACGAATTGGTCGTATTGTTCAAATGCATGCCAATGCCAGAGAAGATGTAAAAAATGTTTATGCTGGTGATATTGCAGCAGTAATTGGTTTAAAAGATGTTACAACTGGAGATACGCTATGTGCTATGGATTCCGTTGTAATTTTAGAGCGAATGGTTTTTCCGGAACCTGTTATTAGTGTAGCAGTTGAGCCAAAAACGATGGCTGACCAAGATAGGATGAGCATCGCTCTTGCTAAGTTGGCTCAAGAAGATCCTTCTTTTAGAGTTAGTGCAGATGAAGACTCTGGACAAATTATTATTTCTGGGATGGGTGAGCTTCATCTTGAAATAATTATTGATCGTATGAAAAGGGAGTTTAATGTAGATGCCAGAGTTGGCGCTCCACAAGTTGCTTATAGAGAAACAGTGGGCAATAAAATTGAGCATGAAACTAAATTTATACGACAAGCAGGAGGTCGTGGGCAATATGCTCATATATGGTTAAGGATTGAGCCGCAAGAACAGGGTGCTGGGTATTTATTTATTGATGATGTCGTGGGAGGGGTTGTTCCAAAGGAATATATTTCCTCTGTTGATAAAGGAATACAAGAGCAATTAAAAAGTGGTGTACTGGCTGGTTATCCTGTTGTTGATGTTAAAGTAACTATATTCGATGGGTCTTTCCACGATGTTGACTCTAACGAAGTTGCATTTAAAATTGCCGGATCAATATGTTTTCGTGAAGGCGCAAGAGAAGCAAGTCCAATTTTATTGGAGCCTATAATGAAAGTAGAAATAGCAACTCCAGAAGATTTTATGGGTGTTGTTGTGGGCGATATAAATAGGCGGCGAGGTGTTGTTCAAGGAATGGAGGATACACCATTTGGTAAGGCAGTAAGTTGCGAAGTTCCGTTGTCAGAAATGTTTGGTTACGCGACTGATTTACGATCAGCTACACAGGGCCGAGCAACATATAGTATGCAGTTTGAAAAATACAATGAAACGCCTGCTCATGTGGCTGGTGCTATTATAAAAAAATCTTCATAAAATTGAATAACACAAGGTAATG
>QVQD01000127.1 GCA_003584875.1 Methylococcales bacterium
TTACTTCTTAATGTGTTGTTCTTGTGTCGATTATTTGTTAACATCACTAACAATCGCTACAAGCACTCACACAAATTATTTTGATCGTATTTTTAAAGAGCGTGGAACCGAAGCCCCGTTGAGTCGGCCTATTATACGGATCCGATTCAGCTTGTCAACTCCTTGTCGACTTTATTTTTTAACCCAGAGCCAAGAATACAAACCCTAGCTCCGAGTAGCCGACCATTATAACAACCTCGGCCAACTTGTCAAACTTCCCTTATAAATCCAATCCTGCTTCCTGCACTTCCAAGTTCACCTAACCCCGAAAGAACTGCGTATTATACAGAACACCTTCTTACCGTCAATATAATTTTATACAAAACTTAGATTCAACCAATAAGTGCAATTTATTTTTAACAGGAAAGAAAGTGGTTAACTGATATTTTTTAGGGCTTTTAATAAGAACTTATTAAAAGCCTAACCCAATTACTTTAATGGTAAATCATAAAAGTGGCGCCATTACTTCCTTTATTAACGCCACCTTAAAACTAAATTATCAAGACATAAGCTTGCTAATTAATCAACACCCCGCCTCACAAAACCATATTACTGATTTATTATTTATATATTTTTGTATGCCTTGATCAAATTGCGAAGTACGAGGCTTATAGACAGGAATTATAATTTATATAAGATATCATTATCCTTATCTTCTTTAGATTTTCCTTTACGATTATCTTGATCAACCCTCTCCCTTCCAAATTTAGTTATCATTTCTTCCCAACTTGAATAACCTTCATACCCTTTGAAACCAGATTGCTTTCTTTGCTGATATATTTCTTTACCTAATGAAATAATTTCACTGGGCTTTTTTCCATCAACCACCGACAGAAAGTCTTTATCATCTTTTTTTGCATCCCTGATTGTCCAAAAAGCAACCTCAAACTCAATACGAGCATCTGCGGACAAGCGATTTTTTAGGGCCTTTACTGATCGATAGGCTGTTTTTGTATTATGTCCATTTATTTCCTCTCCCTTGCTGCAAGCCATTAATGTCGCGCAACTTATAATTAGTAATATTGCAGGTAGTTTTTTCATAAAGATAACCTCGAAGCTGTCAGTAGATTCATGTTATGGTATTTGTAACACCGGATCATTAAACAAA
The DNA here is from genome assembly GCA_003584875.1 of Methylococcales bacterium. Classification (GTDB taxonomy): domain Bacteria; phylum Pseudomonadota; class Gammaproteobacteria; order Methylococcales; family Methylomonadaceae; genus Methylobacter_C. The sequence continues at coordinate 1,148 of QVQD01000127.1, forward strand.
GTAAAATGATCAGCTATTATAACCTTGAGCCATGTTTATATGCTGGAATTTATTCAATTATTAAATCATCGCTACCTTACTATTTTAAATCAATCTAGCAACGGCACTTATAAGATTAAATACCAGAAGCGCATTGAACAACTTCTTTTAACCGAGGCTTTCATACGTAAAGGGCGACTCATTAATACCCTATCTAAGCAGCCACTTCATATTGCTCTATTGGGACCGACTCAAGCCGGAAAAAGCACCATAACCAATTTACTTTTAAATACTGAGTGCGCTGAAGTTAGTCCACTAGCAAGCTATACTATCCAGCCTCACGGCTTTTGCCATGATATAAACATTGATGCATCTAACGGACTACAACAATATTTTGGTCGCTTCCAACAACTACAACAATTAGAAACTTCCAGAGATCGCTATGACTGCTATAAACTCAATGTAGTTACCTCTACTTCGCATTTATTACCTAGCTGTATACTTTGGGACACCCCCGACTTTGATTCTATAGATTCCGTAATCTACCGAGAAGGTGTTTTAAGAACTGCTGCTTTGGCTGACATCATTATTTTAGTTGTAAGCAAAGAAAAATATGCAGACCAATCCGTATGGGACATGGTAACTATGCTTGAATCTCTAAATCAACCTACCCTCATTTGCTTAAATAAGTTGAGTGAAGATACCGAAGAACTTTTAATCGATTCTTTAAAACAAAAATGGTTAACTGCCAGATCAGATAAATTCCCAGAAGTCGTTCCGTTAACTTATCAAAAACAAACTGGGTTACCTGTCTGGCCTAAATCGCAACAAACCATTCTTAAAGACTTAGCTACCAAGACGAATCACAAATATCATTCTCAATTAGAGCAAGAGCTTATAAAAAAATATTGGCAAAACTGGTTAGAACCCATTATTGCCGAACATAAAGCCCTAAGTAATTGGAAAGAATTAGTTGAAACCAATATTATCAAGGCAATAGAAAATTATCAACGCGATTATCTAAACCATCCTCTTCATTACGACGCTTTTCATAAATCCTTAGCAGAATTGCTTAATTTGCTTGAAATACCTGGATTTTCAAGAGCACTAACAGGAGTTCGCAAAGCAATTACTTGGCCTGCAAAACAAATAATGAAATTAGGGCGAACAAAGCCAACAACACTACACCCTAATCAGGAATTAATTTTATTAAACCAGCTTGCTGAACATGTATTAATCGATCTCGCTGATAAGTTGCTTGATAACGCCGACCAGCCCTACCAAAGACTTTGGTTCAAAGAACTCAGCCGCTTACTCCGTAACCAAAAGCAACAAATTCTTACTGACTTTTCTACCGCCGCATCGTCTTATCATAATTTATTTCAACAAGATATTAATAAAGCCGCACAAAATCTCTATTTAAAACTTAATGAACAGCCTTTGTTATTAAATAGCTTGCGTGCAACGCGTGCTACTGCAGATGCCGCAGCTATTGCCCTTACTCTACACATGGGCGGCATAGGTATTCATGATTTTATTTTTGCACCTGCAATACTAGCTGTTAATTCCTTGCTAGCAGAGAGTGCATTAGGTAGCTATATGCAAAAAAGTGAACGCGCCTTAAAAACTCATCAATATAATACTGTAAAACAAGATCTCTTTATCAATTGCATTAGCTTAAAATTACTTGCTCTACCAGAACTATTATCAACTACAAACCATTTCAACATATCAACTACACAGCTACAATCCGCAGCAAATAAACTGACTAAAACAAAGCATGGACTACGATTACTCTAAATTAGTTGAACAAACCCAGTACTGGACTAAGCAAGCACAACTATCAAACTGGATTGATGACAATCTTTCCAAGCAGATCAACTTGTTCGAAACACACAAATCAGCAACTCTATTTTCAACTGAGACCCCTGGGCTTTCAAGACCACTTATTGCAGCTTTTATAGGCGGCACTGGCGTAGGTAAAAGCTCATTACTTAATCGACTAGCTGGCAAAGCTATCGCTAAAGCTGGTGTGGTACGCCCCACATCACGAGAAGTCACTTTATACCATCACCACTGCATCACTATTCAACAACTACCAAAATCACTAGCACTTGATGAAACGACTATTTGTCAACATGATGATGATTCAAAGAAGAATATTGTTTGGATTGATATGCCTGACTTTGACAGCACCGAATCCAACAATAAGAAATTAGTTCAACAATGGCTCCCTCATATCGACGTACTTATTTATGTAGTAAGTCCCGAACGTTACAAGGATCAAAAGGCTTGGCAATTATTACTTTCTGAAGGCACTCAACATGCTTGGCTATTTGCCTTCAATCAATGGGATAAAGGTCAAAATGAACAATTTGATGACTTTACTCAACAAATTCATAAGGCAGGTTTTGTAACACCAATCATCTTCAAAACTACCTGTACAACCGAGCTACACTCTGACGAGTTTTCTGCCCTAGAAGCCACTCTAAATTCTCTATCAACTTCCCATATAGTTAAGCAACTTGAAGATCATGGTTCGCAAATCCGTAAACTTGATTTAGAACAAAAACTTATTTCTGTTAAAAATTCAATGGGCTCCATTCTGACCGCTCAACAAATCCCTGAACTTTGGCATAAACAATGGCTGCTTACAAAAAAAACACTACAAGAAGGACTTACTTGGCCCATTCAAAACCTTGCAACTTATTCAGCTGAACACGCTTCCGATATACTTTTGCCTCAAAGCAATGTTTTTTCTTCTCTTTGGGGCAACTGGGCCCAAAGTCGTTTTGACGATGCCCTCACTGAACTTATAGTTTCTATAGATCAATTAGAAATACCCGTTACTCCCTTTAAGCGACAACTTCATTCAATGAGAGAAGATGTAGCCACCATCGTACAAACACAAACCGAATTAGCTACTCGACACGCATTAATCAATCCAGGTAATTTAATACATCGCAACTTTCTAAAAGGCATGCGTTTATGTGAACTGATATTGCCATTAATGGCTATGGCTTGGGTAGCTTACAAAGTACTTATTGGCTATTACACTAGCAATCTAATAGATAATCACTATCTAGGTATTGATTTTGCAATACATAGCGGATTATTAATTTCTTTAACTTGGCTCATACCTTATTTTATTCTAAAAAAGGCACAACCTTCTTTAAAAACCAGCGCACTAAAAGGTATTAACAAGGGATTACAAAATGCCTTTAACCTAATAGATACTGAAGTTACATTACGCATTTCATCTACCTTGCAAGAACATAAAAATCAGGTTGATGAGATTTCTATACTTATAGATCACTGCAAATCCAACGGAATCGACCATAATTTTTCGATAACTAATGACAGTCCCTTAACACATATGCTAATTAAATAAGTATTTTTGAATAGTTCACCTTACCTTACAGACCTATTCAGCATTACCTTACAAAAAAATATGCTTCAATATTGCATAATTTGGTTTCCTGATTGAAGACTTAGGGATACCATTAGCCGCGTGTGTTTGGGAATACATAAAAACAATCATCCCTGTTAAACACCCTCTAACAAAAACCTTTAATCGAGACGCCTTCATGGAAACTTACCTACCTCTTTTCAAAACTTTATTTGCCGATTGGGTGCAATTAACAACTAACGAGCCCTTATATGCAGGCGCACTTGCATTCATCGCTTGGATAGTAACAGCAAGTCTTTATAGTATAAAAATTGCTTTTATAAATAAAAAGTCGACTGCCAGAGAAAATGCTCGAATTGATGCCATCAATCAACTTAACGATGCACAATTAAAATTAAAGGACGTTGAACAACAACTCATTGAGAGCGCTGAACAACTTAAAAAAGACCAAGAATGGGCTCAAAAAGAAACACAACGTGCTTCAGAATTTGAGAATCTACTTAAAGATCGCAACAAACAAATAGCCACTCATATTCAATCTTTTTCAACTAGCTTTGATCTTGGTGAACGGCCATTACCGATAACTGAAGATCTAAAAGCAGAGAGCATATGGCAGCAATTTGATAGAGCTATCAACTTATTCATAACTCGATTACGCAGTGAACAGCAAGCCAAAACAGAATTACAAACAGCTCTTCATACTGAAACACTAAAAAGCACAGAAAATGAAGCTGTTATATCGACATTACAAGCAGGCATAGCCGCACAAACTATTAAAATATCTAACCTAGAATTACTCCTAGAAGAACAAAAAAACACATTCCAGCAACAACAAGAACACGCACAGCTTTTATTAAATCAAAGTTTGGCAAATAAACCTGCAGAAGTCGCTCATAACAATACACAAACTCAAACCAACATTGATTTAGTCAATAGCCAAACCTCTGTTAATGAGGTCGCAGAAATTCCTTCTGAAACGATTGCTCCCATTGAGCCAATTATCGAAATCCAATCAACACCCACTACAACAGTAACTACTGAATCAATACCAAACACTGTAATCAACGAACAACCACCCGTTAAATCCTCCAAAGATCAACTAGGAAAACTTAAGGGTTTTTTTGGAAAGAAAAAATCTACTGTTAGCTCACCTGAATTGCCTATAGATCAACAAGCTAATGCAATTCCAGTTGAGCCCATTCGCGAAACCATATCAACACCCATAGAAACGGCTACGACCGAAACAACATCAAGCCCAGAAACCACAGAACAGCACCCTATTAAATCTTCCAAAGACCAACTAGGAAAACTTAAAAGCCTTTTTGGGAAAGCTACGAATAAAACAACTACCCCTGTTGAAATTACCAAAGATCAACATGTTGATGTCATTATTGAACAGCCATCAGTAGAAGTAGTAATAGCGCCAGAACCAGTCACTATTAAGCCTTCTAAAAGCCCACTTAAGAAAATGAAATACTATTTTGGTGAAGCAAAACAAAGCACAGAAGTAGAAGCAGATATTGATGCAGCCCCTTTGGAACCCCTTGTAATAGAACCAGAGTCTATTAGCTCAGATAAATTCTCGTTTAGTAAACTTAAAAGCATAATCAGTAAATTGCCATAAGACAAAGTGTCGGGTTACGCTATCGCTAACCCGACCTACACCCTATAAATGAAATTTTCCTGAACTATCTGAACTATCGAGAATGCTTAAGCCTTTACAGCTATTAAACAAGCAAAATTGAACCATTGAAAGTAAGTGCCCCAGCGGCTAAAGCCAGCCCGAGCCAATAACTGATAATTTTCATCTAAGCGATATGGAACCAATACGTTTTCTAAGGCTTCTCTTTTTCGCTGATTTTCAAGATCGGAATAACCACTTTGAGACTTCTTAAATTGTAAATAATGATCTATATACAAACGGTTCAATAATGGATCATTATCTAAAGTTTTTTCAGATAGCAAAATAACTCCGCCCGGCTTTAAAGCATCATAAATTGTTTTCAGGACTGACTCTCTATCAATAGGCCGCACAAACTGCAGCGTCCAATTAACAATGACTACATCGCAAGCGGGTAGTTTCGGTAAACGATTGATATCAGCAACGACTAATGAGGCTCGATCGCGGGCTATTTGCTCGGACAATTTCTCTCTAGCTTTATCCAGCATAGATTCAGAATTATCATAACCTATAAAGTGAGTACTAACAGGGCATAGTGGATGCTGGCTTAGAAGATCGATAGTGGTTCCAGTAGAGCAACCCAAATCACAAACAACGCCATCCTGTTCAGGTAAGAAATTCATAACCAAGTCTGATTGTATGCGTTGGATTTCATTATAAAATGGCACGCTACGTGAAACCATATCATCAAATACCTTAGCGACCCGTTCGTCAAAAGTAAAATCCTCCACACGATCTATCTGTTGAAACACTTTATCTTGTTCTTTCATATTATGTCGTTTAGCTGCTGATCTCTAGTTAATTCAAGCTAGATAGTGCCATCAAACGCATACAGCGATCAGCATGAATAGTGAATCTTAATTCCATTATTTTTTTTCTTTATTAATGCCGACGCTAGCTTTTACTAAATAATGTGGCCTAGCCTTAACTTCCTCGTAAATTTTAGCAATGTATTCACCAATAATGCCTAGACTGATCATAATAAAACTACCAATCAATAACAGACTAATAATGATAGTAGCAAAACCTGAAACGGACTGACCATGAGCTAAAGACAAAAGCGCATCACTAGCCACAAAAAAACCCAAAATCAAAGTAGCAAAACCTAAGAGAGTCACTATACGCAAAGGCATTGAAGTAAATGAAGTTAATGCCGTAATTGCTAATTCTAACAGTTGCCAAAAAGACCACTTACTTTCATCACCTTGACGACTTGCCACATCAAAATAAATATGCGCTTCAGAAAAACCTAACCAACTCGTCAATCCTCGAAAAAAACGTTCTCGCTCAGGTAACTGATCAACAATGATGTCGACTATCTCTCTATCCAATAATTTAAAATCGGATGAGTTCTTAACATTGATGCCTCCCAAACCAGAGATCATTTGATTAATACAATAGGCCGCCGCTCTTTTAGCAGCAGAATCTTCTTCTCGACTACGCTTGACTGCATGAACAATCTGAGCTCCTGCACGCCATTTATCAACCATTTCAGGTATAAAACTGGGCGGATGCTGTAAATCAGCGTCGATAATAATAACCGCCTCACCCTTTGCATGAGCCAGCCCTGCCAACATCGCAGCTTCCTTGCCAAAGTTTCGACTTAACGACAAACCTTTAATTCTAGGCTCTGCTTTTGATAGCTGACATATTTGCTGATAGGTTTCATCACGACTGCCATCATCAACAACAATAATTTCCCAAGCGTTTTCACAGGCATTTAAAATCCCTGCGATATGAGTGAGTGCCGCACTAAGACCTTGACTTTCGTTATATGCAGGAATGACTGCACTGATAATAGGCTGGTTTACTAAGGTTATTAGGGTCATAGCTCTCGTTAATCTATAGTGGATATGGGCTCAAACGGACACCGAACTTTTCATATAAAGCATGGACTTTAGGGCTTTGCAATAGCGCCAATTCGCCCTCCCAATCATGATAAGCCAGCAATCTAGCATCTGAAACTTCAGCGGGATTAAAGTGTCCAGGATGACACATTAACTCATAGCTTTGTCCCGGTTTTAATTTTGGTAAAATCGTTGTTAAATAATCATAATCCAACTTGCCACTCCGACTTAAGCCTAAAAATATCGGCGACTTTACTTTAAGTTGGCGTTGATTAATAAACTGCATAGTTTGCATCAAAGTATTACGAATAAATGCAGACAAACTAAAAGGTGCTAACCATTCTGCTTGAGTCAAGCGCACATGTTTGATGCCATAGTCTTTAGCTAATTCCAAAACTAAAGGAAACAATAGCGGCAACATGTGGATATGTTCATGAGAATTTAGAAAACGTAATTTTAGAGATTGGCAGCTTTCAATCTGTGCACGCCATTCTGCCTTAACATCAGCTAAATTAATTTTACCTGTCAACAATAAGCCGCTCATAACATAAGCATTAGGAAACTGACCTTGCCAAGACTCTAATTTATTCACCATTACTTCAGTTAAAGGCCGTCCGCTAGTCAAATTTAAATGAATGCCTAGATCTAGTTGGTCGATGTCTTTAAGCCATTGCAATTGTGCCATCAAATCCGGACTATTTGCTAAAATTCCCGTTGCAGTAAGTGCTCCTGATTTTGCAGCCTCTAAGATACCTTGACTAACACAAGGGTAATAGCCATAGTCATCGGCATTAATAATTAAATTTATGGGTGCGTTAGCCATTATTTAGTCTGTGCTTGATACAAGGTAAATAATAAATAATGCTTAACTGGATTAAGGCGTTGCTTTAGTTCTTCGGGCACAGTAACCATCTGCTCATTTTTAATGACGTAAAAGTCATGATGAGCCTCAAGCAAACTAGCTTGCAATTCAGAAGTTCCAGTCACCAACACAGCCTGACCTTGCTTATAAAACTGTGCAGAATAAGGTCTCTCATTAACATAGACTAGGCGCTCGTCTGCTAAAGCCAAGTGTTCATAGGCTTCGACTAAAGGCTTTTGTGATCTAAAAAAATCTACGTTGGGATAATGATAGGCGGCAACCAAACCCAAAAACCCCAAAGGCACACACAAAGCCAAGACGGTTCTAAACTTAGAACGTAAAGGGAACCACTCGGCCAGTAGTAATGCAAAACCAGGTAATCCTGGTAAAGGATAAGTCCAAATAATATTAGCCGATAAAGTAAAAAACAATAGTGGAGCTGTCATCCAAAGCAAACAATATAAACGCCAGCCATCATTAGATTTTATCAATTCCAACGGCTTCTTTTGTACGATGGCTGTAATGAGTATTTTCAAAAACACCAAAGACCAAGGGAATGCAGCCCCCAACCAATATTGCCAAATCTTTCCTCTAGGCTGCGCATGACCATTACCATAAAGATCACCCTGCCAACCACTCTCAGTAAAGCGCTTCCAATGCTCACCTACAATAAAATATTCTAAGAAGCCTGGCGTTTTATGTTCGGCGATTAAAAACCAAGGTGCACTTATCACTAACATCAATAACGTGCCTTTAATCCAAGGCAGTCGTTGCCAGACTTGTTTCCATTCACCCCTTATCAATGTCCAAAGACCTAAAGTAATCCCTGAAAGCACTACTGCTATCGGGCCTTTAGCCAAAAGGCCAATACTTAGACCTATAAAAAACAAGTATCCCCAGTAAGCTTTACTGTCTTCACGTAAAGCCAGCCAAAATGAGGCAATAGCCAAAGTGATGCCAAAACTCATACACACATCCATCGCGACCGTGCCAGACATCACAAAAAATGATACGGTACTGGCCAGTATGATAGTTGCGGCTCTTGCATATTCCAAGCCGCGCTGAGCTTTAGCCAGATGAAAAATAATCCAGATTACGCCTAGGCTTAATATAAATGAGGGTAGTCTTGCAGAAAAATCATTAATGCCGCCCAGCCCTAAACTTGAGGCCGTTAACCATACTGTCATTGGCGGCTTACCCCAAAAAGGCACGCCATAATCTATCAGAGGCGTGACCCAGTTTCCGGTTTCCAACATTTTGCGACCCATTTCCGCATAGCGAGATTCAGATGGATCATACAAGGGATAAAGTCCTAATGAGAGTAGTCTAAGCAACAATAAAGTTGCAAACAAACCCACGCCAGTGAATAACTTTTTTAACATTGATTTAGGTTTATCATCAGTTGTATTTCCCGAAATATCCATTTGAAACGTCCACAAACTATTGGCAAAAAAATTCCAGATTAAAACCACTCCAGTAGTTACAATCTGTGCATAAAAATAATATAAATGCTGCGTCAACACAGCCATCATGGCTAAATTTAAGCCAAATCCTAAACTAGCAATCAACACAAACTTAGGAAAAGTCTGTCTATGTGACTGTTGGCTATTAAAAGTTAACTTATAATTTAAAACATAATTAACAATTAAGCCGGCTAATGCGCCGCAACCAGTGGCGACTACCGGATTAAAGCGATAGAACTCAACTAAACTATATAATATAGAATAATGCGCCAAGGTTCCTGCGGCGCCAACGAGGGCAAAACCCATAAATTTCTGAAACACTTTGGCCTATAACATAATGATTTTAAAAATAGCTCATCTTTATCTACAAAACGATCGTGAGCCTAGATCATTGATTATCCTCAGACTTGTAGAATAAGTAGAACAACATGAAACTCATCACAGTATCGCACAAGTAATGATCTCTGTTGGGTAAGCATAGCTAGGTATGTTTAAATTTCAAAAACTAGTACCTTGTAGGGGCGACAGAGACGCTAGAATCATAATAGTTTTACAGTCTCTATCGCTCTACCCACCCTACGGTTAAGCTTTTATGTAGGTCGGGTTAGCGATAGCGTAACCCGACAAATTGGCCTAGAGATGTCGGGTTACGCTATCGCTAACCCGACCTACCTAACTAGCCATCTTAAATACATTGCCTGATTTTAGCACAATTAATTAGCCTTTAAAAAACTTGACCAAAACTACCAACCAGCGGGGTAAAAAATAAAATCAGCTAGACTGTTGCCTTTTTAAAGGTTTTTGCAGTAACCTCACTTACTTAATAAGCAATCAATAAACCTATATGCGCTAGCATTTGCTGACATATTATCTATCACTTCTGTTTTTATCCTTTTAAGTATTAATCAATCACGGACAATCAATCAAATTATGCAAAAAAGAACTGCTCACCAAATAGCCGATGTACTTATTGAAGCCCTTCCCTATATTCAACGCTTTAAAGACAAAACGATCGTTGTTAAATTTGGTGGCAATGCCATGATTGATGAGGCACTCAAAAACAGCTTTGCTCGCGACATCGTATTAATGAAATCAGTTGGGCTTAATCCAATCGTTGTGCATGGCGGTGGACCTCAAATTGGCCAACTATTAACCAAACTAGGTAAAACTAGCCGTTTCGTTGATGGCATGAGAGTAACTGACAGCGAAACGATGGACGTCGTTGAAATGGTATTGGGCGGCTTAGTCAATAAAGAAATTGTTAATTTAATTAATCAAAATGGCGGTAAAGCCTTAGGCTTAACAGGAAAAGATGGCGATTTCATTCGCGCTAAAAAGATACAGCAACACCACACCTCACTAGAGACTGATGATACAGAAATCATTGACTTAGGTTATGTCGGCGAAGTCAGTAGTATCGATCCAGCGGTAGTCGATATGTTGGGACGTAGCGATTTTATTCCCGTCATCGCTCCCATTGGCGTAGGCGAAGACGGCCGATCTTACAACATCAATGCCGATCTAGTCGCAGGTAAACTTGCCGAAGTATTAAAAGCAGAAAAACTCATTTTATTAACCAATACTGCAGGCATACTTGATAAACAAGAAAATCTACTAACTGGCTTATCTCTCCAAGATATAGATGATTTAATTGAAGATGGCACAATCTCAGGAGGCATGATCCCTAAAACTCGCTGCGCAACTGACGCACTTAAAGGTGGGGTTAATAGCGTACATATTATCGATGGTCGGGTAGAACATGCCGTACTACTAGAATTATTTACTGATCAAGGGGTTGGTACTTTATTATTAAGAACTAAGCGGGATAAAGCTCATTGATTGTATGCGGTAGTTTGCTATCAAGACAATGAAAGTACTCTTTTATTTCCCCTCTTTAGCCATAGGTATCTACACAAATAATGGTTAGCATTCCCACGCGAGAACGATAACATTGTGGTGAAGATCGTAGGGCGTATGCAATACGCCCCTGCGGTATTTTTTATCGTTTCCACGCCGATAAGAAACTTGTGTAGATACCTATGCTCCTTAATAGAAGGGGACTGCCTTAACTTGTAGGCCGGAATAAGACTTTACGAGCGAAAGTGAGTAAAGCGTTTCCGGCATAGGTAGCGATCCTTTGCCGGAAACGCCATCATGCGCTACGCTTAGATGGTCTTATTCCGGCCTACAATGCTGCTCTTAAATAATAATTGTTTTGAAACTCCACCCCGTCTTTAAGTTTGATATTGCATCTATCTTTGAAAGAACTGCGACCATAGGTTACTAACTTTAGTTATAAAGTAATGCTTAGGTTTTTTTCAAACATTTCGGTCGGGGTTGTAAACCCCGACCGGCATTGGCGGAGTTTTTGCCAACGTGATAGGTACCGCCATGAAAAACCCTCGGGATTTTACCAATGTGATAGATAATATTGAGATTATCAGCATTCACCACCTCAACATTAGCTCAATATTTCAGCTTAAAACAATAGTTATTAGTTTTTGAGTAATGAATCACTCATTTAAAAACACTAAATCCATGAATGCGCATGTCATCAACTAACATTAAGCCATACAATTGCAGATAAAAACTCATGTTACGCAGTAACGTCAATCATTAGTAAATAATTCCAGGCGTATAAGCTAATCCGTGCTTTTGAATTCCAACTACATCAATATGAGATGTGTTAAATACGCTATCAGCTGCTTGCATAACAAAGGCATTCATCGAAATACCCGATGAAATTATATTTAAAATCTGGGATTGAGTGGGATCAGCTCCTAATATATTATTCCAAACTTTAGTAATGACATCACTAGGAGTGCTTAAACCTTGAGCGGCTAAGGCTAAATTAACGAGTTGTGAATAAGTTGTACCTTTATCAAGATAGCTCAAACCTATGCCTATGTATTGCTGATTTTGAAGAGAGTCTTGTCCAAATACTGCGCCTAATATTTTTTCAACAATTCCTGCATTGCCAGTTAAAGTGCCTGCACTGCCATTTATATCAAAAGCCAAATTTTTGTCAGTAAATTGTAAGCGTTGGATGTTGGTCAATATGTCAACATTGACTGTAGGATTAATAGCAAGACCTACGTATATTTGATTGCTTGTTGTCACGCCAATCGAATATGAAGCTGCATTAGCGAGTATATTCGAAGATGATGGTTTGTATGCGCAGGTATCAATACCGCCACCACCAATAACAATATCGCCCTTACCCCCTGTAAGAAAAACATTATTATTAGCATCACCTGTCATTGTATTTGAAGCGGATGTTGAGCCATATACAGCACTAATACCCGTCAACTTATCAGAGATTGTTCCGATTTTTGCCGTGCCTTTTGACAGATCAACAGTTACCCCAGATTTTTCACTAGAAAAATCAACGGTATCAAATCCGCCACCACCCACAAAAGTATCACTAAGTCCATCAGCCCCAAATATATTATTGTTAGAATTACCTGTAAAGGTATTTATACCGCTCTTGCCAGTCACACCATAGACGTTATCAATGTTTTTTAAAGACTGAGTATAGCTACTTGCACCAACAGTGAATGTTGCAATACCTGTCGCAAGATTTACCGAAAAAGCAGTTAAAGTAGTTGCTGCCCCTGTGAGCATTGAATAATCGATGGTACTAGCACCATCACTTATAGTGCCCGTAGAGCCCCCATCAATATAATCATTACCAAATGAGCCAAAAATTTTGCTTCCAAATGAGGTATAAATATAGTCATCAGTTGGATTGCCGACGAAGTCATTAGCGTTACCAACGTTACCTTTAGCTAGACCACCATTGGGAGAATTGATAATTGTTGACATAAGTTACCTAAAATTGATGAATAGATTACAGCTTTTGAATTCACTAAAAATGCTTTCGTATAGCTTGCTCGTTTTCAAGTATAACAAATTGTCTATAAGAAAATTCTAAAATTCACCAGCAATGCTTTTTATGTTTGATTATTTTTAATCTTATAAGTGACTGTCGGAATACCCTACGCTACTTAGACTAAGACTTACAGACTTCTTAGTCATCAAAGAATTGGAGCTTTACTATTCAGTGCCGCACGTGATAAGGCGTCGTTAATATACCTTCTAAACGAGGACAGGATGGCTTTAATCCATTTTTGTGCATGGCGGCGACCCTCAAATTGGTTAAATCTACCCGTTTCGTTGATGGTATGAGAGTGACTGACAACGAGACTATGGATATCGTTGAAATGGTACTGGGCGGCTTAGTTAATAAGGAAATTGTTAATTTAATTAGGCAAAGCGGTAGGCTTAACAGGAAAAGGTGTTGATTTCATTCGCGCTAAAAAGATACAGCAACACCACACCTCACTAGAGACTGATGATACAGAAATCATTGACTTAGGTTAGCCCCTATCGGAGTAGGCGAAGACGGCCGATCTTATAATAACAATGCCGATCTATTCGCAGGTAAGCTTGCCGAAGTATTAAAAGCTGAAAAAATTATCTTATTAACCAATACTGCATGCATACTTGATAAACAAGAAAAGTTGCTAACCAACTTATCCCTACAAGACATCGATGATTTAATTGCAGATGGCACTATCTCAGGTGGAATGATCCCTAAAACCCGCTGCGCAACTGACGCACTTAAAGGTGGGGTTAATAATGTACTTATTATCGATGGTCGCGTAGATCATGCCGTGCTACTTGAACTTTTCACCGATCAAGGTGTTGGTACTTTACTATTAAGAGCTAAGCGGGATAAAGCATATTAATTGTGTGCGGTGGTTTGCTATCCAGACTGTGAAAGTATTCTTTTATTTCCCCTCTTTAGCCATAGGTATCTACACAAATAATTGTTAGCATTCCCACGCGCGAACGA
>QVQD01000163.1 GCA_003584875.1 Methylococcales bacterium
CGGGATTGATTGCGTCGCTTTAGGCTCAATATCTGGTGGCAATACCGAAAGCGCCCGCTCGTCTTCATGCATGGCGTCAATAAAACGCTCCGTCAACTCAGCCATAGAAATACCTTGTTCATAAGCTCGCTGAATGATCTTATCGTCAATATCGGTGATATTTCGTACATAAGTTAAGTCATAACCAGAATGTCGAAAATATCGCGCTACGATATCAAAGACCACCATAACTCTTGCATGACCCACATGACAATAATCATAGACGGTCATTCCACAAACATATAAACCAACTTTACCCTCAACGCGCGGACTAAAGATTTCTTTTTTTCGGGTCAAAGTATTATATATTTTCAACATATTTCATTAAATAAAGGCATTACAGCAATATTACTAAACAACAATAGCTACAATTTACCAAGCCACCACTTCTCTTTCAAGATAAAAACACCTAAAATCTATAATTCGCATCACACACAAGGAAAAACTTATGCACACCATCATTCTTTCACTGATGCTATCCTTAATGACAACACTCTCTTTTGCAACGGAAAAAACCATGACAGACACTCAAACCAAAGTTAAATTAACCACCAGCGCAGGAGAGATCGTTATTCAGTTGAATTCGGATAAAGCTCCTCTTTCATCAGCTAACTTCTTAACGTATGTTAACGAAGGCTTTTATAACGGCACTATTTTCCACAGAGTCATTCCTGGCTTTATGGCTCAAGGCGGTGGTTTTGATACCAGCTTTAAACAAAAGTCCGTTCATGATCCTATTAAAAATGAAGCGGACAATGGCCTGCTAAATAATCGTTGCACTGTAGCAATGGCCAGAACTAACGATCCTGACTCTGCCACTGCGCAATTTTTTATTAATTATAAAGATAACGATTTCCTAAACCATAGAAGCAAAAATGCCAGTGGCTGGGGCTATGCAGTATTTGCCGAAGTCATTGAAGGCATGGATGTCGTTGACGCTATGGCGACTCAACCCACCGGCAATCGTGGTGGTCATCAAGATGTACCTAAAACTGACATCGTTATTGAGAAAGCAGAAGTTGTAAAATAAGGCAAAAGACGAAAGGCGCAAGGCGAAAAACAAATCAAACATACACATTTGCCTTGCACCTTTTACCTTAAGCCTGCTTTTAATCAATCAATCAACCGAGCCTGACCTTGTCCGAAGACATCCTATTTATCTCCGACCTACATCTTTCCTTAGATAAACCTGAAATTACCCGTCGATTTCTTGATTTCTTAGAGAAAAGAGCTCCCCAAGCCTCGACTCTTTATATTCTGGGCGATCTTTTCGATGCCTGGATAGGCGATGATGATCCGACCCCACCTAACTCTAAAATTCGCAATCAACTTAAAAAACTGACTCAATCTGGCACTAGGGTTTATTTTCAACCCGGTAACCGAGACTTCTTGCTGGGTCAGCGTTTTTGTTTAGAAACTGGAGTCTCGTTACTAAATGATTATGCAACGATTGATTTGATGGGAACACCTACATTACTGACTCATGGCGACTTATTATGTACAGACGATCTTCCTTACCAAGCCTTTCGCAGTAAATCACACACACCTGAATGGCAGCAAAATGTGCTGTCCAAACCTTTACTATTAAGATTATTAGCTGCTCGCTGGTATCGATTTCGCAGCTATCTTCACAAACGCAAAAAAACACAATCCATTATGGACGTCAACCAAGAAACAGTGATTTGCGTCATGAAAGAACATGGTTGTATGCGGCTTATTCACGGCCATACTCACAGACCTAATATCCATGAATTTTTAATCGACGGCCAAACTGCTCAACGCTTTGTTTTATCAGCTTGGAGTAAAGACGCTGGTGCAGTTTTATGCTGGAATAATATCGGTTATCGAATAGAAACTCTTTAATGGCACCCCTGTTAGGTTTTTATTAATCCTATGAAGAGTACCTCAGATCATATCAATTCCTCTCTTACAATCCGCATCCCATCTAGTAACTTTGACAACTATAACTTACTTTTACTTTATTATGGATAACTACAAAACACCCATAAAACAGAAACATGAATAACAAGCTAGCGTTTGCCTTAATACGATTACGCTTTTAAAAGTTGACTTTTTAGGCAAAATAATTAAATCTACTCGCTTGGAGTGACTGATCTTTTACCTTAATAAGGTCGAAATATCACCCAAAAACTAATATTAGTCTTAAAAAACATAATCAAGTATTTTGTCTAATTAACAGAATACCAGGAGAAAAAATATGAAGAAGCCTTTAAAAAGTTGGCTGCTTGCTTCAAGTGTTGCTGCATTATTAGCTGCACCTGCAATATCAACTGCTAACAGTGGCGTTGACGCCCTTACCAAAGACTCAGCTAACTGGGCAACTTGGGGTGGCGATTATGCCGGCACACGTTACAGCAAATTAGATGAAATTAACGCTAACAACGTAAAAAATCTACAACCTGCATGGACTTTTTCTACAGGTGTATTACGTGGTCACGAAGGTGGTCCATTAGTTGTTGACGACGTTATCTACATCCACACACCATTCCCTAACACTGTTTATGCACTTAACCAAAAAACACAAGCTGTTATTTGGGAGTTCACACCGACTCAAGATGCTGACGTAACTATTCCTGTAATGTGCTGCGACACTGTTAATCGTGGTTTAGCTTATGGCGATGGCAAAATTTTCTTACAACAATCAAACACTGTTTTAACTGCTTTAGATGCTAAAACTGGTAAACGCGTTTGGAGTGTACAAAACGGTGACCCTAAATTGGGCATGACTAACACTAACGCACCTTTAGTTGTTAAAGACACCGTTTTAACTGGTATTTCTGGTGGTGAATTTGGTGTTCGCGGCTTTTTAGCAGCTTATGACATCAACACTGGAAAACTAAAATGGAAAGGCTATAGCATTGGACCAGATAAAGATACCTTGATCGATGCAGCTAAAACTACTACATGGGAAAACGGCAAAGTTACTCCTGTAGGCGCTAACTCAAGTATCAAAACTTGGCAAGGTGACCAATGGAAAATTGGTGGTGGTACTACTTGGGGCTGGACTAGCTACGATCCTAAATTAAACTTAATTTATTACGGATCAGGTAACCCATCTACTTGGAACCCTGTACAACGTCCTGGTGATAACAAGTGGTCTATGTCTCTATGGGCTCGTGACGCTGACACAGGTGCTGTTAAATGGGTTTATCAAATGACTCCTCATGATGAGTGGGATTTTGACGGCATTAACGAAACAGTTTTAGTTGACCAAGAAGTTAAAGGCAAACTACACAAAACTATCGTGCATTTCGACCGTAATGGTTTTGGTTATACTTTAGATCGTGAAACTGGTGAATTACTAGTAGCTGAAAAATTCGATAAATCAGTTAACTGGGCTTCACACGTTGACATGACTACTGGTCGTCCACAAGTTGTTTCTAAATATTCTACCGAACAAAACGGCGAAGACGTTAGAACTGACGGCGTATGCCCAGCTGCGTTAGGTAGTAAAAACCAACAACCAGTTTCTTACTCTCCACAAACTGGCTTGTTCTACATTTCTGGTAACCACTTATGTATGAACTACGAACCATTCGAAGTTTCATATACTGCTGGCCAACCTTATGTAGGTGCTACTTTAGACATGTTACCTGCTGGCGCTGACGTTTTAACCGGCAAACCAGACGGAACAACCAACTTAGGTCAATTCACTGCGTATGACGCTAAAACAGGCAAAATTGCTTGGTCTAACAAAGAGCAATTCTCTGTATGGTCAGGTTCTGTAGCGACTGCTGGTGGCGTAGTATTCTACGGTACTTTAGAAGGTTACTTGAAAGCTGTTGATGCTAAAACTGGTAAAGAATTATATAAATTCAAAACACCATCAGGCATCATCGGTAACGTAAATACTTGGAGCTACAACGGCAAACAATATGTTGGCGTTCTTTCAGGTATCGGCGGTTGGGCTGGTATCGGTATTGCTACCGACTTCAACAAACAACTAGAAGAAGCTCAAGCTAAAGCAGCAGCTGAAACTGATCCAGTTAAAAAAGCTGAATTAGAAAAAATTGCTGTTAAGATTTCACAAGAAGGTTTAGGCGCTACTGGTGCTTACGCAAGCTTGGGATCTTTCACAAAACAAGGTGGTGCATTTACTGTATTTGCATTACCTAGCAACTAATTGATCTAATCTTTTAGATTAAAAGTTGAGCCCTGGCTGATGAATATCAGCCAGGGCTTTTTTTTGCCTATTATTAAGTGATGTTACGCAGCTATTTTCAACATTCCCACGTGGAGCGCACTGCCCACAGTCAAGCATTTGCACAAAATAGTAATCTCCATAAACTATAGAGTGAATAAGCGCCAGAGACTGTGAAAGTATTCTGATTTTTGCCCCCCTCTTTGCTAACATAGGTATCTACACAAATAATTGTCAGCATTCCCGCGCGCGAACGATAACATTGTGGTGAAGATCGTAGGGGCGTATTGCATACGCCCTACATTGAAAGTCCAATGTTATAGAGCTTATTTTAAAAGGGCGTATGCAATACGCCCCTACGGTGATTTTTATCGTTTCCACGCCGATCGGTATTGGTAGTAATACCCCTCGCTAAAAAGATACGCTCTATGATGGGGTGTAAGCCATTTAATCGACTAGGTTTTTTATCGACAACGCATGTTACGATGATTTTTTTGATGCCTTGATAATACATTAACTATTCCGTTGTTACCGACAGTATTCATTGATTTTGTAGGAGCGGTTTCAGCCGCAAAATTGAAATCGGGACTAAAGCCGCTCCCACACTAATTATTATACCTAGGATGTATTGGATAGAATATGCTGACACTAGCTGGCTTTACAATTGCCGAGCTAGAACTTTGCATTCCTATTCTTAAATGTGTGCTGTACAACCGATCAATCATGAGACAATCGGTGGAATAGGAGTCAAAACTCATGAGTTTTGTTTTAAAACAAACCCAAAGTCACAAGCTATTTTTGTAGCATAATATGTTGCCAAGGTTGGGTTAGTGATATCGTAACCCGACATGATGTAATGCGTGTGTTGGGTTACGCTACTTAACCGACTAACAAATTGCTTATTAAAAATACCTAACCTTCACTAAAAATTAATTAATATAACAACAAAACCGAGCCTTTCGTTTAGAAATTCTAAAAATAAATTCAAAAGTTTAGGTAACTGATGCGAAAGTTTGGTAGATGTCTACGAACATTTATTAAACTTTCGAAAACACCGAGGGTGTGCAGTCTACCCAGCGACCAAGCTGGGTGCTAATAATAAGATAATCTTTGTTAATAATGGCTTGAAAAATGCGCATTTCAACTAAACTCTATGAATTGTTTAGTCGTTTTTCATAAAAACCTACACGCACTGCTCACACATTTACTAAACTTGTCCTAATGTTAGTTAGTTTTTTAGGATTAATTGTTTGGTTTATTTATCATTTTACTTGAGTAAGAGATCTAGTCGGGGTGGGTAATGCTTTTTGTACAACTTATTTAAAATGCCAGCTTTCATACAATTCCGTAACCCGCATCCTTAGAGTGCATGGACTAATACTGCTACCGCAAATGTAATTAATCTATAAGTTACAATTAGATAGGCCAATAATAAAATTATATTTTGGTAGAATTAAGGCATTACATAGCCCTATCAATAACTTGATCATGCCAGCTATTAAAAATAACCGTATTAAGCAGCAAATCGACCGCTTCAAAAAGTCTTTTTTGCAATCTAAAGAACTAGGCGTTGAGGTTTTTTTCTGCCGACAGCATTGCCAACATTATTACCAATACACCGCATAAACGTTCCTCGGTATTCACGCCCTTAGTTACATTTAAAGCATTTATTTTCCAAGTGTTAAGTGATGACGGTTCCTGTAAGCAAGCCGTAGCAGGCGTATTGATTGACCGTATGGTCGACGGACAATCAGCGAATACATTCAATCGTGGGCCCTTTCATCGAGTTTGTAGAATTAAATGATATCAATCAAACGGTGTATGCGCTGACGCTTATCCACTCTACAAAAACTTTACTGTAGATAGTTGGCCACATCAATTGACAATAAAGCTTATAATTCAATCTCAGCAAACTAATAGCTTACTTTACTACCATGATCAAACCTTTAATGGCCTGCCTTTTTTCGTTGACCCTACTTTGCTCGGCTTGGACGCATGCAGATGACGATGATGACCAAGCAAGCAAGCAACAAAACTCTATCGAACATGCGCCTGTTTCTTTAAGTTCAGATATCCAAAAATCATCCGCTATAGAAACCATAATACTAAAGCCTACCAGCCATCATGCTGAATTTATTGCTTACGGAAAAGTACTTAATATCCAATCCTTACTAGCTTTGCGACATCGCTATTTATTAGCCTTAACTGACCAACGAAGTGCACAGGCAAAATTCAAGCAATCAGAACAAAATACGCAGCGTCAGCAAGAACTATACAGCAGTGGTGTCAGCTCAAAACGCTCTCTGCAAGAACAACAAGCTCAATGGCAATCTAACCAGGCTCAAGTCGAGGCTAGTCAATATCAAAACGCCGCCATTATGGATGAGGCACAGCTATTATGGGGGAGAGAACTAGCTGATTGGGTGACATCAAACGACCACTCTAAATTAGATGCTTTTCTGTCCGGCCGTAAAAAACTAATACAAGTTACCTTACCCACTCACCAACACCTTGCAAACACTATTCGATCCATTGATATCGAAGCATCAGGCAATCGCACTAAAGCCCATAAAGCAGAATTTGTATCAGCTGCGACTCATACTGATTTAGTCGCACAAGGCGAAAGTTATTTCTTTCAATCTAACGACAAAGGTTTACTTCCGGGCATGAGTATTAGCACTTGGATACCCGAACAAAGCACTGCTACAACGGGCGTTATGATTCCTAAATCTGCACTGATCTGGTATATGGATCAAGCCATCGTTTATATTAAAAGTACAGACACAATGTTTAGTCGCCGAGTACTTAATCACTATACGCCCACTGTCGATGGTTATTTTGTGCCTGATACCCTAAGCCCGAACCAACAACTGGTTATTACCGGCGCACAAATGCTGCTATCAGAAGAATTAAGAGGACAAATACCCAAAGAAGATAATGATTAAATCAACGATACTGCTTGACAATTAATCATCTTAAAAGTTTTCGCTGAGTTAATCGACAACCTATTCCCCTTCATCAGTATAGTTGTAGCCACAACCTTATCGCTCCAACACTCTAATTTCTTAGGCTCCACTTATGCAACTTCACAGCCCACAATCCTGTGAGCAGTTATAAGATGTGTCAAGGAAGGAGGTGTATCAATTAATTCAATACTTAATGATGCGCTTCGTTTCTCAGCACATCCTATATTTCTACATTATTAATTTAACACGCGGCGAATGAATTCGCCCCTACATAACATAAGATTACTTAAAGCAGATTAAACCCGCATATACAGCTTAATTTATGTTTTTGATGGATAAAAAGATGATGCGTCATTATCAAAAAATAAATAATGAGCTTTGACAGTCTTAATAACTAAAGGGATAGCATGAGAATGCTTTAATTTAGATTAACCAAACTAAAGCATCCTTAATAGCTAATGAAGCCGAGCAGTCACCTACTCGGCTAGTCATTATTATTTCTTTTTCTCGTTACGTTCGTTTACTTCTTTAATAACTTCATCTGCTACGTTTTTAGGACATGGCATATAGTGCGAGAACTCCATAGAGAACTGACCGCGACCTGAAGTCATAGTACGTAAATCACCGATATAGCCAAACATTTCGCTCAATGGCACATCAGATTTAATACGAACACCACTTGCAGCAGCATCTTGTGATTTAATCATGCCACGACGACGGTTAAGGTCACCAATAACATCACCCACATGATCAGACGGAGTAAATGTATCCACTTTCATGATTGGTTCAATCAATTGTGGACCCGCTTTAGGAATTGACTGACGGAACGCGGCTTTAGCAGCAATTTCGAAAGCAATCGCAGACGAATCCACAGCATGGAAGCCACCATCAGTTAAGATAACTTTAAAGTCTAAGCAAGGGAAGCCAGCCAATACGCCTTTATCCAACATGCTCTTAAAGCCCTTTTCAACCGCAGGCCAGAATTCGCGAGGTACGTTACCACCGGTAACAGCTGATTCAAACACAAAACCTGTACCTGGCTCACCTGGCTCGATTTTGTAGTTGATTTTACCGTATTGACCAGAACCACCTGATTGTTTCTTATGGGTGTATTCGTCTTCAACCGATTTAGTAATAGTTTCACGGTAAGCTACTTGAGGTTTACCAACAACTACATCAACGCCATGAGTACGTCTTAAGATATCAACTTTAATATCAAGATGTAACTCGCCCATACCTTTAAGAATGGTTTCGCCACTATCTTCATCAGTTTCAACATGGAACGAAGGATCTTCTTGGATCATTTTACCCAATGCAATACCCATCTTTTCAGAAGCCGCTTTATCTTTTGGAGAAATAGCTAATGAAATAACAGGCTCAGGGAAAACCATAGGCTCTAAAGTCGCTGGGAATTTAGGATCACATAAAGTGTGACCTGTTTGTACATTTTTCATACCCAGAACCGCAACAATATCACCTGCTTGAGCAGATTCAAGTTCAGCACGAGCATCCGCATGCATTTCTACGATACGACCGATACGCTCGGTTTTACCAGTAAAAGTGTTCAATACAGAAGTACCTTTCTCTAATTTACCTGAATAAATACGTAAGAAAGTTAAAGCACCAAAACGGTCATCCATAATCTTAAAAGCCAAAGCACGTAATGGCTTCTCAGCATCAACGATAGCAAATGTACCGGTTGCATTACCTTCTAAATCTACTTCAGGCTGTGGATTAACTTCAGTTGGGCAAGGTAAGTAATCAATAACACCATCTAAAACTAACTGTACGCCTTTGTTCTTGAAAGAAGATCCACAGAAAGTTGGGAAGAAATCAAGATTAATAGTACCTTTACGTAAACAACGTTTAATAGTCTCAATATCTGGAGTTTCACCATCAAGATACGCTTCCATGACGTCATCAAATTGATCGGCTACTTGGTCTACTAATTTTTCACGCCATTCTTTAGCCATTTCCACCATGTCAGCAGGAATGTCTTCAATGACATAATTCATTGGGTCACCAGAGTTATCCCAAATCCATGCTTTTTCGGTTAATAAATCAACCACGCCGACGAATTCGTCTTCAGTACCAATCGGTAAAGTCATTACCACAGGCACTGCACCTAAAACGTCTTCAACTTGCTTAACAACGCGATAAAAGTCAGCGCCGATACGATCTAATTTATTAATATAGATAACACGAGCAACTTTTGAATCATTCGCATATCGCCAGTTTGTTTCTGATTGAGGCTCTACACCGCCTGATCCACAGAAAACGCCGATACCGCCATCCAATACTTTAAGTGAACGATAAACTTCGATAGTAAAGTCAACGTGACCTGGGGTGTCGATAATATTAAAACGGTAGTCTTTCCAAAAACAAGTCGTTGCTGCTGACTGAATGGTAATACCACGCTCACGTTCTTGATCCATGAAATCGGTAGTGGTTTCGCCATCATGTACTTCACCGATTTTATGAATTTTACCGGTAAGCTTTAAAATTCGCTCGGTAGTTGTCGTTTTACCAGCATCAACGTGAGCGAAGATACCAATATTTCTGTAGTGCGCTAAATCTGTCATGTTTTTACTCTAAAGTTGGGCATAAAAAACTTTTTTGGTGATCCCTTTCAAGTAGACATACAGAGTATGTTACAGAGAGATCGTGTTGGGGCATTAGATAACCCCTTGCCGTAAACTACTGTCAATAACCCCCTGACCGTAGAGGCAAGGCGTGGATGAAACACGTCGGATACTTGCAGATCACTCAAAGCTAAGTTCAGGTTGCAACCACTATTTAAGTAGCCAACAACGCTGACCAAATACCAGCTTTGAAAGTCGACTATTTTAACCTAAAAACTCGACACAAATACAGAAAAACAACAAATCAGTTGCGTAGGATGGGTAGAGCGCTAGCGAAATCCATCCTCTGACATGTATTTGATGGGTTTCACTTTGTTCTACCCATCCTACGATCTAAGCTGATCAAGGAGTTTTAATGTTATCGGCAAACGAATATCGTATTGGTGTATTACATGCACCCTATTAAATACGCACTATAATCTACAATATTCGAACTGGGCGTATGCAATACGCCCCTACTAATACTTAATTTAATGGCTGTGACCTGTTTGCCGTAAACACTTTGCTCGCTTACGCTAGCAAAGCCTTCTTCCAGCCTACAAATTTGTCGCCTCTCCCTAAACCCGCTCATCCCAAAGCTTATCCAAGCGCTTAGCTGAAACTGGATACGCCGTTTTAAGTTGCTGTGCATACACAGAAACGCGAAGCTCCTCTATTGCCCAACGAAAAGCATCTTGCTCGGGGATAACCGATTCCTTCTTAAGCTTTTTCTCTATATCTTTCCAGAAACGGATGGCATAGCGACTCACTTCCTGAGCTTTTTGTGGATTATTATCAAACTTATCCAAGCGATACTGGATGGCCTTTAAGTATCTAGGAATGGCTTGCAAATGTTGATAAGGCGTATTACGAACAAAACCCGCATACACCAGAAAACTCAGTTGTTCGTTAATATCTTGCGCCAGCGCATCAGTCGGCTTCAAAGTCCGCTCTAGGTCTTTTTTGATAACGCCATAAAGCGCCATGATATCCAGGGCTATTTTGCCAGCCTGATTAGCAACCCCCATCAATCCAGCTTTATTCTCCAATAAACTTTGCTCGAAAGCCTGCTGAGTACGAATAGTCTTACCCTCAACAAAAACACTGTAAATAATCGCCGTAAGCATATCGTTTTTATAAGAACTATCGCCCACTACAGGCGTTAGCGGATGTTTAGGTAAACGATTATAATTAAGCTCCGCTACCGCTGACTGCGGAATATTTTTAAGCAGATAGGTACATTCCTTGCGTAATTGCAGCTGAAATAAGCGCATTAATCCGGCTTGATGCTGAACTGCGGCTTTTTGTTCGGTATCAAAAATACGCACACCCACAGCATCGCCTTCATCAACGATAGCAGGAAAGCCATTTAAGGTCAGACCGTTTTGTATAAATTGATAAGTATCGGGCAAATCATCAAACGCCCATTGAATACAGCCGGTGTAATTCAGCTCATCAGCGGCAATCTGATCAAAACTGCTTTCTGCCTTAAGGGTATATTTAAGCTGCAAGGTCTTTAAGTCACGACCATAATCGAGCAACTGGCCCTGCTCATCGATCACCCTAAAATTCATGCGTAAATGATAAGGCAAATCCCCTAGACTCCAAGCATTTAAAGGAATCGCCTCACCAGTCAGTATACGCAAACGATAACTCAACCATTCCTGTATCGAACCTTTAAAATCCGGCTCTATTTCTAAACATTGCTTTACGGTTTGCGGCACTGGCACAAAATGTTTCCTAAGCTGTTTAGGCAGACCTTTAATAAGCGCCACACACTTTTCTTCTAACAAGCCCGGCACTAGCCACTCAAAAGCGCTTTGGCTAAACTGATTTAATTGATGCACTGGAATAATCGCGGTCACGCCATCTTCATCATGCCCAGGCTCAAAACGATATTGCAGCGGAATACTGACATGGTTTCGAGTGCCCAAACAAACCTTAGGAAAAGTATCAGGAAAATCCCACTCATTGACATATTCCTGCTCTTGATCGCGCGTTAAATCTTCCTTAGTCAAAAATAAAATCTTAGGATTGGCTCTTTCTTGAACTTTACGCCAAGTATCTAAGGTAATGCCACTGACGATTTCAGGCGGCAACTTGTTATCATAGAATTGATACAACCATTGCTCATCTTCGACTAAATCAACGCGCCGACCTTTATGCTGAATAATACCGACTTCTTCTAGCAATTTTTGATTCGCCACATAAAAAGGCGCATTGCTATGATAATCATGATCGACCAAAGCCGAGCGTATAAAAATCTCCCGCGCCGCTTTTGCATCCACATGCTCATAAGGAATCTTACGACCGGCTTGCAAGGTCAAGCCATACAATAAAGTTCGCACAGAAACCGCACTACGTCCGGTCTTTTTCTGCCAATGGGGATCATAGTAATTATGTTTAACTAAATGCCCCGCACATTCTTCTATCCATTCTGGCTCGATTCTCGCCACGGTACGTGCATAAACCTTACTGGTTTCGACTTGCTCTGCCGCCATAATCCATTTAGGCTTGATTTTATGGAGCCCAGAACCCGGAAATATAAAAAACTTTAAGCCTCTAGCCCCCAAATACTCATAAGGATCATGACGAAAACCGATATTTGATAACATGCCCGTTAATAAAGCTCGATGCACTTTCTCATAACCCGCGCCATCGGTATTCGGGTGCATTTTTAAATCACCTTTAATCACCTGCATGATTTGCGCGTGGATATCAAACCACTCGCGCATACGTATGTAAGATAAGAAATTATCAGTACAATATTTACGTAATTTGTTATTCGACAGATGCTTTTTCTGATCTTCGTAAGTATTCCAAACATTCAGCAAGGTTAAAAAGTCAGACTCAGGATGACGAAAAGCCGTATGCTTAGCATCAGCTTGCTGCATCTTATCGGCAGGCTTTTCACGCGGATCTTGCACACTCAAGGCTGAAACAATGATCGCCACTTCGGTCAAGCAATGTTCATGGCTTGCGGCAATCAGCATACGCGCTAATTTAGGATCGGTCGGAAACTTAGCCAATTGCTTGCCGACCTCAGTCAACTTGCCGGACTTATCTAAGGCATTAACTTCATGTAGCACATTTTTACCATCCCGAATCATCTTATCTTCGGGTGGTTCTAAAAAGGGGAAGTCTTCTATATCACCCAAATTTAAGGCCGTCATTTGTAAAATAACCGCCGACAAATTGGTACGCATGATTTCAGGTTCGGTAAACTCCGGTCTGGCTAAATAATCATCATGCGAATACAAACGAATACAGATACCTTCAGCAACTCGACCACAACGCCCTGCCCTTTGATTAGCCGACGATTGCGAAACACGTTCAATAGGCAATCGTTGGATTTTACTGCGATGACTGTAACGACTAATACGCGCATGACCGCTATCAATCACACCACGAATACCCGGTACTGTTAACGAAGTTTCTGCAACATTGGTCGCCAGCACAATCCGCAACTTACCACCTTTCGGCTTAAAGACCCGCTCTTGCTCACTTACACTCAGCTTAGAATACAAAGGCAACACATCATATAGAGTAGGATGATGTTTCTTTAAAGAGTCAGCGGTTTCGCGAATTTCTCGCTCACCACTCAAGAAGATTAAAATATCGCCACGCAAATCCCGATACAGCTCATCAACCGCATCTAATATGGCGTTTTGCAAATCATCTGAGGTCTCGTCATCTTCTTCTTTTTGCTCGATAGGCCGATAACGCATTTCTACCGGATAAGTACGACCTGATACCTCAATAATAGGCGCATTATTAAAATGTGTAGCAAAGCGCTGAGTATCGATGGTCGCCGAGGTAATAATCAGTTTTAAATCGGGACGCTTAGGTAACAGCCATTTCATATAGCCAATTAAAAAGTCGATATTTAAACTGCGCTCATGTGCCTCATCAATAATAATGGTGTCGTATTGGTTTAAATACGGATCGTTTTGCGATTCCGCCAGCAAAATACCATCGGTCATTAACTTAATTAATGAATCAGCATGGGTTTTATCATTAAAGCGAATCTTATAACCGACCGACTTACCAATCGGCTCACCCAATTCCTCAGCAATACGATCAGCCACAGTCCTCGCGGCAATACGTCTAGGCTGAGTATGACCAATAAAGCCCGCCGCACCGCGACCTATCGATAAACAAATTTTAGGAAGTTGAGTGGTTTTACCCGAACCCGTTTCACCACACATAATCACCACTTGATGATCTTGAATCAATTTGGCGATATCATCTTTCTTAGCCGTGACCGGCAAGTCAGGAAAGTTTAAAACAGGAAAACTGGCTAAGCGTTTTTGTCTATTAGCCACAGAACGCTCGATGCGACCAGCCAAAGCATTGAGTTGCTCCAGCGGTTGCTTGCCTTTTTTACAATCACCTCGCAAGCGATCTAACTGGCGCTTAAAGCCCTGCCTATCTTGATTAAGACACAGCGCCAATTGTTGAGTAAGTTGTTTAACAAGATCAGTAACAGACATTAAAACAGCCAAATAAAATTTGGCCATTATACGTTATAAGCAGGTCTTTGGGGTAAGGATGGGCGTTATGATCTGATTACGCAATCGCTAACCCAACCTATATTAAGACTTAAATTATGTGGGCAGTTATAAGCCGAATAAGGCTTTACGAGCAAAAGCGAGCAAAGCGTTTCCGGCAGTCACATCGATCCATTGCCGGAAATGCCAGCACGCGCTTCGCTTGGGTGGTCTTATTACAGCCTACAGCTGGCTCTTCGTTAATCAGACAAAAGCATCTAATCGCCTTGCCAAATCTGCTTGATAAACTGCCCTACAAACTTTAACATACGCTTAGGGCTTGAAATAAAGACAAAGCCCTCCATATCCCTTTTTCATTTAACCAACCTTAGAAGAAACCTAATGGCAATTATCAAGATAGACGATAAAGATTACGATACCGAATCCCTTTCAGAAGAAGCAATCGCACAATTAACCAGCATCCAATTTGTTGACCAAGAGTTAGCTAGATTAAATGCCCAAGCAGCTGTTCTACAAACTGCAAGAATAGCTTATGCCAAAGCTTTAACTGATGCTCTAGGTACTGAATTGGTTTTCAATTAAGCTAGAATTAATTGGTTCAAACATTAACCCTCATTGAGTAG
>QVQD01000187.1 GCA_003584875.1 Methylococcales bacterium
AGAAGCATTAATTAGATGGCATCATCCAAGCAAAGGTATATTAAGTCCTGATTCTTTTTTACCACAATTGATAAATCAACCTGAAAGTATTGACTTGGATAATTGGGTTATCAATGCCGCACTATGTAATTTATCTCAATGGCAATTAGCTGGTTTAGACATACCGATCAGTATCAATATTTACTTATCAAGCTTAAAACAAGAACACCTTATCACTCACTTTAAACAAATGATGGCTAAATATCCGAATATAAAGCCGGGTAATTTCAAACTCGAACTGGTAGAAGACCATAGCTTATTCAATCATCAGCAATTAAATGAAATCATAGTTGAGCTTAAGGCACTAGGCATTGGTTTCATATTAGATAATTTTGGTATGGGCGAAACATCATTTACCTCACTCAGCAGTTTGTCAGTAAATTCTCTGACGCTGGATAAATCTTTTGTAGCCGGAATAGACGATAACCCTGAGTCATTAGCTATTATTCGCAGCATTATTACCTTAGCCTCGATAATGAAACGCCGAGTTGTAGCAAAAGGTATCGAAACCATAGAGCAAGGTGAAGCTCTTTTAAAAGCTGGCTGTATTTATGGTCAAGGCTATATCATTGCCAAACCAATGCTAAGTGATGAATTTCTAAAATGGAAAGATAATTGGAAGCCAGACAGATCATGGAGACGTCGAAAATCCTGGTTCGTATTCTAATGTTATAAGTCTTTAGATGCTCTCAACAACCGGTGAAAAACTACTCTACTCCTGACAGGAACGGCACAAAAGTAACGGCTTCTACATTTTCTGTCTCGTATCCACTCTGGGTACGTGTAATTCGCTGTAAAACTTGCGTGCCACTACTACCTGTAGGGATAACCATCACTCCCCCGACTGATAACTGCTCTAATAACATAGTCGGTATCTCTGCTGGCGCGGCTGAAACCAATATGCCATCAAAGGGCGAATAATCTGCCCAGCCCATATTTCCATCTGCATACAAATAACTAATGTTTTTAAATTTTAATTGGCCAATATGAAGCTTTGCTTTTCTTTGTAAGGGTAATAGTCTCTCTACTGTATAAACATGATCAACTAACTGAGCGAGAATAGCGGTCTGATAACCACAACCGGTACCAATTTCAAGTACCTTTTTTAATCTTCCTTCCGAGCCCAGCAATAGCTCAGTCATCTTAGCCACAATATAAGGCTGAGAAATCGTTTGGTTATAGCCAATCGGCAAAGCGGTATCTTCATAAGCGCGACTCGATAAAGCTTCATCCATAAAAATATGCCTGGGCGTATCGCGCATAATTTCCAGCACTCTTTTGTTAGTAATGCCTTGCTCCGCCAAACGTTTAATCATACGTTCACGCGTCCTTAACGAGGTCATCCCTATGCCTTGCAGACTAATACTCACAAAGTCTCCTTTGAGGGTAACCAAGCTGCTAAGTTTTCGATTCTGTCATTAGCCGTTAAATCTATTTGTAAGGGAGTCACAGACACATAACCTTCATTAATGGCATAAAAATCTGTTCCAAAACCAGCGTCTTGTTCTCCTCCCGGAGGGCCAACCCAATATATTGCTCGGCCACGAGGATCAAAACTTTTAATGACCGCTTCAGACTTATGTCGTTGTCCAAGTCGCGTCGCTTGAAAGCCCTTTAAATCATTGAAAGCGACATCTGGCACATTGACATTCAATATCGTATCTTTAGGCAATGGATGATTAATCAGTTGTTTTAATAAGGTCACGGCTACTTGTGCAGCTGTTTGAAAATGACTTGGATTAGTACCCACTAAAGATATAGCAACTGCAGGTAAACCTAAAAAACGACCCTCAGTTGCGGCGGCCACAGTCCCCGAATAGAGCACATCATCACCCAAATTTGCGCCATGATTGATGCCTGCAAAAATCATATCAGGTTCGCGCTCTAACAAACCAGTAATGGCTAAATGAACGCAGTCGGTAGGGGTACCATCCACTTTTATAAAACCATTTTCCATAGTATGTGCACGTAAAGGCATTTCCAATGTTAGGGAATTACTGGCTGCACTTCTATTTCTATCAGGAGCTACTACGGTAATTTCAGCGTGGGCTTTCATAGCCTCAGCTAATGCCACTAGGCCTTCAGCCAAGTAGCCATCATCATTACTTAACAAAATATGCATTTTCATTGGCTCTGAAGCAGAATTAGCTCTAAAATTGAATATATTAGCAATAATACCTAATAAAATCAGCAATCGTGGTAAAAAAAACATTAACTTCAGAAGATTCAGATCTATTTCGCCAGTCTATTGGCAAAGTTCGTCCAGTCAATAACGACAAAATCATGTCAACGACTGGACATAAACCCAAACCTTATCCAAAAGAAATAAACACCGAGCTAACTTGTCCATTAACGCTATCGACAGCGCTTAATCTTGACACAGTAGGACTAGAAGATAGCTTAAGTTATGTCGCATCTGGTCTACAAACCACAGTCTTAAAAAAATTACGTAAAGGCTATTTTGGCTTACATGCAGAAATTGATCTACATGGCCTTACCAGTAACGCTGCTAAACAACAACTACTGCAATTTTTGCATGAATGTACACATAACGGTTACCGTTGCGTACAGATTGTTCATGGAAAAGGCTATCGTTCGACTGACCAGTATCCTGTTTTAAAAAACAATTTGAATCTATGGCTACGACAACATCAAGAAGTACTGGCTTTTTGTTCTGCCTCTCCAAAAAATGGTGGCACTGGGGCTGTTTTAGTACTATTACGCTTGTTAAATAAATACAGTAGTGATGACAATGCCATTGAATAACAAAGACTGACTAAAAACTCTTCCACACTTAGAAATGTCCAACATTAATATTTATTCACTTCTTATAGGTATTACTACGAATTGTTAATGATGATCTTAACAATTAAAATTTTTCGCACTTGAAACAGAATTCAAATTCAAGTTAACGATCATTTTTAGTTATTAATGATTAACACAGCTTAATTCTTCTTTAGACCATTAACATATCGAGTCAAAATGAAAACACAATCTATCAATTTACAACAGCTCATTTGCATTCTTGATGAATCCAAGATTATTCATACAAAAAGACATAATATTAATATGTTAATTCACACTGTTAAACATCCAGATTATGGTATTGCAGCAATAATGGAAGAAGCTATTGGTGGCGGCACTATAATTTACGAACAATGAGAAAAATCTGTAGGCTGGGCTAGCGATAGCGACTGTGAAAGTATTATGAGTTAGCTTCCCCCTTTGTAAAAGGGGGATCGAGGGCGGGGAAATAAAAAGAATACTTTCACAGTCTCGATAGCGTAACCCGACACAATGCATCAAAAAATATTGGGTTACGCTATCGCTAACCCAACCTACAAAAACTGGATGCCTGTTTTTATTGAATCTTTCCTTTTTTAGTCAGTTATTATCTCTCTCAATACCGCTGTAGCATAGCTACCAGGTGGCAAAGTAAAACTTAGCTCTAAACTAGTATCGTCAATAAATTGCCATGCTAAATCCTGCACATTAACCCGCAATGCACGTCGATCATTATCAACAGCACAATTAATTAAACCTTGTGCTAATGCAGGAAAAGTGTCGATCACAGTTTGTTCAATAGCCAAAGCTTCTGCACAAACACCCAGCTCTCCCCTACCCCATAAACTCCCAGTCGGATGTATTTCTTTATTTGATAAGCGACGTAAAATTTCTGCATCTGCTTGTTCTGATTTAAAACTACTATGGGACAAATCAAATTGATAGGTGTCACCTGCTAAAGCTTGATTCCAGCTTTTATGACTAACGCGATATGCTAGTATAGAGTTAAACAAATAAGAGCGTGCCGCTGACAAATATAAACTACGCTGTTCTCTTCCAGCACTAGCGCCTTGAAACAATGCCAAAGCCTTATTCACATTTTGTCCTGCATGACCAAATCGTTGAGAGCCGTAATAATTAGCTATCCCCTCTTCTTTCATCGCCTCTAATTGCTCGTGAGTCTTGTCTTTATCACCTTGCCATTGACGAATAATTAAATTAAAACTATTGCCGGACAAAACACCTCGTTTTAATTTTCGAGCATGGCGAATAGTTCTTAAAACTTTGATTGAGTCCGTTTCGAAATCAGCCCAATCAGGATCAGCCTTACCAGGCAACCACACACTAAACCACTGAGTAGTCACCGCGTGACGATCTTTTAATCCAGCATAACTGACGTCACGCTGCCGTACATTAGCGTATTTTGCGAGCTGTCTAGCCACATAATCCGTATTTTCTCCCGTCTTTTTTACCAACAAAAACACATGCTCACCTAAGCCAGAAGGTTCAAAAGAAAGATGTTCAGTAACAATAAAATCTTCAGGATAACTACGAATTTTGCCTGAACCAGAAGGCTGACCGTAAACATAAGGCCAGATAGGAAGTTCAATATAAGGTGTATTAGCTGTCATGGATATTGTAAAAGAAGGCTGATCATAAGCATTTACGAAGGTAAGAAAAGTCAAAAAAGCTGCTAATTAGATAGCATCTAAGCAAATAAATCTATAACTAGGTATTTCTACGTATTTTTTTAAAAAAAATATTGTGTCATCATTAAGCCGTCTTGTTGGTTTGTGGTTAACGACAAGACGGAAATAGTATGGCCTGGCATAGCCATATTATTTCAAAACTCTGAAAAGGGTTTTCAATGCTCATCCTTGGGGAGGGATGAGCATTTTTTTTGCCTAAAATATACTGTAGTGATTATTCAACTAAGAATTCACGCATCATACCCATATCCTCATGTTCGAGATTATGGCAATGATACATAAAGACACCCTTAAAATCTTGAAATGGCTTAATAATACGGACGCTCTCGCCTGGCATAACCAATACCGTATCTTTTAAGCCAGATTCAATAAAGCCGTGCCTAACCGTCTCGTAGTCGCTGGCTTTTTCAGAATTTACGCTACGGCTAATAATCTGAAACTGTTGCCCATGTAAATGTATCGGATGAGCCATAGACATCATGCCGCCCATCATACCCATGCCACCACCTTTATGCCCCATACCCATGCCGCCATGAGCATGAAATATTTCTATTAACTGCAAAGTATTTAACTTAATACGTTCAAATTCTTGAAAGTCATTATCTGCATAGGCGCGCCCATTGAGCAGCATTGCCATAGGACTTTCTGAAATAGCAATAGGTACTGGCTTTTCTGGATTAGCGACATCCTTAGTATGATAACGCGGAAATGATGATAATTTTGCAGGCAACTTAGGACTATCACTCACGCTCTGAGTGACACGAATTGTAAAAATAGGGTAATCACTAGCCACAGGAAGCGAATTAGCCTGCATCATATTACCCATACCTTGAGACATACGTGGCAATACGCCTGAAAAAGCAAGACTACGAAGGATTAATTCAGATCCGACTCTACGCCCACTAAAATCTGCCCAAACATCTAATCGCTCTCCAGGTGCCAACATGACATAAGCTTTAACTTCTGGCTGTTCTAGCAAACCACCATCAACCCCTATAACTGTAATTGAGGTACCATCATCCCAGGCTAATTTATAAATACGGGCATTAGAACCATTTAAAATTCGCAAGCGATAAGCACGACTTGCCACATCAATCTTTACATCAGCCTGCCCATTAACCAGTATACGATCTCCATAAAAACCCATCATACGATCATGCTTGTTACGAACATAGATCAATTGATTTTGTTCATCAAATAAACGATCTTGAATCACGATGGGGATTTCATATTCACCAGTAGGCAATTCCAATTTAGCCTCTTCTTCATCATGAACAAACAAAGCACCCGCAAGTCCTTGATAAACTTGTTTTGCTGTAGCTTCATGAGGATGCGGATGATAAATATTCATACCCGCGCGGTTAAGTACTTCAAATTCATAAACCAAAGTTCCGCCTGGATCAATAGCGAACATAGGATGACCATCCATTTCAGCTGGCACATGTAAACCATGCCAGTGTGTAACAGAACTTTCAGTTAAGCCATTATGTAAGTTGATGCGAACTTTTTGACCTTTTTGTAAGTGGATGATCGGCCCAAGATAGGTACCAGGAATATTAACTAGGGTTTCTTTAGGGCCTGTTTTTAACAGAGCGCTATATTGCAACACTTGTGTTTTAGCTCCCGTTAATATTGAAACCTTGTTAGGTTTACAATACAAATCAAATTCTACATCAGCCTTAAAATTAGGGTTAGCCTTACGAGCCGGTATTCTGGGCATTTCCTTCATAGCTTCCATAGCCTGCAAAAAACTAGGCATGCCTGATAATGCCAGTAAACCTAGTCCAGATTGAACCATAAAACGACGACGTGCATTATTTATTATAGTAGTCATAACTGCTCCCCAGTAAGTCTCAGAATTAAGTTATTATTTTCATTTAACTAGAACGAAAGCTGAGTCTACAGAATTATCCTTACATTATCAATGGTTAAAGCTAATAACCAGATATTACTTAATTCGCTACCCTTTGGCATACACCATAGCGAAGCCATCCTCACAACTTCAAAGAATTATCCTAAACGGTATCACATGCTCTTTAGCAAATATTAAGCGCTCCCAATATAAATTAAGGAGCCGACTAGGAGCTGACCGCAAACAAAACTACAGGCTATCAACTTAAGACGACACGGTGTGCAAGGCTTAACTTTATTATGTAAGGTCTTAAGTTAGCTAACTTAATAACTTATAACAAAGCTAAGCGGCTTATAGGTATTAAAATAACTGCTGACGTTATAAAATAAGTTTAATCCAACTCCAAAGCGTAATCTTTATTTTGCCATCATCTACCCAATCTACACTTTTATATTGCTGTCCAGTCTGTAGCGAAGCTTTATCCTTACAGGCAAGTGGTAAAAGTTACGCTTGCCCACAACTGCATAGTTTTGATGTAGCCAAAGAGGGCTATTTAAATTTATTGCCTGTACAATTTAAACATTCTAAGGAACCTGGCGATAACAAAGCCATGATGATCGCTAGGCGGCAATTTTTAGAAGCGGGATTTTATGAACCTATGGCCAAAGCCGTAGCGATGATGATTGATGTCGTTCACAGTCAGCAGCAAATACTGTCTTTATTAGATTTAGGTTGCGGTGAAGGCTATTACAATAGAAAGATCGTTGAATATTGCAAGAATAGTGAGCAACTCAACTTGCAAGGTGTTGATATAGCAAAATTTGCAGTGGCTGCTGCAGCTAAAAAACAGCCCTGCACAAAATTTATTGTCGGTAGTTGTAACCGCCTACCTTATCCGAATCAAAGCTTTGATATGGTGCTAAGAATATTCGCCCCGTCAGATGACCAAGAACTCCAGCGTATATTAAAAAGCAACGGTCATTTGTTAACCGTAACACCGGGCCCTCGTCATCTTTGGCAATTAAAAGAATTTATATATAGCGAAGTTAAAGCGCACTCAGAAGAAAGTATTGCGCCACTAGGTTTTGATCGCTTAACCACACAACGTATCAGTTACAAAATAACTCCTGATTCCCAGCAAAGAGCGTCATTATTACAAATGACACCCTTTGCTTGGCACGCTAATGAAGAAACTCAACTAGCGCTTAATAACAGCGAAAAATTTGCTATTGAAACTGACTTTATATTAACGCTGTGGAGGTTAAGCTAAATAACAATTTTATTTATCCTTAGAAATTAAAACGGAGCAAGTAGCTTCTTTGTAACGCAGTCGAATCAAGAAATAGCAGCAAGCAAACCATTAATTATCCTAGGCCACATCGAAATTAAGTCAGCTCCCACTATTTAGGATGATTTAATCACCGTGATAATAGCCACCTGGCGAACCGCCAGAAGATCGGCTATTACTTGCCGTTTTAATAGCTGGTTTATTAGTTTTATTATCTTTACTAACCTGCTTTACTGGGATTTTCTTTACATCATTAGCTGCTAGCAATGCTGTAGACTTTGTTTTTTTACTAGCCATAGCAAGCTCCGTCGATTTTGCTTTACTTGCTTTAGCAATAACGGGTTTTTTACTAACTACATTAGAAGCAATAGCCGGAGCTTTTATGACAGGCACAGCTTTCACCGCTGGATCGATGACTTCACCCTCTAAAGGTGGCAATCTTTCGTAAATAGGAGTGGGAGTACCATCTAAATCTTTAAGTGCTTTATTTAAAACTACTTGATCAAAATCAGGAAGCACTTGATTATTTTCTTGTCTTATTAGAGATAAGGCGATCGCATAGCGCTCATCTTGGGTTTTTTCTTCACCTTCTAAATCAGGATGTGCTTCAACATACAATACGTTGTTTAACCAGCCTACTTTTACAGGTTGTTTGACTATATAAACAGGGGTACCTACGTCAACTGACTGATATAAAGCACTGATGTCTTCAGGATACATACGTACACAACCATGAGTAATCTGCATACCGATACCAAATATTTTATCAATATCGGTTCCATGTATACGGTAGTCACCCGGTAAATTAAGATACAAAGCATAAGCACCTAAAGGATTATGCGGACCTGGCGGCACTATTTCTGGCAAGGGATCACCATTTGCGGCATGTTCACGTCGAATTGATTCAGGTGGATGCCAAGCAGGATCCTTTACTTTCTTAATGATGCTGGTTTTACCTAAAGGTGTTTTCCAATCTTGTCTACCAACGCCATGCGCATAGGATCTAACTGTGCCTGGCTGATCAGAAGGGTAATAATACATACGGTATTCAGCGACATTTAAGGTGATACCCTCATGCGGTGAATCAGG
The DNA here is from genome assembly GCA_003584875.1 of Methylococcales bacterium. GTDB lineage: Bacteria > Pseudomonadota > Gammaproteobacteria > Methylococcales > Methylomonadaceae > Methylobacter_C. The sequence continues at coordinate 8,762 of QVQD01000187.1, forward strand.
CAATATTCGCCTATTAGGTAATCGCACAACCGTACCTTTTTTTATAAGCCAACGATCAAGACCTGGATTTATGGTTACAATTTCAGTTTGACCCAAATTAAAACGTTTAGCGATATCCAATAAAGTTTGGTCTTGCTCAACAGTTATCGTGACCGTCTCACCAGTAGATGAAGCAACCACTCTATCGCCTTTAATATGGGGTAAGGTATAAGTGGTTGCATAAGTATTGCCGACAACCAGAATCAACAACAATGAACTAACTAAGAGGGGACGAATTTTCATTACTATAAGTTCTCAACGACTAAATAAACACTTGGCATTAAAATTAATGTGTCCCACTTCCAAACAAAAGAGGCGACTACTTTCAAAACTTGTAATTTTATCATGAGCTTGTGTTTTACACTATTTTGTACAGCACTTTCTAGTGTTTTAGGCTGCTGTGCGATATAGCTAAAGCATTAAATTATGCAGAAATTATTAACAAACTTAGGTTATCTAACAATTTAGTGATTTAAATAACAAATAAAGAGATCGCTATCGCGACGATTGTTTTAATCGGGAATCGCACCCGAAGGCGGCTTGATTGCAGCTTCTTCCTGCCCTCCTCCCGACGCGCGGCATCCATGCAGCAACCCTACCGGCTATTCCCAACAAAACCTGCGGTGCTCAGCGCGGACAAACGAGAGTAAATCTTCATTACTGTGTTACGTTCGTTAAATTGGTTTATTATTGCTATACATCAATTAGTCAATGTATTAATACAGAAAAGACACTTATAATTCAGTATAGTAATTACACTGACTAACAATACAAGAGCTAATCATTATGTCACTGCAAATTTTTCGCACTAAACCAATTGCCCCTCATGACACTTACACTAAAGGTCTTAATCGTTGCTTATCAGCGTGGGATTTAGCATTTCTTGGTGTTGGAGCTATTATTGGTACCGGAATATTTGTTTTAACAGGCATTGCCGCCGCCACACAAGCTGGCCCTGCGGTTATTTTATCGTTTGTTATCGCAGGCCTTGCCTGTGCCTTTGCCGCCCTATCCTATGCAGAGTTAGCCGCTGCTGTTGGTGGCTGTGGTAGTGCTTATGGCTACAGTTATGCCGCCTTTGGAGAACTACTAGCCTTTATTATCGGTTGGGATTTACTACTGGAATACGGAATTTCAGTAGCTGCAGTAGCTAATGGCTGGGCGGGGTATTTTAATAATGCCTTGACTGCCATTGGTTTTGGCCTGCCGGATATGCTAACTAAAGCACCCAAGCTAGGAGGCTATATCAATTTACCTGCCTTCGGAATTATTCTATTACTCATGGGCTTATTAATTATCGGCGTTAAACATAGCGCTAAAGCTAATAACGCGATGGTCATCGTTAAATTAATCACTATCAGTATTTTTATAGGAATTGCCGTATTCAATGTGCATCCTGACAACTGGCATCCATTTATGCCATTTGGTTGGTTTCAAACCTTACCAGATGGTAAAACTACAGGGGTTTTAGCCGGCGCTTCTTTAGTATTTTTTGCTTACGTTGGTTTTGATGCGGTCTCAACTGCCGCAGAAGAAGCTCAAAATCCCCAACGCGACCTACCTTTTGGCATTGTTACCTCACTGGTTTTTTGCACTATCATCTACATTATTGTTGCTGGATTATTAACGGGAGTTGTGCCTTACACTGACCTCAATGTTTCTTCACCAGTTGCACACGCATTGACGCTTTTAGGTTACAACTGGGCTTCTGCTTTAATATCGACTGGTGTGATTGCTGGATTGACGACTGTCATGTTAGTGCTATATTACGGATTAACGCGGATTATATTTGCTATGTCTAGAGACGGACTGTTATCAGCTTTCTTTAGTAAATTAAATCCTAATACCCAAACACCTATCCGCGTTATCGTACTTTGCGGTCTAATTATGGCGCTAATCGCAGGCTTTATTCCTTTAGGTGATTTAGCCGAATTGGTTAATATTGGTACTTTAGCGGCGTTTGTTTTGGTTTGCTTAGGGGTAATAGTTTTACGCATTACTCAACCTAATATGCATCGGCCCTTTACTACGCCCTTCAGCCCATTACTTCCGATACTTGGAATGTTATCTTGCGGGGCACTGATGGCTTTTTTACCTGCGCTAACTTGGTTGCGTTTTTTAATATGGTTAGTGCTAGGTTTGATTGTGTACTTTAGTTATTCTATGGCACACAGTAAATTGACAAAGATTACTGAATAAAAAAACATCCTTATAGGATGTTCTGATCGACAGCGAAGCGCATCCTATTAAAATGTCCGTTGCTAATCCATTAACCTATAACTCACATTTAATTCATGAAAACAAAATATCTATCCACTATTATTTGCTTATCACTTTGCAGCTTCTTAATCGGCTGTTCCACTATAGAAGAAAAAACTGAGACTACTGCAACTCCTGTCGTTGCGGAACCCGCACCCTTGACCAATGATTATCCGACTCGTGATAGAGTTGAATATGTATTAAATTGCGTTGCTCAACATGGTGGGCTTACTTACGTCACCCAATATGCTTGTGGCTGTAAGATAGATAAGATCGCTGAAAAAATGACTTTTTCTGAATTTGAAGCGGCTAAGACTTTTACTTATTTAAGTAAAGGACAAACGGGTGATGCCGGTGCAGTTTTCAGAGATCCTGCTCAATCTAAGGACCTAAGAAAACGCATTAAAGATGCAGAAGCATCTGCAGAGAAAAGTTGTTTTGTAAAATAAATAATGCCTCATAAACAAATAAGCCCCGTAAAACGGGGCTTATTTGTATAACCAATTCCTACCTTATGAAACTATGGCGTTAAACCTTGGCCAACTACTATCACTTTCAGGCCATTAGTGCCGCCCTGGACACCATTTAAATCACCTTTAGTAATAATGTATTTGTCTCCATCGGTAGCTTTGTTCCATTTTCTGAGCTCAGTCACTACATTCCGATTCACTTCAGCATGATCCTGGTTAGGTTCAATTTTAAAGTACACTGGGAATACACCACGGTATAAAGTAACTTTACCTAGTGTCGTCTCATGTGAGCTCATTGCAAAAATAGGAATTGCCGAACTAATTCTCGACATCCACAATGCGGTTGAACCTGACTCAGTTAAAGACACGATGCCTTTGATTTTAGTATGATTCGCCATATACATAGCAGACATTGCAATCGCTTCATCATCACGTTCAAATTGAATATTGATACGATGATCTGATTCACGAACGCTACGTTGTTTTTCAGCTTCTATACAAACACGGTGCATTGCTTCAACAGCACGAATAGGATGCTTACCTGACGCAGTTTCAGCTGACAACATAATGGCATCTGTACCATCATAAACAGCATTTGCGACATCAAATACTTCGGCGCGAGTTGGAATTGGATTTTCGATCATTGATTCCATCATTTGCGTTGCAGTAATAGCGACACGATTGAGTTCACGCGTACGTTTAATCAATTGTTTTTGTACTGCTGGCAAATTAGCATCACCAATTTCAACACCTAAATCTCCACGCGCTACCATCACAGCATCAGATGCTAAGATGATTTCATCCATGACGTCAGGTACGATAGCTTCTGCACGCTCAACCTTAGACACGATGCCTGCGTAGCAACCTTCAGCAACCAATAAACGACGGGCTTCATTCAAGTCTTCTGCGCAACGTGGAAAAGATACCGCCACATAATCACATTGCATGATACCGATAGTTTTAATATCTTCTTTATCTTTGTCAGTTAATGCCGCCGCTGATAAGCCACCACCTAACAGGTTAATACCTTTATTGTTAGATAAATCACCACCTACAACAACCTTACAGTTAACGCGCATGTTTTCAACATTAACAACATCTAATACGATACGACCATCATCCAGCAATAATCGACTGCCTGGTTTAACTTCTAACGCTAATGGCTCGTAGGTAATACCGACTTGAGTATTATCACCAGCCAAAGGATCAAAGTTAATATCTAAAGCAAAATCTTGGCCTTCGTTTAAAAAGACTTTAGTATCTGTAAAGCGGGCAATACGGATTTTAGGGCCTTGTAAATCAGCCAATATACCGACACGTCTGCCTGTTTTTTTGCTCAGTGCACGTACTGCTGCTGCTCTATCAAGATGATCTTGAGCAGAACCGTGAGAAAAGTTCATACGAACTACGTCAACACCTGCATGAAATAAGCCTTCAAGTACACCAGGCTTATCCGTTGCAGGACCCAATGTGGCTAAAATTTTGGTTCTTCTTAACATTAGATAGGGGATCCGTTATTTAGCATTTACTAGAGCAATTGTGGTATCTAACATACGATTTGAGAAACCCCATTCGTTGTCATACCAAGAAAGTACTTTTACCAAACGTCCACCTAATACTTTGGTTAATGACTTTTCGTAAATAGATGAAGCAGGATTGTGATTGAAATCAACTGAAACTAGAGGTCTTTCATTGATATCTAAAATGCCTTTTAAAGCACCGTTAGATGCGCCAGTTAAGATTTCGTTAATTTCTTCTATAGTTGTGTCTCTTGAAGCGGTAAACGTTAAATCAACAACAGAAACGTTGATAGTTGGTACACGCATTGCGAAACCATCTAATTTACCCGCTAACTCTGGCAATACTAAGCCAACTGCTGCTGCAGCACCTGTTTTAGTAGGAATCATAGATTGAGTTGCTGATCTAGCACGACGTAAATCACTGTGATAAACGTCAGTTAAAACTTGATCATTGGTATAAGAATGAATAGTTGTCATTAAACCACTTTCAATACCGATGATATCATTTAAAGGTTTAACGATAGGCGCTAAACAGTTAGTGGTGCATGAAGCGTTTGAAATAACAGTATCTGATGCTTTTAAAGTGTCATGGTTTACACCAAACACAACAGTACCATCAACATCATCTCCACCTGGAGCTGAAATAATTACTTTTTTTGCGCCTGCAGCAATATGCGCAGAGGCTTTCGCTTTGCTGGTAAAGAAACCAGTACATTCATGAACAACTTCAATTCCTAATTCAGCCCAAGGTAACTTTGAAGGATCTCTTTCAGAGAAAACTTTAATTCTGTCGCCATTGATAATGATGTAGTCACCATCAACAGTCACTTCAAAAGGAAATTTACCATGCACAGTGTCGTATTGTGTTAAGTGAGCATTAGTATTGCTGTCACCTAAGTCATTGATTGCAACGATTTGAATTTCATTGGTACGGCCTGATTCGTATAAGGCACGAATGATATTACGTCCAATACGACCATAACCATTGATTGCAACTTTAATTGGCATTGAGGATCTCCAGTGTGATGATGTGATAATTAATTAAAAGGGGTGGGTCAAATCATTCAAAAACACGGCAATCATACCAAAATACTGAGTGTTTAGTCTATTTGATGTTGAAGAATGCTGATAAGCCTCTGATTTAAATATACTGATTAAATTAGGTCTTAAGTGATTTCATCAATAAATTGGCTTCGCATAGGATGATATTGAGGCACAAATGTATATCTTTCGCTGTTGATGCGCCTTTTTATGACGACAATCCAAATTGATACAACTTACGATCCCACGCGGAGCTTCAGTACCCACAGCTAAACTTATTTCAGCACAGCAGCACTAATTAGAGTCTACTCAGAAACAATAACTCATTGATAATATT
>QVQD01000096.1 GCA_003584875.1 Methylococcales bacterium
AAACCACATGCTCACTTTAATGCTGAGATTTATGTATTATCAAAAGATGAGGGTGGTCGTCATACGCCATTCTTTAATGGTTACCGTCCACAGTTCTATTTTAGAACAACTGACGTAACAGGTGCTGTTGATTTACCAGAAGGCGTAGAGATGGTTATGCCTGGTGATAATATCTCTGTAAAAGTTAAATTAATTTCTCCGATCGCTATGGAAGATGGTTTGCGTTTTGCAATTCGTGAAGGTGGTCGTACAGTAGGTGCAGGTGTTGTTGCATCAATAATTGAGTAAATATTATGACTAATCAAACTATCAGAATTCGATTGAAATCATTTGATCACAAATTAATAGATCAGTCGGCTGGTGAGATTGTAGAAACTGCAAGAAGAACAGGTGCTCAAGTTAAAGGTCCTATTCCATTGCCTACAAAAAAAGAACGCTTTACAATTTTGATTTCTCCTCATGTAAATAAAGATGCTAGAGATCAATATGAGTTAAGAACATATAAAAGATTGCTGGATATCGTTGAGCCAACTGAAAAAACCGTAGATGCATTAATGAAGTTGGATCTTGCAGCTGGTGTTGATGTCCAAATAAAATTGAATTGAAGTAGAGGAATTGGCAGATGTCAATAGGTCTTATAGGTCGTAAATGTGGTATGACCAGAGTTTTTTGTGAGGATGGTACTTCTGTTCCAGTTACTGTTTTACAAATAGACTCAAACAGAATTAGTCAAGTTAAAAGTATAGAAGTTGATGGTTATAGATCTATACAAGTAACTGCTGGTGAAAAGAAATCATCAAATGTTAATAAAGCTATGGCTGGGCATTATGCCGCAGCTAATATGACTGCCGGAAGAGGTTTGTGGGAATTCAGACTTGATGAAGGTGAGGGTGAAAATTTAACGACAGGTGAATTGTTGCCTGTTGATTTGTTTTCAGCTGGTCAGGTTGTTGATGTGCAAGGTACAAGTATAGGTAAAGGTTTCGCTGGTGGTATTAAGCGTCATCATTTTAGTATGCAAGATGCTACGCATGGTAACTCTCGTTCACATAGAGTTCTTGGGTCTATTGGTATGTGTCAAACTCCAGGGCGTGTATTTAAAGGTAAGAAAATGGAAGGTCATCTTGGAGCAGTAAAGAGAACCATTCAAAACCTAACAATTCATGCGATTGATGCGGAAAGAAATTTAATTTTAGTTAAGGGCTCAGTCCCTGGTGCTAAGGGCGGTGATGTAATTATTACTCCCGCAATGAAAATGCGAAATAAAGGTTAAGCCATGGGTTTGCAAATACCTGCTTTAAATGAAAAAGATACGTCCAGTAAAGTTGATGTTAATGAAGCTGTTTTTGGTCAGCCCTTTAATGAAACTTTAGTTCATCAATTAGTAACGCGTTATTTAGCTGGTGCTCGTGCTGGTACTAAGGCACAAAAGACAAGGTCTGATGTAAGTGGCGGTGGTTCAAAACCTTGGCGACAAAAAGGTACAGGCCGAGCCAGATCAGGTACAACTAGAAGTCCTGTTTGGCGAACAGGTGGGGTTGCATTTGCTGCAAGACCAAGAAATTATGAGCAAAAGTTAAATAAAAAAATGTTTAGGGTTGGAATACGTTCCATTTTATCTGAGCTTCTAAGACAAGATCGATTAGTTGTTAGTAATGACATAATTCCAACAGCCCCAAAAACTAAAGATTTATATGTTCTTATTAAAGACATAGATGCAAAAAGAATACTTGTAGTTGTAGATATTGTAGATGCTAATTTAGCATTAGCTTCAAGAAACATACCTTATGTTGAAGTTGTCGAGGCTGCAAATTTAAACCCTGTTCTTTTAGTATCAGCTGATAAAGTTATTGCAACGCCAGCTGCACTTAAACAATTGGAGGAGCGTTTATTATGAATGCATTGGAATATCAATTAGCTAGTGTGCTTGAATCACCGATTATTTCAGAAAAAAGCACAAATGTTGCAGAAAAATATAAGCAATTTGTTTTCAAAGTACAAAAACAAGCAACTAAAAAACAAGTTAAAGGTGCTGTAGAGATCATGTTTGGCGTAGAAGTTGATTCTGTACAGGTTTTAAATGTTAAAGGCAAACAGAAAAAATTTGGTCGTTCAGTCGGCCAAAGATCTGACTGGAAAAAAGCTTATGTGAAGCTAAAGCCAGGACATGATATAGATTTTTCAGCTGCTTAATTAAAGTGTATTGTCAATAGGAAACGGTAGAAACAATGGCGATTGTAAAATCAAAACCTACATCACCGGGCTCGCGGTTTGTAGTACGAGTCAAAAATGATGAGTTGCACAAAGGGAAGCCATTTGCTCCTTTATTAGCTAAAAAGAGCAAATCAGGTGGTCGTAATAATAATGGACGAATCACAACTCGTCATATTGGTGGTGGTCATAAACAACACTATCGTATTATTGATTTTAAGCGGAATAAGTTTGATATACCTGCAGTAGTAGAGCGTATTGAATATGATCCTAATAGAACCGCTAATATCGCTTTAATTTTATTTAAAGATGGTGAGCGTAGATATATTATTGCTCCAAAAGGTATTGCTGTAGGTCAAGAAATTCTTTCTTCAGAAACAGTGCCTGTAAAGATAGGCAACTGTATGCCGCTTAGAAATATTCCAATGGGTACCACAGTTCATTGTGTAGAACTCAAGCCAGGTAAAGGCGCTCAAGTAGCAAGAAGTGCAGGTACTTCTGTACAGTTGGTTGCTAGAGATGGAGCTCATGCAACAATAAGAATGCGTTCTGGAGAAATGCGTAAGGTATTTTCTGAATGCAGAGCAGTAATAGGTGAAGTATCGAATTCAGAGCATAGTTTAGCCTCACTTGGTAAAGCTGGTGCTTCTAGATGGCGAGGTGTTCGTCCAACAGTTCGAGGGGTTGTTATGAATCCAGTAGATCATCCACATGGTGGTGGTGAAGGTCGTACTTCTGGTGGTAGACATCCAGTTTCTCCATGGGGTATGCCTACTAAGGGATACAAGACTAGAAAAAATAAACGAACTGATAATATGATTATTAGACGTCGTAAGCAAAAATAGAGAGGAATCAGAGTGCCGCGTTCAATTAAAAAAGGTCCTTTTATTGATCATCACCTTCTCAAGAAGGTTGAAGATGCTGTAAATAGCAATAATCGGAAACCGATTAAAACATGGTCTAGAAGATCTATGATAATTCCAGATATGTTGGGATTAACTATTGCAATACATAATGGTCGATTACATATTCCAGTTCTTATATCTGAAAACATGGTTGGTCATAAATTAGGTGAGTTTTCTCCTACTAGAACATACAAAGGCCATGTGGCTGATAAGAAATCAAGGTAGGGATTGTTATGGAAATTTCAGCTATTTTAAAAAACGCTCCATTATCAGCTCAAAAAGCTAGATTAGTGGGTGATCAAATTCGTGGAATGCCAGTTGAAAAAGCACTTAATATATTGAAGTTTAGCTCTAAAAAAGCGGCAACAATCATTAAAAAAATCTTAGAATCTGCTATTGCAAATGCGGAGCATAATGAAAGTGCAGATATCGATGATTTAAAGGTTTCTACCGTTTATGTAAATGAAGGGGCAACCATGAAAAGATTTAAGGCAAGAGCTAAAGGAAATGCGAATCATATCCTTAAAAGAACCTGCCATATTACAATTAAAGTTGCCGAATCCGAGTAGGGGTAGATAATGGGTCAGAAAGTTCATCCAACTGGTATACGTCTTGGAATAGTAAAGGATTGGAATTCAAGATGGTATGCAAATAGCCAGGATTATTCAGTATTCCTGCATCAAGATTTAACTGTTAGATCTTTTATTAAGAAAAAACTTGCTCATGCTTCTGTTAGTCGCATACAAATAAATCGTCCTGCAAACAATGCTCATATTACAATTCATACTGCACGTCCAGGTATTGTGATAGGTAAAAAAGGTGAAGATATTGATTTATTGAGACAAGAAATTTCCAATATGATTGGTGTGCCAGTTCAGTTAAATGTTGAAGAAATTAGAAAGCCAGAGCTAGATGCTCAGTTAGTAGCTGAAGGAGTTGCTCAGCAACTAGAAAAACGTATTATGTATCGTAGAGCAATGAAGCGCGCAGTTACTAATACTATGCGTTTAGGTGCTGAAGGTATAAAAATTAATGTTGGTGGTCGTTTAAATGGGGCAGAAATTGCTCGTAGTGAATGGTATAGAGAAGGTCGTGTACCTTTACATACTTTAAGAGCTGATATCGACTATGCAACAGCTGAAGCTAATACTACCTATGGAATTATCGGCATAAAAGTCTGGATTTTCAAAGGCGAAGTTTTCGATATGGATGCGCATCTTGCATCTGTTAATTCTGAATCCAAGAAATAGTTGAAGGAATAATCACATGCTTCAACCTAAAAGAACAAAATTCCGTAAGCAACACAAAGGCAGAAATAACGGAACTGCTGTAAGAGGTTCATCAGTTAGTTTTGGTGAATTCGGTCTTAAAGCTGTTACACGTGGTCGTTTAACAGCGAGACAAATTGAGTCTGCTAGACGAACAATAACTAGACACGTAAAGCGTGGTGGTAAAATCTGGATTAGAGTGTTCCCAGATAAGCCTATTACAAAAAAACCATTAGAAGTTCGTATGGGAAAAGGAAAAGGTAGTGTAGAATATTGGGTTGCTCAGGTTAGACCTGGTACTATGTTATATGAAATCCAAGGTGTTTCTGAAGAATTAGCAAGAGAAGCTTTTACTTTAGCTGCTGCGAAACTACCTTTGAAAACACTTTTTACTGCTCGGACAATAATGTAATGAAAGCGACTGAACTTCGTCAAAAATCAAAAGAAGAATTAGGAGGTTTATTGCTTGATCTTTCAAGAGAGCAATTCAACCTTAGAATGCAAAAGGGAACTGGTCAATTATTGAAACCAGATCAAGTTAAAAAAGTTAGGCGCGATGTGGCAAGAATACACACCATATTAAAGCAAATGGCGAGTGCATAATTATGAGCGAAAATGTTACAAAATTAAGAACAATCACCGGTAAGGTTGTTAGTAACAAAATGGATAAAACCATAACAGTTTTAGTTGAGCGTGTTGTTAAACATCCGGTTTATGGAAAATACATTAAACGGTCGACTAAAATGATGGCTCATGATGAAAATAATATTTGTCAAGAGGGTGATGTGGTTGCAATTACATCGTGTAGACCTTTGTCTAAAAACAAAACATTCAATTTAGTTCAAGTCTTAGAAAGTACTAAGAAATAGAATTAAATTTTTATATACAGTGTGTAGGAAGAAATCATGATTCAGATGCAAACTAACCTTGACGTCGCCGATAATAGTGGTGCCAAAAGGGTCATGTGTATCAAAGTATTAGGCGGTTCGCATCGTCGTTATGCTGGCATAGGTGATATTATAAAAGTCAGTATTAAAGATGCTATTCCACGTGGAAGAGTAAAAAAAGGTGAAGTTTATAATGCCCTTGTTGTTAGAACTAAGAAAGGTGTTCGTAGACCTGATGGGTCAGTAATACGTTTCGATGGTAATTCTGCCGTTATTTTGAACAACAACTTACAACCTTTAGGTACCCGTATTTTTGGTCCTGTAACCCGTGAATTGAGAGGAGATAAATTTATGAAAATTATCTCTCTTGCTCCTGAAGTATTATAAGGTTAGGTACAACATGGCTAAAATTAAAAAAGGTGATGATGTAATCATTCGTACAGGTAAAGACAAAGGTAAGAGTGGTAGAGTTGTTCAAATTTTAAAAGGTGATAAGGTTTTGGTTGAAGGAATCAATCAAGTTAAAAAAAATCAAAAACCAAATCCAAATGCTGGTATCTCAGGTGGGATTATAGTAAAGGATATGCCGATTAATATTTCCAATATTGGTTTATATAACCCAGAGACTAAAAAAGCTGATCGAATTGGTTATAAGTTTCTTGAAGATGGAAAAAAGGTCAGATATTTTAAATCAACAAATGAAGTTGTTGATGTGTAAGGTGCAGATGAATCATGGCTAGATTAGAAACCGTATATAAAGAAACAATTCTTCCTGCATTAGTAGAGCAATTCGCCTACAAATCAATCATGCAGGCCCCGCGCATTACTAAAATAACTCTTAACATGGGTGTAAGTGGTGCAGTAGCTGATAAAAAAGTTTTGCAATCTGCACTTTCAGATATGGAGAAAATTTCTGGTCAAAAGCCAGTTGTTACTCTAGCTAGAAAATCGATAGCAGGTTTTAAAATTCGTGATGACATGCCGATTGGATGCAAAGTTACTCTTCGTAGCGATCGTATGTATGAATTTCTTGATAGATTAATAAGTATTTCAATTCCTAGAATTAGAGATTTTAGAGGATTAAGTTCAAAAAGTTTTGATGGTCGTGGAAATTACTCTATGGGCGTTAAAGAACAAATCATATTTCCCGAAATTGATTATGATAAAATTGATACTTTACGTGGAATGGATATAACTATTACTACAACAGCACAAACTAATGAAGAAGGTTTGGCTTTGTTAAAGTTGTTTAATTTTCCATTTAAGAGTTAAGGGGCGGTTTTAACATGGCTAAAAAATCAATGATTGCGCGTGAAGATAAGCGTAAAAAATTAGTAAAGAAATTTGATGTAAAGCGTAAAGCTTTAAAAGAAACTATAAGAGATCCAAATGCTTCGTTTGAAGATAAAGAATCTGCTCATTTACAACTTCAAAAATTACCAAGGGATTCTAGTGTAACTAGAGTACGTAACCGTTGCAATTTAACAGGTCGACCCCATGGATACTACCGTAAGTTTGGTCTTAGTAGAAATAAATTAAGAGAAGCTACTATGCGCGGTGATGTTCCTGGCGTAGTCAAAGCAAGTTGGTAATATCTGATAGATCAATGGTGGAGATAAAAAAATGAGTATGACGGATCCAGTTGCAGATATGCTGACTCGTATAAGAAACGGGCAATCTGCAGGAAAAAAAATTATAAAACAACCTTCTTCAAAATTAAAAGTATCTATTGCTAAGGTGCTTAAAGAAGAAGGTTATATTACAGATTTTAGTACTGAAATTAACGGAAGTCACACTGAAATGACTATCGAATTGAAGTACTACAAAGGACTTCCTGTAATAGAAGCTATAAAAAGAATTAGTAGGCCTGGTTTGCGTATTTATAAATCTAAAGACGAATTGCCAAAAGTTCTTGGCGGGTTAGGGATTGCTATTGTATCAACATCAAATGGTGTTATGACTGATAGAGCTGCTCGTGCCATTGGCCATGGTGGTGAAGTTATTTGCACTGTTTGCTAATGTAGGTGTGTTATGTCAAGAATTGCTAAAGCTCCTATTTCTATACCAAAAGGCGTAGAAGTTAAATTAGATGGTAGTACGTTAACTGTAAAAGGCAGTAATGGGTTATTAACTCATGTACTAAATTCTATAGTGTCTGTAAATATTGAAAATAACATTATTGAAATGTTATGGGATAAAGAAAATAAAGTTGCAACTGCGCAAGCAGGTACTGCAAGAGCTGTTGTTAATAATATGGTAACTGGTGTCTCTAAAGGATTTGAAAAAAAATTAACCCTAATTGGTGTTGGTTATAGAGCGCAAGCAAAAGACAATACTTTAAGTTTATCTTTAGGTTTTTCTCATCCTGTTGAGTTTGTAGTTCCAAAGGGTATTCAAGTTGAAACACCAACACAGACTGAAATTCTTGTAAAAGGAAGTGACAGACACTTAGTGGGTGAAATCGCTGCCAAAATCAGATCTTACCGTCCCCCAGAGCCTTATAAAGGTAAGGGTGTTAGATACTCTGATGAGCATGTTATCAGAAAAGAAGCTAAAAAGAAGTAAGGTATTGTAATGGAAAAGAAACAATCAAGAATGAAGCGCGCATTAAAATTGCGTTCAAAAATTAAAAAAGTAGGTGCGACTCGATTATCTATTCACAAAACTTCTCAGCATATCTATGCTCAAGTAATTAGTGATGATGGTAGTGTTACATTAGCTAGTGCCTCTACAACACAGTCTGAGATTAAGTTATCTTTAAAATATACTGGTAATATTGAAGCGGCAGCAGTTGTTGGAAAACATATTGCACAAAAAGCCCTTGCTGCTGGTGTAACTGAAGTTGCTTTTGATCGTTCAGGTTTTAAATATCATGGTCGAGTTAAGGCCTTGGCAGATGCTGCGCGCGAAGCCGGCTTGAAATTTTAGGAGAATACAATGGCTACAGCACCTGCTCAACAAGGTAGTGCAGATGGTTTGCAAGAAAAGTTAGTAAACGTTAGGCGTGTTGCTAAAGTTGTTAAAGGCGGTAGGGTCTTCGGTTTTACTGCTTTGACAGTGGTTGGAGATGGTGAAGGAAGGGTCGGATATGGTGTAAGTAAGGCTCGTGAAGTTCCAATCGCAATACAAAAATCTTTAGAACAAGCTAGAAAAAATATGCGTAAAGTTTCACTTAAGGGTGATACTTTACAATATGCAATTATGAATACAACTGGTGCTGCAAAAGTATATATGCAGCCAGCTTCTGAGGGTACTGGTATTATTGCTGGTGGCGCTATGAGAGCTGTATTTGAAGTTGTTGGTGTGCATAATGTTTTAGCAAAGTGTATCGGCACTAGTAATCCAATTAATGTTGTAAGAGCCACAATTAATGGTTTAACTGGTATGCATAATGCAGGTCAGATAGCTGCTAAACGTGGTTTGTCTGTAGAACAAATTATCGGATAGTATGATGACTATAAATAAGTTGCATGTAACAATGATAAAAAGCAAATTTGGACGTTTACCTCGTCATCAAGCTTGCTTAAAAGGTTTAGGTTTAAGGAAAATTAATCAAACTGTAATTTTGCTTAACACCCCTGAAATAAGAGGTATGATCAACAAAGTTTCATACATGCTTAAAGTTGAGGAAGTATAATGTATTTAAATACAATTCAGCCAAGTGAAGGTTCAAGAAAGAAATCGAAGCGTGTAGGCCGCGGTATTGGTTGTACATTGGGAAAAACATGTGGCAGAGGCCATAAGGGTCAAAAAGCTCGTAGTGGTGGTTTTCATAAAGTTGGTTTTGAAGGTGGTCAAATGCCTTTGCAAAGAAGACTGCCAAAAGTAGGTTTTAAATCTTTAAAAAGTAAATATTCGGCTGAAGTTAGATTAAATGAGTTAAATAATTTAGATGTTGATGTTATAGATCTCAAAGTATTAATTTCTTCTAATATAGTGCCTGAATTTACTAAGACTGCAAAAATTATTAAGTCTGGCGAATTGCTTAAGGCTGTTAATCTTAAAGGTATTAAGGTAACAGTTGGCGCTCGTGTTTCTATTGAAGCTTTCGGTGGCAAAGTAGAGGTTTAAGTGAGTAAAGTTAATGATTCCGGCAATAAATTATCAGGTAGTCATTCTGAATTAAAGGCAAGATTATTATTTGTTCTTGGTGCTTTAATTGTTTATCGAATTGGCTCTCATATTCCTGTTCCTGGAATCGATCCTAAAGCTTTAACTATTATGTTTGAGCAACAAAGTGGATCTATATTGGATATGTTCAATATGTTTTCAGGTGGAGCTTTGATGCGATTAAGTTTATTTGCATTAGGAATTATGCCATATATTTCGGCCTCTATTATTATGCAATTAATGACAGTAGTTATTCCTTCTATGGAGCAATTAAAGAAAGAAGGTGAGTCAGGAAGAAAAAAGATATCTCAATATACTAGGTATGGAACTGTTATTTTGGCAACTTTTCAAGCAATTGGAATCTCTATTGCTCTACAAAATCAGACTGCAGGTGGTTTGTCTGTAGTATTGAATCCAGGTTTTAATTTCATCGCTATTACTACAATTACTTTAGTAACTGGTACAGTTTTTTTAATGTGGCTTGGTGAGCAAGTCACAGAGCGTGGAATAGGAAATGGTATTTCATTGATTATATTTGCTGGTATCGTTTCTGGTCTGCCTAAAGCAATTGGAGGAACTTTGGAGTTAGCAAGAACTGGAGAAATGAATGGTGGTTTTATAATTTTACTATTCCTTTTATCTCTTTCAGTTACAGCTTTAGTTGTTTTTGTTGAGCGTGGACAAAGAAAAATTTTAATTAATTATCCTAAAAGACAACAGGGTAATAAATTATATGCTGGTCAGAGCAGTTTTTTACCATTAAAGCTTAATATGGCTGGTGTAATTCCGCCTATTTTTGCTTCTAGCATAATCCTTTTTCCAGCAACCGTAGCAGGTTGGTTCAGTAATACTGTGGGATTTGAATGGTTGCAAGATATTGCTACTATACTTTCTCCTGGTCAGCCTGTTTACGTTTTGATTTATGCTACCGCAATAATTTTCTTTTGTTTTTTTTACACTGCTTTGGTTTTTAATTCAAAAGAAACAGCCGAAAATTTAAAAAAATCTGGTGCATTTTTGCCAGGAATAAGGCCAGGAATTCAAACATCGGTTTATATAGATAAGGTTCTCACTCGTTTAACTTTAATTGGTGCGTTCTACATAACTTTAGTTTGTTTGTTGCCTGAGTTTTTAATTGTTTATTGGAATGTTCCATTCTATTTTGGTGGTACCTCATTATTAATTATTGTTGTAGTTGTTATGGATTTCATTTCTCAAATGCAAACCCATTTAATGTCTCAACAATATGATGGCTTGATGAAAAAAGCTAATCTCAAGAAATAATATATAATATTTAATAATTTGGAGTTAAATATGAAAGTTCGTGCTTCTGTTAAAGCTATTTGTAGAAACTGCAAAATAGTAAAAAGAAACGGGGTAGTTAGGGTTATTTGTGTTGATGGTAGACATAAGCAACGTCAAGGCTAATTTTTTAATTGCGCTATAATTACGGCAATGCTATAATTTCGCGCTTAACTGTACAGAATTACTCAGGGGAGTATCTAGATGGCACGTATTGCCGGGATAAATATACCAGACCATAAGCATGCAGTCATTGCATTAACTGCTATTTATGGTGTAGGTCGTCAAACTTCAAGTGAAATTTGCGATAAGGTAGGGATTTTACCTTCTATAAAAATTAAAGAACTTACTGAAGAGCAGCTAGAAGCAATTCGAAATGTAGTTTCAAAGATGACAGTAGAAGGCGATTTGCGTCGTGAAGTTTCTATGAATATAAAACGTTTGATGGATCTTGGTTGCTATCGTGGTATTAGACATAGAAGAGGTTTGCCATTAAGAGGTCAAAGAACCAGAACTAATGCTAGAACTCGTAAAGGTCCACGTAAACCCATCCGTAAATAAGATATCCCTTTTGAGGTCTTTGTAATGGCAAGTCAAAATCGTTCAAGAAAACGTATAAAAAAAGAAGTAGCAGATGGAATTGTTCATGTTCACGCTTCTTTTAATAACACAATAATAACAATTACTGATAGAAAAGGTAATGCTTTATCTTGGGCTACCTCTGGTGGGTCAGGTTTTAGAGGGTCTAGAAAAAGTACTCCTTTTGCAGCACAGGTTGCGGCTGAAAAAGCTGGGATTGTGGCTCAGGAGTTCGGAATGAAAAACCTCGATGTTATGATTAAGGGTCCTGGCCCAGGTCGTGAATCTGCTGTTCGTTCTTTAAACAATCTAGGTTTTAAAATTAATAATATAGTTGATGTGACTCCCATTCCACATAATGGTTGCCGTCCACCAAAGAAACGCCGCGTATAAGAATTTTGGAGTACTAATATGGCAAGATATCTTGGACCTACTTGTAAACTAAGTCGAAGAGAAGGAACTGATCTTTTTTTAAAGAGCAGAGGAAAGTCTTTAGAAGGGAAGTGTAAATTAGATCAGAGGCCTGGTCAACATGGAACTAAAAGAGCAAGAAACTCAGACTATGCTTTGCAGTTAAGGGCTAAACAACGTTTAAGACGAATTTATGGGATTTTAGAGAAGCAATTTCGAAATTACTATAAATCTGCTGATATGAAAAAAGGCGCCACGGGTGAAAATCTTTTAAATTTATTAGAATCAAGATTAGATAACGTTGTTTATCGTATGGGTTTTGCATGTACACGTGCTGAAGCTCGTCAACTTGTTTCGCATAAATCAATACTGGTTAATGGCTCTTTAATAAATGTACCATCTTATCAAGTATCACCTGGTGATGTAGTAACAATTAGAGAAAAAGCAAAAAAGCAACAAAGAATTGTTGATGCCTTAACTGTTACTGAACAATATGGTTTTCCTAATTGGGTTGAAGTAAGTTCAAAAGATATGATAGGTACTTTTACTTCACTTCCTGATCGTGTTGATCTTGGAAGTGACATCAATGAGCAACTTGTCGTTGAGCTTTACTCTAAATAATTTAAGTTTTGAGGGATATAAATGCAGAATTCTATTTCTGGCTTATTAAAGCCTCGATTAGTTGAGGTTGTAAGTAATTCTACTAACCATTCAAAAATTATTATTGAACCTTTAGAGCGTGGTTTTGGGCATTCTCTTGGGAATGCCTTGAGACGTGTTCTTTTATCTACAATTTCTGGATGTGCTGTTACAGATGTTGAAATTGAAGGCGTTTTACACGAATATACAACTATTGATGGAGTTCAAGAGGATGTTATCGACATACTCTTAAACTTAAAAAAATTAGCTGTTATATTGCATTCTAAAGATGAAATCGAGTTAACTTTATCAAAAAGTGGTCCAGGTTGTATTACAGCAGCAGATTTCAAATTGCCTCATGATGTTGAAATTGTTAATCCTGATTTAGTAATAGCAAACCTTACACAAAATGGTTTACTAAACATGAAAGTTCAGGTTCGTCGTGGTAGAGGTTATCAGCCTGTTAGTGTTAGAAATTTAAATTCTGAAGTTTCTAATGCTGTTGGTGTACTCCATTTAGATGCTTCTTTTAGCCCAATCGTTAAAGTTGCTTATCAAGTTGAAAGTACACGTGTTGAACAAAGAACTAACTTAGATAGGCTAGTGATCGATTTGGAAACAAATGGAACTGTGGATCCAGAACAAACCATCAAGCTTGCAGCAACAATACTTCATGATCAGTTATCTGTATTTGTCGACTTCGAAAAAGTAAGTCAGCAAGTTGTAGAAGAGGTTCAGGTTGTTGAAGAAGAATGTGATCCAGTACTTTTGCGACCAGTGGATGATCTAGAGTTAACGGTTCGTTCTGCTAATTGTTTGAAAGCAGAAAATATTTTTTATATTGGTGATTTAATTCAAAGATCTGAGGTTGAGTTGTTAAAAACACCAAATTTGGGTAAAAAATCTTTAACTGAAATTAAGGATATTTTAGCTTTGAAAGGTTTGTCTTTGGGAATGCGTTTAGATAATTGGCCGCCTGAATCACTTGCAGATCATTCACACATTTTATCAACACATTAAACATTAGGTCTTTTGACAATGAGACATCGTAAGTCTGGTAGAAAATTAAATATGAATAGTAGCCATCGTAAGGCACTATTTAGCAATATGGCAAATTCCCTTTTTAATCACGAGTTAATTAAAACTACATTACCTAAGGCTAAAGAATTAAGGGGGTTTGCTGAATCTTTAATTACTTTATCCAAAGAAGATACTGTTGCAAAAAGAAGATTAGCATTTGCTAGGTTACGTGATCGTGAAATAGTAACTAAGCTATTTAATGAATTAGGTCCTAGATATAAAAATCGCGCTGGTGGTTATCTACGTATAATGAAGTGCGGCTTTAGATCAGGTGATGATGCTCCAATGGCTTACGTTGAGCTTGTTGATAGGCCTGAATAATCTATTAAATAAAGAAGCCATTAATATGGCTTCTTTATTTATATTTTTGTTTATATTAGATTTAAACTCTACTTTCGATTACATTCAAGTAATCTCTTTTTCCCTCTTAGTAAATTTTTATCTTAATTAGAGTTCACTCTAAAACTCATAAGCCCACAATCTAATAACGATTAGTGCTTAACTTGACTCACAATGTAATGTTCCGAGTTGCCTTTTCAAAAAAAATTTTAAGAATTTGTTGGTATAGCGTAGAACAATTGTAGGCATAAAAGAATGCCGGAGTAGTGCCAGCAACTTCAAGATGAAGAAGATACTATTTATCCACGTTTCATAGGTTCAGGCTGTATTAACTTGAATCTGTTTGAGTCCATAAGCACGATTTCCTTTAACCAAATTTACCTTTAATCGGAATACGTTGTCGTTATCTGTATGCGTCCAGCGAGTCCGTCAATGCCTAGATTTAGTTCTGTGATTTAGTATCTAGCGATGCAGCAGGAAACGGCAGTAATTCATCAATACGACTATTCGGCCAAGTCGGCAGTTTTTCTAAAGTATCTTTTAACCAAGCCTCAGGGTTTAATCCATTCAGTTTCGCGGTGCCCAGCAAGCTCTGAATAGCAGCAGCTCTTTT
>QVQD01000154.1 GCA_003584875.1 Methylococcales bacterium
GGGTGTGAGGCGGTTTGCTGTCGCTAAAAAACCCTACGACTTAAGGGCTTAATGACATCAATTGATGCTAACTAGCCAACTCAAGTTGGAAACGCCTATTTTTCTATCAGCACTATTGCTTGCACAGCAATACCTTCTTTACGACCTTCAAAGCCGAGCTTTTCTGTCGTGGTTGCTTTTACGTTGACACAATCGATATCAATATATAGATCTTCAGCAATATTCACACACATTGCGGCTACATGGGGAGCCATTTTAGGTGCTTGTGCAATAATAGTAATGTCAGCATTGACTAAGTGATAACCCAAATCCTGAACGATACGATAAACATGTCGTAAAAGTACTCGACTATCAGCACCTTTAAACTCAGGATCAGTGTCAGGAAAATGCTTGCCTATATCACCTAAAGCCGCCGCACCTAATAAGGCATCGCATAAAGCATGTAACACTACATCACCATCTGAATGTGCTTCTAGGCCTTGCTCATAATCTATCTTCACGCCACCTAAAATAATAAACTCGCCTTCATTAAAGCGATGCACGTCATAACCTTGTCCTACTCTAATCATTTTGATGCTCCATATAAAATTGCGCTAATGCTAAATCTTCTGGCCGAGTAATTTTTATATTATCTGGACGACCTTCGACAATCTTTGGCTGTAAGCCTTTTAGCTCTAAAGCACTCGCTTCATCAGTAATAGCCGGATTACCTTCAGCAGCTTCTAAGGCACTTTTTAAAAGGCCATATCGAAACATTTGTGGCGTTAAGGCGCGCCAGATATGGCGCCTATCTAAGGTCTCTACTATAAAATCGCCTTGTACATTTTTTAAAGTATCATGCGAAGATAAAGCGAGAATGCCACCCACCTCATCCGTTTTTAACGAGTTAATAAGATGAATGATGTCCGTAGAAGTAATACAGGGTCTTGCAGCATCATGAACTAGCACCCAATCATCGTCAGAAGCTAAAGTTCTTATAGCTTTTAGTGCCGAAAGCACTGAATCTGCACGCTCTTTGCCGCCTGCAGCGGTTATAACCTTTTCATAGGAGGCAATATCTAGCTCTGGCCAATAAGGATCTTCTTCTGATATAGCGACTGCAACAGCACTAAAAACATCCGCTTTTAATAAACGCATTAAAGTGTGTTCTATTACCGTTTTATCAAGCAGAGGTAGATATTGCTTAGGGCGATCAGCATTCATACGCTTACCAACGCCGGCAGCGGGGACAACCGCCCAATATTTTATTGAATTTGTCATGTATAAAAAAGTTAAGGAGTGTTAGAAAAGCTAGCTTCACTACGTATAGAGAAACACAACAATTTTAATCGTATAAATGCTCGCCGAGTTTATCGACTATCCATGCTTAGTGTTTATAACCCCCTCCCAGCCTTGCCCACAGTTAAGCATTTGTAGGGGCGACAAATTCGCCCTGTATTTTGGAACATGAAATTACTTGGAGAATCTGTCGCCCCTAAAGGTGAATCGCTCTTCCTATCCTTAACAGTGGGCAGTAGGCTTGGGGTGAGGTTTTAATAAAAGCAACTATGTTAAAAGAGCGTTTAATGAATAATGAGCAAACGATAAAGCATCACAATATTATTTATTGTCTTTGCCAGTACTCGATGACAACTTTTTTTCTAATGCTGTCATGCGCTTATGCAAGCGAGCCAACTCATTAAGAATCTGATTTTCTTCAGCTTCAATTCGACTGGTGCTTTGTTCAATCTGTTGTACATCTAAACCCCAAACATGCATATCTTTGCCAATTAGGGTCACTGATAATATTGCAGTAAATAACGAAAATAGAATGAGACCGAACAAAATTAACAAGGCTGACAATAAACGTCCAAAAAATGATGTCGGCACCACATCACCAAAACCAACATGCGTTATCGTAACCCAGGCAGACCAAATTCCATCAAATAATGAATGCACATCTGGATCAATAAGATAAAGCATAAAGCCCGCAACAATCGTCACTGTGAATGCCAGCGTTAGCAAATAAATCACAATCGGCTTAGTTTTTAAGTCATTAAACAAGTTTTTAACCAGTCCAAATGTTTCGGTAAGTATCAATAACATCTCATCAACCTCTCTTCATTTTAATAGCAACCATAAAAAAAGGCTCAAGGCTAAAAGTTAACAGTCTTTTAGCCTTGAGCCCTTTTCTTTATTTATTTATCAAGAACCTGGAAAAATGTTTCTCCGTCTCGAATCATTCCCAACTCTTTTCTAGCTCGTTCTTCCAATGATTCTTGACCTTTACGTAGATCCTCTACCTCTGCATACAGAGCTGCATTACGCTGACGCTTTTCTTCTACTTGCTTTTTAAGATCAGCAAGCATTAGTTGATCATGTTTTATTCCTTCAATGCCTCCATCTTCATACCATAAGCGGTATTGAAGTAGGGCTATCAATAGAATGACAATCGCAAGAAAAATTTTCATAGATTAAGGTGCTAGATTAAGGCGCAAGAATATTTATAATCGTGCGCCTTTAATGCTTATAGCATTCTAAATGCGCTACGACCTGCGTATTTAGCCAAACTACCTAATTCTTCTTCAATTTTCATTAAACGGTTGTATTTAGCAACACGATCAGAACGGCTTAATGAACCTGTTTTAATTTGGCCTGTGCCAGTGGCTACCGCCAAATCAGCAATAGTCACATCCTCAGTTTCACCAGAACGATGAGACATAACCGCGGTATAAGAGGCCTTATGAGCCATCTCGATCGCTGCAAATGTTTCTGTTAAAGTACCGATTTGGTTTACTTTAATTAAGATAGAGTTAGCAATATCTCTTTCTATGCCTTTTTGTAAAATTTTAGGGTTAGTTACAAATAGATCATCACCGACTAATTGAATACGGTTACCCAATTTTTCTGTAATTAATTTCCAGCCATCCCAATCATTTTCATCAAAACCATCTTCAATACTAATAATGGGATAACGATCAACCCAATCTACAAAGAAGTCAGCCATTTGAGCTGAACTGTAAGTTTTGTTTTCAGAGGCTAAATCATATATGCCATCATGATAGTATTCAGAAGCAGCAGCGTCCAAACCTAAGTAAATATCAACACCTGGCTTGAAGCCTGCTTGCTCTATCGCTTGTAAAATAACGCTAATGGCTTCTTCGTTTGAAGAAAGATTAGGTGCGAAACCACCTTCATCACCCACAGTAGTCGCTAAACCTTTCGCTTTTAATACTTTACTCAAATTATGGAATACTTCTGCACCGTAACGAATCGCTTCACGGAAAGTAGGCGCACCTACTGGTAAAATCATAAATTCTTGAAGATCAACGCTATTATCAGCATGTGAACCACCGTTGATGATATTCATCATAGGGACCGGCAAAATGAATTCACCCGATTTGTTCAAATGGCGATATAAAGGCTGACCCGCTTCTTTTGACGCTGCATGAGCAGCTGCCATAGAAACGGCTAAAATAGCATTGGCACCTAAACGAGCTTTAGTATCAGTCCCATCTAAAGAGATCATCGCTTTATCTAAAGCTTCTTGATCATTAACATCCAAACCGATAACGACATCACGAATTTCAGTTTTAACATTGTTGATGGCATTCAAGACGCCTTTACCTAAATAACGAGATTTATCACCATCACGTAATTCGATAGCTTCGCGCTCACCTGTTGAAGCACCCGATGGCACCATAGCACTACCAACAACACCTGAAGCTAAAACAACATCTGCTTCTAGGGTAGGGTTACCACGTGAATCTAAAACTTCTCTTGCACGAATATCTATAATTGCAGCCATTTTTTTTCCTATAGTGTGGTTTCTATCAGGGGTTGTGCTTTTACAGCCCTGTCGATGGTTAATAAAACTTCTAATAATTCTTGCATACGATGTAACGGCCATGAATTAGGACCATCACTTTTTGCTTCCGCAGGATTTGGATGCGTTTCCATAAACAAACCCGCAATACCCACAGCAACTGCTGCTCTAGCTAATACTGGCACAAATTCCCGTTGTCCACCTGAACTTGTCCCTTGTCCACCAGGTAATTGTACTGAATGCGTGGCATCAAACACGACTGGACAGTCAGTATCTCGCATCACCGCTAACGAGCGCATATCGGAGACCAAATTATTATAACCGAAAGAAACACCTCGCTCGCAGACCATGATCTGTTGATTACCTGCAGCCTTGGCTTTATTAGTCACATGAACCATATCCCAAGGCGCTAAAAATTGGCCTTTCTTGATATTGACAGGTATACCTTGTGCAGCGACCTGTTGAATAAAGTTAGTTTGTCTACACAAAAAAGCTGGTGTTTGCATGACATCAACCACGCTAGCAACTTCTGCTAAGGGTGTATCTTCATGAACGTCTGTTAAAACAGGAACTCCGATTTGTTGCTTAACTTTTTCCAGTATCTCTAAGCCCTTTTCTACGCCCAAACCTCTAAAGCTTTCATGTGATGAGCGATTAGCTTTATCAAACGATGATTTGTATATAAACGGAATATTGAGTGCAGTTGTTAATTCCTTAAGATAGCCGGCGGTATCTAACGCTAATTGCTCGCTTTCTATGACACATGGGCCAGCAATTAAAAAAAACGGCTGATCTAAACCCACTTCAAAGCCACATAATTTCATTAAGATTCTCTTTTATTAATTGACCAGCACAAAGTTTTATTCATCGCTCTAAAGCGATGACATTATAACTATTGAATAAATATTTTTAGTTTGTTTTTTTATGTTTCGTTGCCGCAGCAACAAAACCCGAAAACAACGGATGTCCTTTACGGGGTGTTGAAGTAAATTCAGGATGAAACTGGCAGGCCAAAAACCAAGGATGATCTGCCAATTCAATCACTTCAACTAATCGACCATCGATAGATTTACCTGAAAAAGTCATGCCGGCTTTCTCCAGTTTTTCAATGTATTGACCATTAAACTCATAGCGATGGCGATGACGCTCAGTAATAACATCTTTTTGATACATTGAAAAAGACAAGGAATCTTTTTGTAAACGGCATTGCTGTGCACCTAAACGCATAGATCCTCCTAAATCAGAATTTTCATCACGCGTTTCTAATTGCCCACCTTCAGCCATCCATTCAGTAATCAAACCTATAACTGGATGAGGTGATTTAGGCAAAAACTCTGTGCTATGAGCACCTTCCAAACCAGCCACGTCTCGAGCAAACTCAATTACAGCGACTTGCATACCTAAACAAATACCTAAATAAGGAATTTTATTTTCACGAGCATAACGAACCGTGGCAATTTTACCCTCAATACCACGTTCACCAAAACCACCTGGCACTAAAATCGCATCGACATCTTTTAGTCTTGCAACACCCTCATCTTCGATAACTTCTGAGTCAATATAGTTAATATGAACTTTTGTTCGCGTATGAATACCTGCATGTATTAAGGCTTCATTCAATGATTTATAAGCGTCTGAGTGATCTACGTATTTGCCAACAATTGCAATGGTGACTTCTTTAATAGGACTGGTCAGTGCTTCAACCACTGAATTCCATTCAGTTAAATCAGCTTTAGGCACATCTAGTCTCAGTTTATTAACAACAATATCATCCAAACCTTGTTCATGCAGCATGAGTGGTATGCGATAAATTGAGTCGGCATCGACTGCCGAAATAACGGCTTTTTCTTCAACGTTAGTAAATAAGGCTATTTTACGACGCTCAGTGACAGGTATAGGACGCTCTGAGCGACAAATCAATATATCTGGTTGTATACCGATGGAGCGTAATTCTTTAACCGAATGCTGAGTAGGTTTAGTTTTAATTTCACCTGCAGAACGAATATAGGGTACTAAGGTTAAATGAATAAATAACGATCTATCGCTACCTAATTCAAAGCGCATTTGTCGAATAGCTTCCAGAAAGGGTAATGATTCAATGTCACCCACTGTGCCACCGACCTCAATCAAAGTAACATCCATACCTTCTGAACTGAGATAAACCCTACGCTTTATTTCATCAGTGATATGAGGAATGACTTGAACAGTAGCCCCCAAATACTCACCTTTACGCTCTCTACGCAAGACACTGTCATAAACCTGACCTGCAGTAAAATTATTTTTCTTAGCCATAGTCGTTTTGAGAAAACGCTCGTAATGACCTAAATCAAGATCGGTCTCTGCGCCATCTTCAGTAACAAACACTTCTCCATGCTGAAAAGGGCTCATGGTACCTGGATCAAGATTAATATAAGGATCCAATTTGGTCATAGTCACTTTGAGGCCTCGTGCCTCAAGTATAGCGGCAAGTGACGATGCAGCTATGCCTTTTCCTAATGATGAAACAACACCACCGGTAATGAATATGTATTTTGTCATCGTGATTCCTTACTGGTTTAAACCCTCCCCACTCACGGGGATTAATAAATTTTGGCGGCACTATTGTGCCGAACTGTCCTCTAAATTGAGCTAACTGTTAGCTAAAGGATTATTACGCGCACCACTTTACTGTGGAGATGTTATCAAATTAGAAATCACATAAATGCTGATTGAAATTGAGATTAGGAGATAAACAAAGGCAGTCCAATTAAAACCAGCACATTTTAATCGACAATAGGCCTGTCGTCATTGTCTTTATTTATAAAAAGGCTGAAAGCAGTGATGTTTAACACGCTTAAGACTCCGTAGGGGCGAATTGCATACGCCCATTTATCGTAAAGAACTTATTTATAAGGCGCCCCCTACGATCATCACAATGATATTGTTCTTGCGAGGAAATGATATTTTTCAAAGCTCAAATAACGACACAACCCATCATTAAAAAAAAAGCCTACTGGCATCCAGCAGGCTTTTCTCCGGAACACAAAAGCATATCTAATTAGATTTATCTTACTGTATCCAAATGATTTACTTATCGTGCAATCGTTTTGTATAACTTAGTTTTTAGATTGATCAACAATTTGATTAGCTTTAATCCAAGGCATCATGCTACGTAATTTAGCACCGACTACTTCGATAGGATGCTCTGCATTCAAGCGTCTTCTTGCAGTCATTTCTGGGTAGTTAGTCAAGCCTTCAAGAATAAACTTTTTAGCATATTGACCATTTTGGATGTTTTGTAAGGCTTCACGCATCGCATAACGACTTTCTTCGTTGATGACTTTAGGGCCAGTTACATATTCGCCATACTCGGCATTGTTAGAGATTGAGTAGTTCATGTTAGCGATACCGCCTTCGAACATTAAATCTACAATCAATTTCAATTCATGTAAACACTCAAAGTAAGCCATTTCTGGTGCATAACCCGCTTCAACCAAAGTTTCAAAGCCCATTTTTACAAGTTCAACTGCACCACCGCATAATACAGCTTGCTCACCGAATAAATCAGTTTCGCACTCGTCACGGAAAGTCGTTTCGATAATACCTGAACGGCCACCACCAATTGCAGAAGCATAAGCTAAACAAATAGACTTAGCTGTGCCTGAAGCATCT
The DNA here is from genome assembly GCA_003584875.1 of Methylococcales bacterium. Lineage (GTDB taxonomy): Bacteria > Pseudomonadota > Gammaproteobacteria > Methylococcales > Methylomonadaceae > Methylobacter_C. The sequence continues at coordinate 7,457 of QVQD01000154.1, forward strand.
TGATGAACCGCGATTAAATCAGGAACACCACCGCCACGGACAAATTCAGAACGCACTGTGTGGCCAGGTGCTTTTGGAGCGATCATGATGACATCTAAATCAGCTCTTGGCACAACTTGGTTGAATAAAATAGAAAAACCATGAGCGAACGCTAAAACCGCACCTTTTTTAATGTTAGGTTCAATTTCATTTTTGTACAAAGTTGATTGAAACTCATCAGGCGTCAAAATCATAACAACATCTGCACCAGCAACTGCTTTGGCTACATCTTGAACAACCAAGCCATGTGCTTCAGCTTTAGCAACTGAAGGTGAGCCAGCACGTAAGCCAACCACAACATCAACGCCAGATTCTTTTAAGTTAAGAGCGTGTGCATGACCTTGTGAACCATAACCAATAATAGCGACTTTCTTAGCTTTGATGATTGAGAGGTCAGCGTCTTTGTCGTAATAAACTTGCATGATATTTCCTGTTTTCTAGGTGTAAATAAAAATAAATAATGGGTATAAAAACTTAAGGCTTATAAGTGTAAACCTTTTTCGCCTCTGGAAATGCCAGTTGGCCCAGAGCGCACTACTTCTATAATACTTTCTGAATCTATCGCTGCGACAAAAGCATCCAATTTCTCAGATGGGCCCGTCATTTCAACGATATAAGTAGTAGGTGTGACATCAATGATTTTGCCACGAAAAATATCAGCCATACTTCTAATTTCATCACGCACATCTCCTGTGGCTTTTATTTTAACCATCATGAGTTCACGTTCAATATGAAAAGATTCAGCTAAATCAATGAGTCTAACGACATCAATCAATTTATTGAGCTGCTTAGTAATCTGCTCGATAATTTCTTCACTACCACGAGTCACTAAAGTCATTCTTGATAGACTAGGGTCTTCGGTCGCGGCAACAGTGAGTGATTCAATATTATAACCACGCGCCGAAAACAAGCCGGCTACTCGTGATAAAGCGCCCGATTCATTTTCAATTAGAATAGAAATAATGTGTCTCATTATGCTAACTCTCTATCTGTTGTACTACCTAGAGCAACACGTAACTTCATATCATGATGACCTTTACCTGCCTCAATCATAGGATAAACATTTTCTGTTCTGTCGGTCATAATGTCTAAGAATACGGTACGATCCTTCATATTGAAAGCTGACTCTAAAGCAGGTCTAACTTCTTCTGGTTTATCAATACGCACACCAACATGACCATAAGCTTCTGCCAACTTCACAAAATCAGGAATCGTGTCCATATAAGAATGTGAATATCGAGATTCGTAAGAAAACTCCTGCCACTGCCTAACCATACCCATATAGCGATTATTCAAATTAATAATCTTAACAGGCGTTTTGTATTGCAAAGCGGTTGATAATTCTTGTATACACATTTGTATACTCGCTTCACCGGTAACGCAGGCAACATCAGCATCAGGATGTGCTAATTTAACACCGATGGCAGCAGGTAAACCAAAACCCATAGTGCCTAATCCACCAGAATTAATCCATCGACGCGGCTTGTCAAAAGGATAATATTGCGCTGCCCACATTTGATGTTGACCTACATCTGAAGTCACAAAAGCATTGCCTTTTGTAACATCATATAATTGTTCAATAACATACTGTGGCTTTATTAATGGACTTTCACGATCAAATTGTAGGCAGTCTAGTGCTTGCCATTGGGCAATTTGCTGCCACCAAAGCTCCAAAGCTTTTTTATTGGGTTTAGTTGAGCTGTCTTTGATCAATTCCAACATCGATTCCAAGACTAGTTTTACCTCGCCAACGATTGGAATATCCACCCGAACTGTTTTTGAAATAGACGCAGGATCAATATCAATATGAATAATCTTGGCATAAGGGCAAAATAAATCTAGCTTGCCTGTGACACGATCATCAAAACGTGCACCTATAGCAATAATCACATCACTTTCGTGCATGGCCATATTGGCTTCATAAGTACCGTGCATACCCAACATACCAATATTTTGTTTATCGGTGGCTGGATAAGCGCCTAAACCCATCAAGGTATTAGTAATCGGATAGCCTAATTCGCGCGTGAACTCTGTTAATTCTTTGCTTGCCTCACCTAAAACCACACCACCGCCCGAATAAATAATGGGCTTTTGTGCACTTAGCAATAATTCAACTGCTTTTTTGATTTGTCCTTTATGCCCACTCACAACAGGGTTGTAGGAACGTATAGACACTTTTTTAGGATATTCATAAGGCACTTTAATATGAGGTGCAGTTATATCTTTAGGTACGTCAATAACAACTGGACCAGGACGACCCGTGGTTGCCACATAAAATGCTTTTTTAATCGTCTCAGCTAATTTAGTAACATCTTTTACTAAAAAGTTATGTTTTACGCAGGGGCGGGTAATACCAATCATATCCACTTCTTGAAAAGCATCACTACCAATTACAGGCAATGAAACTTGACCAGAAATTACCACCAGCGGAATTGAATCCATATATGCAGTAGCAATACCAGTGACTGCATTAGTAGCGCCAGGGCCTGAAGTTACTAAAACCACACCAGGTTTTCCTGTTGAGCGAGCATATCCATCTGCAGCGTGGGTAGCTCCTTGTTCATGACGCACCAAGACATGTTTAATATCTTCTTGCTGATAAAGAGCGTCGTATAAATGCAACACAGCCCCACCAGGATAGCCAAAAATATATTCTACACCCTCGTCTATAAGACTCTGAACTAGGATTTGTGCACCACTTAGCTCCACGCTAACACCTCAATAAACATGATAATTATCGATTTAAATCGATTAGATTTGGTTTTATAGTCAAGCATAAACACTTGTTTTAAAAACACTTAAGATGACTGAATTATATTATTAGGTCTTGTTTGAATAATATAAAACCGGCTATTCTACAAGATTCTTAATGAAATTGTAATGATCTCTGTTAAATTCAGCAACGAACCCGTCCAACTCGACATATAACTTATTTATTTTTTTGACTAGGACGGAATGAACTTAAGCTCACTAATAAATAAATAAGCTCCCTAGTCAAATTAAGGAGCTTAACTAACAGCATACTAAATAAGCCTTTAGCCTTTAGCCTTTAGCCTTTTTATCATCAAGCTGAGAAAGACGATCCGCAACCGCAAGTTGTAGTGGCATTAGGGTTACGAATTACAAACTGAGCACCTGAAACATCTTCCTTATAATCAACCTCAGCTCCAGCTAAATACTGAATACTCATAGAATCGATTAATACGGTAACGCCGCCATTTTCTACACGAGTATCATCTTCATTAACTTCTTCATCAAAAGTAAAGCCATATTGAAAGCCAGAACAGCCTCCACCAGAGACATAAACGCGCAATTTTAAATTATCGTTACCTTCTTCGATAATTAGTTCGCTGACCTTAGCAGCAGCGCTATCTGTAAAAATAATTGGATTAGCCATAGTTAATAATTAGTAAATTTAAAAGTAAATCAATTATGACTATACCTAGTGTTATAGTCAAGAATCATGGATAAAGAGCAACGACCCTCAAACCCACCTCTTCATTCAAGCCAAACATCAGATTCATATTTTGGACGGCTTGCCCGGCTGCTCCTTTGACCAGATTATCAATCACCGACAAAATAACAATGGTCTGGGCACCTTGCGGCTGATGTATGGAAATTTGACATTGATTACTGCCTCGAACATTTCGCGTATCTGGATGCGAACCACGAGGCAAAACCTCAACAAAAGACTCCTCTTTATAACGTTGTTCAAAGAGCTCTTGAATATCCTCTAAAGTCGAACCATTGACTTGTGCATACAAAGTCGCATGAATGCCTCGTATCATGGGAGTTAAATGAGGAACAAAGGTCAAACCCACCGCTTGCTTGGCAGCCAAAGTCAACTGCTGTCTGATTTCGGGAAGATGCCGATGACCATTAACAGCATAAGCCTTAAAACTTTCACCCGTTTCACTCATCAAAGATGACAATTCAGCTTTACGACCCGCCCCACTTACACCCGATTTAACATCTGCTATTAAATGATCAACATTGATCAAATTATTTTCCAGCAACGGCAAAAAACCTAATTGCACGGCAGTCGGATAACAACCTGGGCAAGCAATTAAATTCGCTTGTTTTATGACGTCACGATTAACTTCTGGTAAACCGTAAACCGCCTCAGCCAGCAAATCAGGGCAAGCATGTTCCATACCATACCAATGACTCCATTCCTGCGCATCTTTAAACCTAAAGTCCGCAGATAAATCAATGACCTTAATACCTAGCGCCAGCAATTGCTCAGTCATTAACATGGCTGTGCCATTAGGTGTAGCAAAAAACACCACATCACAATGTTTTAAAGTTTCAATATCGGGCACAGAAAAAACCACATCACAATAACCACGTAAACTGGGGTACACAGCATCCACGCGCACACCCGCATCTGCACGAGAGGTCACTACAGCGACTTCAACGGCCTCATGCAACACTAAAATTCGTAATAACTCAACACCTGTATAACCTGTTCCGCCCACAATACCTGCACGAATCATCTGCTTTACCCTACCTATTGTTTATAGAAATAATCCCAGCCTATAATAACCGCATCCTACTTTTTATAGAACCCGACTTATGAAACTACCCAACACTATGCTCGCTATTGAAATAGTTGCTGGGACTTTAAAAGTTACCGAACGAACTGTTCCAAAACTAGGCATTAATCAAGTTCTTATTAAAGTTGCAGCAGCCGGCGTTAATCGCCCTGACGTCATGCAACGCAAAGGTTTATATCCTGCGCCGATTGGCGCATCAGATATTCCAGGCTTAGAAATCTCTGGCATTATCGTAGCAATCAATTCCCCTGCATCGACATTCAAAATCGGTGATGCAGTTTGCGCTTTAGTCAGCGGTGGTGGATATGCCGAGTATTGTTTGGCATCGACACCTCATTGTTTACCGATACCAACAGGATTAACTTTGACAGATGCTGCAGCCCTACCAGAAACTTTTTTCACTGTCTGGAGCAACGTCTTTGATCGCGCCCAATTGCAAGGCGGAGAAACTCTATTGGTTCATGGTGGCAGCAGTGGCATAGGTACGACCGCCATACAATTAGCCAAAGCCTTTGGTGCTAAAGTCATCATTACAGCAGGCTCTCAAGCCAAATGTGAGCGTTGCTTAGAACTGGGTGCCGATGCGGCCATTAACTACAAAGAACAAGATTTTGTTTTAGAAATAAATCGATTGACCAATAATGTAGGCGTCAATGTCATACTCGACATGATCGGTGGCGACTATTTTCCTCGCAACCTAAAATGTATGGCAGATGAAGCAAGACTCGTACAAATTGCCATTCAAAACGGCGCAAAAGCAGAAATTAACTTACTGCCTATTATGCTAAAACGTCTGACCATTACAGGCTCGACCTTAAGAGCTAGAGACGATCTATTTAAAGCCCGCATTGCCGAAAAACTAAAACAACAAGTCTGGCCATTACTCGCAAAAGGCAGTATCAAACCCATCATTCATGAACTCTTTGCTCTCAATGAAGCCAGCAAAGCGCACGAATTAATGGAAAGCAGCCACCATATAGGCAAAATATTATTAGAGACATCATCAATATGACTTACACAACGATCATTTCCTCCGACTTACTACATCAAAACCTCAACAACCCTAATTGGGTTCTAATCGATTGCCGCTTCTCTTTAGCCAACAGCGCTGCAGGTGCCTACGCTTATCGCCATGGACATATTCCACAGGCACGTTATGCAGATTTAAACAAAGATCTATCAACCGAGCCTAGCGAATTAACTGGCAGACATCCCCTACCCGATTTTAAATTACTGATAAAAAAATTAGGTGCATGGGGCATTAACAATCAAACTCAAGTTGTCGTTTATGATGACACTAGCGGTGCCTTTGCCGGACGCTTATGGTGGTTATTACGATGTTTGGGGCATGATAATGTCGCGGTATTAAATGGCGGCATTCAACATTGGCAAAAACAAGGTTACGCTCTCAGCACCCTTTTGCCCGAACCACGACCTTGTATTTACAGAGCCTATTTAAATGATTCATATTGGCTGGACGCCCAACAAGTCCAAAACCATCTGGCTAAAAAAGACATCTGTCTGATTGATGCCAGAAATCCTGAACGCTATCGCGGTGAACAAGAACCCATAGACCCAGTTGCAGGTCATATTCCCAAAGCCTTAAATCGCCCGCTAGCGTTAAATCTTAATAAACAAGGTCTCTTCTTATCTCCTGAACTATTAGCCCAGCAATTTAAAGAACTTATTGGAACAACCTCACCCACACAAGTTGTTCATTATTGCGGCTCAGGCGTAACAGCCTGCCATAATGTGTTAGCTATGGAATATGCTGGCTTAAAAGGCTCAAAAATATACGCAGGTTCATGGAGTGATTGGATCAGAAATAAAAATAGAAAAGTTGTGACTAAACATAACATCAAATAACGAGACCCACATCAGCATGTAGATCAGCTTAGCAATATAGGCTGTAAAAGTATTTTGATTTTAGCTTTCCCCCTTTGTAAAAGGGAGATCGAGGGAGATTTTTTTAACATAGACCACTGACATTTAATGATTATTCTAATAGACCAAATCTCCCCTAACTCCTCTTTGCTAAAGAGCAATTGTGGAGAAGATCGTAGGGGCG
>QVQD01000233.1 GCA_003584875.1 Methylococcales bacterium
TGTTATAGAGCTTATTTTATAAGGGCGTATGCAATACGCCCCTACGATCTTCACCACAAGGTTATCGTTCGAGCGTGGGAATGCTAACAATTAAATGTGCAGATACTTATGCCCTTTTACAAAGGGGGACGCTAAAATCATAATACTTTCACAGTCTCGATAGCGTAACCCGACACAATGGACTACGAAATGTCGGGTTACGCTAGCGCTAACTCGACCCACAAAAGCTTTAAATGTCGCTCAGTTAACATCTGTGAGAATTTAAACAGGTTGTTGTGAGGCTTCACTTGTTTTAAGAAGGGTCTCTTAGACCTCATATTTAGCGATCAACAGTCTGATGGCTACGTTCATAAGGGTCTAAGAGCAGGCCATATGAGGTCATATAACTTCGTATATGACCTCTAAGATCGAAGTCAACAAGTAAATGATGAGCTAAAACTATAGCAAGAGACCCCGAAACAGTCTGTTTGGAGGTCTATGTGTAGGGTAAGTCGCTTTGCTTTAGTGTGTTTATTTTTGTCATAAATCGTAGATTTCACATCTATGTCTTAAATTTTCAATGTGGTTTAATGCTAGCAACTTAATGCACGGTCGTTGCTAGACTTAACCCTTCGCCTTTTAGATTTAGTCTTAAAAAACAGATGTCAGCATAATCGCACTAAAAATAAGCCAAAGCTATCGCTAGAGAAGATAGGAATAATGCCTCTATCTCAACGCATCAATCATATAAGAATTCAGATTAATGCAGTCATAAGTGCATCAATGTGCTAACTAAAGATAATAAGGCATTAATTTCTATCGCTTGTAGGGTGGCGGCTAAGCATAATTTGTCATAAGACAAAATTGAGAAAATCTTGTTTTTATGTTGTAATGCAAACCTTATACGTCTTAATGCGCCTCTTATTTTGTTATGTTTGAAAAAGGGGGACGGTTCCGCAACAACTTGTTTTGGAGAGTAGGCTTCAACTATGCAATTTATAATTAAAGAAGGTTTAGAATTACCCATAACGGGTGGTCCTAAACAAATCATTGAGGATGGCAATTCGGTTTCTTCCGTTGCTATTCTAGGTACGGATTATGTAGGTATGAAGCCTACTATGTTGGTCAGTGAAGGGGAGTCGGTCAAATTAGGCCAGGCTCTTTTTACTGACAAAAAAAATCCAGGTGTTACGTTTACATCACCAGGAGCCGGTGTTGTTAAATCCATATTTCGTGGTGAAAAGCGAGCATTACAATCGGTCGTTATAGAGCTAAAAGGTTCTGCCCAAGTATCTTTTGATCAATATAGCGAGTCTGATCTGGTTAATTTAACAGCAGAACAAGTAAAAGCAAATTTAGTCGCTTCTGGCCTATGGACTACATTACGTACTCGTCCTTATGGCAAAACGCCTGCGCTTGATAGCACACCTAGTGCAATTTTTGTAACGGCTATCGATACACGTCCTTTAGCGGCAGATCCAGCCATCATTATTAGAGAACGTTCTAATGATTTTAATAATGGCCTTACCGTGCTGGCTAATTTGACAGCTGGTAAACTTTACGTAAGTAAAGCGACTGGCGCAGATATCGCTGTTGCCAATGTGGCTACTGTTGCTGAGTTTTCTGGCCCACATCCTGCTGGCTTACCAAGTACACATATTCATTTCATTGATCCAGTCAACATTAATAAGTTTGCATGGCATCTGGATTATCAAGCGGTTATTGCCATTGGTGCATTGTTTACCACAGGTAAATTAAACGTAGAGCGTGTAATTTCTCTAGCGGGCCCTACCGTTAAAAATCCTAGATTAGTGCGTACTCGTGTAGGTGCAAATACCGATGATTTAGTAGCGGGTGAATTGTTAGATGACGTAGAAAGCCGAGTTATTTCTGGCTCAGTACTTTATGGACACACTGCCAGTGATTGGTCGGCCTATTTAGGTTGTTACAGCAATCAAGTGACTGCGTTACAAGAAGGTCGTGCCAGAGAATTTTTTGGTTGGATAGTACCTGGTAAAGATAAATATTCTTCTTTGAATGTTTATACTTCTAGTGTTGATCGTAAAGACAATCGTCTTTTCCCTTTAACTACGGACAAAAACGGCAGTAATAGAGCTATCGTTCCTGTAGGCGCTTATGAAGCCGTTATGCCTATGGATATTTTGGCCACTCCGTTATTGAAATCATTAATCATTGGTGATTCAGATCAAGCTCAATTATTGGGTTGTTTGGAACTTGATGAAGAAGATGTCTCCTTATTTACGTTTGTGGATCCAGGTAAGCATGACTTTGCTCCTGTGCTGAGAGCGAATTTAACTAAAATTGAGAAGGAAGGATAATGTCGGCTAGAAATTTTTTAGACAAAATAGAGCCGCACTTTACAAAAGGCGGAAAACTTGAAAAGTATTACGGCCTCTATGAAATGGTCGATACTTTTATTTATACTCCAGCTGATGTAACACGCGGCACTACGCATGTTCGTGATGGTAATGATTTAAAACGTACCATGACCTTTGTGGTTATCGCAACGTTCTTTTGCATATTGATGGCGATGTATAACACCGGTTATCAAGCGAACTTAGCTATGGAATCCATGGGCTTAGAGCAGATATCCAACTGGCGTAGTATTCCTATGTCGCTATTTGGTTATAACACTTTAAATCCATTTTCAAATTTGATGCATGGTGCTTTATATTTCTTACCTATCTATATCGTGACTCTAGCGGTCGGTGGTATTTGGGAAGTTTTATTTGCAACGGTACGTGGTCATGAAGTTAATGAAGGCTTTTTAGTGTCTTCTATGCTTTATACCTTAATTATGCCACCCGATATCCCTTTATGGCAGGTGGCTTTAGGTATCTCTTTTGGTATCGTTATCGGTAAAGAAGTTTTTGGTGGAACAGGTAAAAACTTTTTGAATCCTGCTTTAACAGGTAGAGCATTTTTATATTTTGCTTACCCTGCTTCAATGACTGGTGATTCAGTTTGGGTTGCTGTCGATGGCTTTACACGCGCTACACCATTAGGCATAGCGGCTAATGGTGGTTTGGATGCAGTTTATGCAGCTAACTACAGTTGGATGCAATCATTCTTTGGTTTTGAGCCAGGCTGTTTAGGTGAAACTTCTACTTTAGCGATCTTAATCGGTGCAGCCTTCTTGTTGTACACTAAAGTAGCGTCTTATCGCATTATGGCCGGTGTCTTTATCGGCATGGTGGCTACGTCTTTACTATTTAATGTGATTGGTAGCGATACTAATCCTATGTTTGCATTTCCTTGGTACTGGCATTTAACAGCGGGTGGCTTTGCTTTTGGTATGGTTTATATGGCGACTGACCCAGTCAGTGCTTCTATGACCAATGCTGGACGCTGGGTATTTGGCGCCTTAGTGGGCGGCATGACCGTGTTAATTCGTGTGGTTAACCCTGCATTCCCAGAAGGCATTATGCTTGCTATTCTATTTTCAAATATGTTTGCACCGACGATCGACTATTTCGTCATTCAAGCTAATATCAGACGAAGGATGAAACGTCATGGCTGAAAAAAAGATACCCTGTAAACAAATGGCTGCTATCAGTGAAAAGCTCAATGAGTATGAGTCTTATAGAAAGTTTATTGTTTATAAAGATAAAGTTCTAGCTTTAGGCAATGATAGCTTAGAAAAAACTATCGCTATTGCCGTGGCACTTTGTTTAGTGTGTGCGGTTCTAGTTTCCTTTGCTGCGGTTGCTTTAAAACCATTGCAAATTGGTAACAAAGAAGACGACATGAAGAAGAACATTCTTGATGTAGCTGGTCTGCTTGAAGAAGGCGCTAATATCAACACAGCTTTTGCTCAAAAAATTGAAGCGAAGATCGTTGATTTAGAAACGGGCGCTTATGTAGAAAATATCAATGCTAATGAATACGATCAACGTAAAGCAGCGAAAGATCCTGCTCAAAGTGTGGCTATTCCTAAAGACAAAGATATTGCCCACATTCGTGTTAAAGCTAAATACGCAAAAGTGTTTTTAGTAAAAGACGGCGGACAGCTTAAGTCTATTATTCTGCCTATGCATGGTTATGGCTTATGGTCTACCTTATATGGCTTCTTATCATTAGACGCGGATGGTCAAACCGTACAAAGTATCAACTTTTACGATCAAGCCGAAACTCCTGGGCTAGGTGGTGAAGTTGTTAATCCTAACTGGCGTGCCTTGTGGAAAGGCAAAAAAGTCTATGCTGAAACTGAACAACACTCAGCAGATAAAGGTTCAATTGCAGAAGCGAATATTGGTGAGCCAGCACTGAGCTTAATTAAAGGTGCAGTCGATACAACTAGACCCGGTTCTCAATACCAGGTCGATGGACTTGCTGGCGCAACTTTAACCAGTACAGGTGTGACTAACTTAGTCAGATACTGGATGGGTAACGAAGGTTTCGCTCCGTATTTAAAGAAAGTAAAATCGGTTCAAGGGAGTTAAATCATGAGCGCAATATTAAATGATTCAATCTTAAATGATGAAACAAAAAAAGTATTAACCGCGCCTTTAGTCAATGACAATCCTATTACGTTACAAGTATTAGGTATTTGTTCGGCTTTAGCGGTCACTTCACAAATGTCGACTTCCTTGATTATGGCTTTGGCTTTAACCTTGGTAACGGCGTTTTCAAGTGCAGCGATTAGTGCGATTAGAAACCATATTCCTAGCAGTATCCGGATTATTGTACAAATGACCATTATTGCCTCTTTGGTAATCGTGGTTGATCAGTTGTTAAAAGCCTTTGCTTATGATGTCAGCAAACAATTGTCGGTATTCGTAGGTTTGATTATTACTAACTGTATCGTAATGGGTAGAGCTGAAGGTTACGCGATGAAAAATCCGCCTTTAGAAAGCTTCATGGACGGTATTGGTAATGGTTTAGGTTATAGCTTGATCTTAGTGATCGTGGCTTTTTTCAGAGAAACTTTAGGTTCTGGTAAATTACTAGGTATCGAAGTGTTCAAACTGACTAAAGACGGCGGTTGGTACGATCCTAATGGTTTGATGTTATTACCACCCAGCGCTTTCTTTATTATCGGTTTGATTATTTGGGGCGTTCGTCAATGGAAACCTGCTCAAGCTGAAAAGTCAGAGTATAAAATTATGTCGATTGCTCATGGTGAAGGAGGACATCACTAATGGAAGCTTATATTAGTTTATTTGTTAAGGCTGTCTTTATAGAAAACCTGGCCTTGTCCTTCTTTTTGGGCATGTGTACTTTTATTGCGGTATCTAAAAAGATTTCAACAGCCATGGGCTTAGGTATTGCGGTTATGGTGGTTCAGGCGATTACAGTGCCTGCCAACAATGTCGTTTATCATGCTTTATTAAAAGAAGATGCTCTATCTTGGTTGGGCATTACCGGTGTTGATTTAAGCTTCTTAGCCTTATTGAGCTGTATCGGTATGATTGCAGCCTTAGTACAGATTCTTGAGATGATTCTGGATAAGTTTTTCCCTGCTTTATACTTCGCTTTAGGTGTGTTCTTACCTTTAATCACCGTAAACTGCGCTATTTTGGGTGGTAGTTTGTTCATGATTGAACGTGATTATAACTTCGGCGAAAGTGTTACTTACGGAGTAGGTAGCGGTTTAGGCTGGGCTTTGGCAATTACTGTCATGGCGGGTGTGCGTGAAAAACTTAAATACAGTGATATTCCTGCCGGTTTGCAAGGTTTGGGTATTACATTTATTACTGCGGGTCTGATGTCGCTTGGCTTCATGGCTTTCTCTGGAATCCAACTTTAAGAAGGTAGAGTAATGCTGGAAATTCTCTTAGGGATCATTATTTTCACGGCTTTTGTGATTGCACTGGTATTTGTTATTATCGGCGCAAAAGGCAAATTGGTCGCGGAAGGCGATGTTGAGATCCTGATCAATGATGAAAAGAAAATTCATGTGCCGGTAGGCTCAAAACTATTAACAGCTTTAGCGGATAGTGGTTTGTTTGTATCGTCTGCCTGTGGTGGCGGTGGTACCTGTGGTCAATGTAAAGTAAAGATTCATAGTGGTGGTGGAGAAATCTTACCAACTGAGTTGAGTCATATTACTAAGCGTGAAGCTGCTCATGGCGAACGTCTTTCTTGCCAAGTTACAGTAAAACATAACATGAACATTGAAGTTGAAGATGATGTCTTCGGCGTTAAAAAATGGGAATGTACTGTTAAATCTAATAATAACGTAGCGACTTTTATTAAAGAGTTAGTGTTAGAGTTGCCTAAAGGTGAAGAAATCAATTACCGTGCGGGTGGTTACATTCAAATTGAATGTCCTCCACACATAGCCAAGTACAGCGACTTTAAAGTTGAAGATCGCTTCCATGAAGATTGGAATAAGTTCAACTTGTGGCGGTATGTGTCTGAAGTAAAAGAGCCTGCGTTACGTGCTTATTCGATGGCGAGTTATCCTGAAGAAAAAGAAATTATGTTGAACGTACGTATCGCGACACCCCCTCCTGGTGCGCCTGATTCAGTACCGCCTGGCATTATGTCTTCTTACATCTTCGACTTGAAACCAGGCGATAAATGTATCATCTCAGGTCCTTATGGCGAATTCTATGCTAAAGAAACTGAAGCTGAAATGGTCTTCGTTGGTGGTGGTGCGGGTATGGCGCCAATGCGTTCTCATATCTTCGACCAATTACGTCGATTGAAATCTAAACGTAAAATGACTTTCTGGTATGGAGCTCGTAGCAAACGCGAAATGTTCTATGTAGAAGATTTTGATATGCTAGCTAAAGAAAATGACAATTTTGATTGGCACGTAGCGTTATCAGATCCATTACCCGATGATAATTGGGATGGTTACAAAGGCTTTATTCACAACGTGTTGTTTGAAGAGTTTATTAAAAATCATCCAGCCCCAGAAGATTGTGAATTCTACATGTGTGGACCTCCAATCATGAATACCTCAGTAATTAACATGTTGATTGCAAATGGCGTAGAGCCAGAAAACATCATGTTGGATGACTTTGGTGGTTAAGGAATAAAAGATTTCTGTTAGCGGGTTTTACGTTAACAGAGCTTAATGTTAAAAGAAAACGAGGATAGACTGGCTCTATACCTCGTTTTTTTAATTTAAGTGTTGCAGTCTTTATTAAGCGTTTACAGATATAGTTTGGGTTAGCGATAGCGTAACCCAACCTACTTTGATGTTTATATAGGTAGCCACATATAAAGTTTGCAACACTCATCAATGAAAGGAAATATCATGACTTATTTTTTAGTAACATTTGTACTGATGCTGGTGGTCATAACAATTATGGCAGTTGGCGTAATCTTTGGTCGTAGAGCCATTAAAGGTTCATGTGGTGGTGGCATGAGCAAAGCCGAATGTGTCTGTGTAGAAAAATGCGATAAAAGAAAGAAATTAGAGGCAGCAGCGCTACAAGCTAAAACTTCTATAGAAGTGTAAAATTTTTGTAGGGTGGATAAACGCTAGTGCATCCAACTCTTTGTCGAGAACGCTTTGAATAAACCCTCGATGCCTATCTCTCACAACGCGCCATTACAAGAGTATTTAGGTGGATGCGCGTTGCTTATTCACCCTACAAAGCAAATACCTTGATGAACAAAATAGACTCAATACATACCTCAAATTACTCTCAAGGTGCTGCAAGCTTTTATTGGCATGATTACGAAACCTTTGGTACTGATCCGCAACGTGATAGGCCGGTGCAATTTGCAGGGATTCGTACTGATGCAGATTTTAATGTCATTGATGATCCTTTGGTGCTCTATTGCAAACCGACACCTGATTGTTTACCGCAACCTGATGCTTGCGTCATTACCCGAATAACCCCACAGCAGGCAGAACAAAAAGGGCTTTGTGAAGCAGAATTTATTAATCTAATCCATGAGCAACTAGCGCAACCCAATACCTGCACCCTAGGCTACAATAATTTGCGTTTTGATGACGAGGTGACTCGTAACTGCTTATATAGAAATTTTTATGATCCTTATGCGCGAGAATGGCAAAACGGCAATTCTCGTTGGGATTTGATTGATGTCATAAGAGCTGCAAGGGCATTACGACCTGATGGCATCATTTGGCCAATTAATGATGACGGTAAACCTAGTTTACGTTTAGATCAATTAACAATTGCTAATGGTATCGTGCATGAAGCTGCTCATGATGCCTTATCAGATGTTTATGCCACTATTGGCATCGCGAAAGTTGTTAAGCAAGCACAACCCAAACTCTTTAATTTTCTAATGCAGCATCGCTTAAAGGCTAAGGTTTTAGAGTTGTTGCAGTTAGGTAATTGGCAGCCTGTTGTGCATATTTCTGGACGGTATAGCGGTGATAAAAACTGTCTCGCTATTGTATTGCCGATTTGTAAACATCCAAGCAATAATAATGGTGTCATCGTTTATGATCTGTCGATAGATCCAGCCCCTATGTTGTCTTTGTCTATTACAGAGATTCAGCAACGCTTATTTACAGCAACAAAAGACTTGCCCGAGGGTGTGGCTCGCATCCCATTAAAAACGGTACATATTAATAAGTGTCCAGTGTTAGCACCCATTTCAGTTATTAGAGCAGAAGATGCACAGCGTCTAGCTTTAGACTTAGAATCATGTCGGGCTAATATCGATAAAATTAAAGCAGCTACAGACTTATTTGCAAAGTTAATAGCTGTATTTAGTGATCATGCCTACACTAATGAAACGCTTGATCCAGATTTAGCTATTTATAGCGGAGGATTCTTTTCTGATGCTGATAAACAGAAAATGGCAAAGATTAGATTGTCATCACCTGAACAGTTAGCTACATCTAAAGTAACATTTACTGATTCGCGGTTAAGTGAGATGTTATTTCGCTATCGGGCTCGTAATTATCCGCAAACCTTGAATAGCGAGGAACAAGTGCGCTGGAAGACTTTATGTCATCAACGTTTAACAGGACAATTACCAGGAGCAAGTATCACTTTTGATGCTTTTGATGCAAGATTGAAAGAGTTACGTGAAAGTCAGGATAGTCGGACTGATATCATCGATGAATTAGCGGCTTATGCAAGTAAGTTACGTTAAGTAAATGTTGCCCTAGGGGCTTATGCAATAAGCCCCTAAGCCACTACGGCGTATGTTACTTATTTAGCAGAATTTGCAGGGATTGTGTTTTTGACTATGTTTATGCGTGTGTCTACCAATGCCCATCTGTGATGAATAGGAAAAATATAAATTATTCAGTATGGCTGCGTAACATCAGATAATATGATTTTATGGTAGCTTGGGTTAGCGATAGCGTAACCCAACATTCAGAACTTGTCGGGTTACGCTATCGCTAACCCGACCTACTTTGATTTTTTCATTTAAAGTGTCACTATGGAAACCTTATGTCTCTTAAACGTCCAGTTGTCTTATCATTTTCAGGCCATGATCCTAGTGGTGGTGCGGGGATACAAGCCGATATCGAGACTATCGTAAGTCATCAATGTCATTCTGCCAGTATTATCACGGCTTTAACTGAACAAGATACTAGCAATGTTAAAAAACTGATACCGCAAAGCTCGGCAGCTATTATTAGTCAAGCCAATACCCTATTAAATGATTTAGCTGTTGATGTCTTTAAAATTGGTTTAATTGGTCATCATGAAACGGCTTTAGCGATATATTCGATTTTAAAACAATATCCGCATATCCCAGTGGTATTAGACCCTGTATTAGCAGCCGGTGGTGGTGCTGAGTTATCTAATGAACGTTTAATTTCGACTATCGTTGATTTACTATTACCTTGCACAACGTTGTTAATACCTAATAGTGAGGAAGCACGTAAATTAACGGGACTAGATGACCTAGAAGATTGTGGGCTAGCTTTATTAGAATTAGGTTGTGACTATGTTTTAATTACGGGCACTCATGAAGATACACCGTCTGTGAGTAATCAGTTATTTCATGATGACCGGGTCTGGGAGACTTATACTTGGGATCGTTTGCCTGCTAGTTATCATGGTTCAGGATGTACCTTAGCGTCTAGTATTGCCGCGTTGTTAGCTCATGGCTTAGAGCCTGTGCAGGCAGTCATGGAAGCGCAAGAATATACCTGGAACTCCTTAAGTAGTGCTTATCAACCGGGCAAAGGTCAATATAATCCGAATCGGTTCTTTTGGATGGAAGATGACGCATGAATTTTCCTAGCAAGGGCTTATATGCCATTACCCAAACAGAACATAAATCGCTAGACACTGTAGTCAATGAGGTTGAATCGGCTCTTAAAGGCGGTGCAGTAGTTGTGCAATACCGAGATAAACAGCCGCAAGATGCCGAACTATTGGCCAGTCGATTACTCAAATTGTGTCAACAATACAAAGTGCCTTTGTTGATTAATGATGATGTGGATTTAGCGGCAAGGATTGGGGCAGACGGCGTTCATATTGGGAGAGATGACGGCTCTATTGAACGAGCTCGTCAGCGTTTAGGCTTACAGGCAATAATAGGTGTGTCTTGTTATGACTCGGTTGATTATGCGCTTGAAGCTCAATCTCAAGGAGTCAACTATGTTGCCTTTGGACGATTTTTTCCTTCTTCATCTAAACCCTTAGCAAAACCTGCAAGTCTTGAAACCTTAAGTCTAGCAAAGCAGGAGCTCACTATTCCGATTGTCGCAATTGGTGGCATACTTCCAGAAAATGGGTCTTTATTATTAAAGGCAGGTGCTGATGTGTTAGCTGTAATTGGAGGCTTGTTTAATGAGCAGCCTGAACAGGCGGCAAGAGAGTATCAGTCGCTTTTTGAGCGTGTTAAATTAAAATCTGCCCAATAAAAAATGAGCTCATAAAAACAATGATAAAGTAGACGGCTGCTAAGGCAATACTGGCAGAAAGGTTGATTGTTAGGGTTTTTCTAAAAATATAGGCTATTAAAATGAGTTCCCATAAGCCTACTAAGCTTAATACATAATAACCGACTAAATATTCATTGATCGACAGCCAGACTAAAATTGGAATAATAAAAAGTGAGACGATATTTGTGCAAAATATGAGAGCGGTAGTTGTTTGCACAAAAGCATATAAGGTTTTATTGAGGAAAAGTATAAAACCGATAAATAGTAGTGTTAAGGCTGTCTCGATACTGACTTCAACGAATGACTCGAAAGGGTCGTCGGTCATATTGGTTTGCATGAAATATTCAACGATATAAAAGAACAGCAGATTTTGTTTAAGAAATGCTGTTGATCTAGTCAGTTCTAATGGATTGTTTTTAAGCCAACATAAAGGTAAAAATTGTCTTAAAATATCAAAAGTAAACATAGTTAATCGCGTATTTCATGCTAGTTATAGGCATTGTGTTTATATGTTTAATAAAAATTAAAGTTCTATAAGAATATTGTTAATTATTAATCGTTCATACTTTAGGGGCGATAGATTTGCCAGGTTTTACTGACGTATCTGTTGCCCCTACAAGCATGGTATCTACACAAATAATTGTTAGCATTCCCAAGCGAGAACGATAACACTGTGGTGAAGATGGTAGGGGCGTATTGCATACGCCCTTATAAAATAAGCTCTATAACATTGGACTTTCAATGTTGGGCGTATGCAATACGCCCCTACGGCAATGTCATTAAGTTAATGACATTGGCCCCTACGGTGTTTTTTATCGTTTCCACGCCGATAATAAACTTGTGTAGATACCTATGCCTGACAACAGGCAGGTTGGGAGTAGGTATCAAATACTTGGCGATTATAGTTGATTAACTCAGCTAGAACTTAGGTCACAATATTAGGTAGAACCCGCTCAATTAGTGTTATTTACTCTTCTTGATCACTAAAATCATCGTTTAAATCTTGGACTAGCCCTTTAGTTTTGTTTATTAATAGAAATAAACGGGCTTTAATTTCTTTGTTCCAGCCCAAAGGTTCGCTAAAGGGGAAGAGCATACGTGTAGTGGTTAAATTCATTTCAAAAAGCTGAGCTAAGTTTTCCATTAAATTCAGTTCTTTTTGGCGTTGATTAAGTTTTTTGATTATAAACTTTGCATGTAATTTACAGATCAATAGATGGGTGGGTATTAAAATGGCCAATAAAACGACAATAATAATCGGGCCAAGAATGGGGTCAAATAAAAAGTCTAAAACACCCAGTTCAATTTCAGCAAATACTGCGTCTATGGCAATAAAGCTCATAACAAACAAACTGCTAACATTTGCGCGCTCTTTCCAAGTAATCATGCCTTTTTTAACTTCAGGTATGACGACATTTTCAATGTCACGGATATTTTTTTCTAAGTTCTCTAAAACGCGATAGGTACGGTCATTATTGACATTCGCTATACGATCATCTATCTCAAAAAAATCTGCTTGATGATTAGGGTTAATGTTATTTTGAGCGCTAGGCAAAATAATAAACTGCCCAGTATTTAAACCCAACGCTAACAATTTACGTTGCCATGAGCTAATAATTTCATTGGTTTTGGCGGGGTTTAGGGCAGCCAAAGGTTCATCGACTAAATAAACAAATTTATTGCTATCTTGTTGATTGATGATCTGTTGAATTAATTCAAGCTGCATCGGTGATGTGCTTTCAAAAACATCAGAAAATACAAAAACCAAATCAGAGCAGTCTATACTTTGTTTTGATAATAATAAATTGACTGGGTTTGTAGCTTCAGCACCTATATTGGGCGTGTCTATAAAAACTTTGCCTTTCAACCGATCGCTATTAATCGTTTTTAATTCCAAATAGGCATTAAGGCGCTCGCCTTCACCCTTAAGTAATTGTTCTATTTGGTTGCTGATTTGATAAAAGGGGTATCTGGGATCAACATCCAGAGCTGTGCCAGGTAAAGTAGCTGGGTGAGTTTGGCTGTTATGCAATAACACGGTAAATTTTTGATTGAATGCCGGTACGCCTGCGATTTGCTGCTGAGCATTCATTAAATAACTATTAATAAACCTAGATTTGGCGCTGGAGTTGCCACTGACTAAGCTAATGATAGGCCACCAAGATTTTTTGCTGGCAGTTGTTTCATCATTATTGATCAGTCCAAGTTCAAATTCTATTTGATCAAGATCATGAAAAATCTTTGCTGATTTTAGTAATACCGGATTGTCATTAGCAAAATGTTTTTCAAGATTAACTAGGTGTTTGCTTGTTGTCTTTTCAGTCATCAGTTTGACCCCACATGTAATGATTTTATAATAAAAGTTTTGCGAGTATACACCTAGAGATGCTCTGATAACACAAAAAAACAGGCTAATATCGAGGTGATTTTAAGTCTTAAAAACACTATATTTAGGCGGGTTATTTATTTTTGGCAGGCAAATAAAACTAAAATATAGTATATTTGCTAGCTTTTCAGGTTGTATAAAGAATTTAATGATAAAAAAAGACTCGCATTTTTTCGCTCCCTCTTCTTCAATTTTAGCTATGCTCTTTTTGCTATCTGGATGTACAACCGTTTTAAATGGTCGGTATGGTGAGTATGGTCAGACTAAGGCAGAATTTACTCAGTATGTGGAAAAGGTCTTTAAATTGCAAAATAGCATGACCAGTGAAATGATGGCTATCCCTGATGCAAACCCAGTTTTAGTGCAGGCAGACCAGATGATGCAGGAACTTTGTGCGCCTTTAAATGAATATGCGGCTCGTGAAGCAGATAAGTTAACTATTGATATTTCCCTACTTAGACGTGTTGAGAAGTCTGCCGTAGCTTGTGATAACGCCGCTCAAAAAGTACAAGCGTTATTAGCGCATAAATAATTGAGGCTAAACACGTAGGTCGGGTTAGCGATAGCGTAACCCGACACGATGCGCGGTAAATGCTTGGCTTACGCTATCGCTACGCCAAGCAACAAAACTCGTGAGTTTTGACTCCAATACTGAGCGATATAATCTTAAAGCACAATGTGTTGCTTGTTTTTAGGAGTCAAAACTCATGAGTTTTGCTTAAAAAGCGAAAGCGTCGT
>QVQD01000044.1 GCA_003584875.1 Methylococcales bacterium
TGTAGGGTGGATAAGCGATAGCGCATCCACCTATACATTATTGAAAAGGAAGCATCGTGAGTGATTATCGTCGAGTTCTCATTCAAGGCGGCTGCTATTTTTTTACTGTCGTTACACTCGATCGAACGCCGATTTTTATTAATGAAGACCGCGTCGAAATATTAAGGCAAGCATTTCGCAAAGTGATGGCAACCCGACCCTTTCAGATCGATGCGATGGTTGTGTTGCCTGAACACCTACATTGTCTCTGGCGACTGCCTGAAGGTGATGCCGATTACTCCTCGCGCTGGCGTGAAATAAAAAAGGCTGTTTCTCGCCAAATCTGTACGGCCACCAACCAACGCAACGAGAGGATGATATGGCAACGTAGATTTTGGGAGCATACCATTCGTGATGAAGAAGACTGGCGCAAGCATGTTGATTACATTCATTACAATCCGGTAAAGCACAGCTTAGTAAGCCATCCCAGTGAATGGAAATGGTCATCATTTAGCCGCGCCGTGACCCAAGGCTGGTATGAAGCTACTTGGGGTGCTAATGAGCCAACAACCATTGTTGGTATGGATTGCGAATGATGGTTCTTGCGACAATAATAGGTGGATGCGCTAGCGCTTATCCACCCTACATACCTAACTTTTAATCAAATCATCTCTATGGCCTGGCATCAAATTTCCGTTATTACCCAAGAAAACATTGCTCCCCAACTGGCAGACTTTTTCAGCGACCTAGGCGCCGTATCCGTTACCTATATGGATGCCGAAGACGAACCCGTCTATGAACCAGCTATTGGTGAAACCAAAATTTGGAGCAACACCCAAGTTATTGCTCTTTATGAATTAGATACTGATCCCGAATTAATAAAGTCTGAAGTTTATAAGCACTTTAATCACGATGATTTGCAAAACTGGCTGTATGAAGCCATTGCCGATCAAGAATGGGAACGTGCTTGGATGGAATATTATAAGCCAATGAAATTTGCCGATAGACTTTGGGTGTGCCCAACCGATCAAGAGCAGCATGAGTCGGGTACAGTTTGCCTGACGCTGGATCCAGGCCTTGCTTTCGGCACTGGCACGCATCCGACCACGGCATTATGTTTAGAGTGGCTAGCCAGTCATGAGCTAAGCAACAAAACCGTCATCGATTACGGTTGTGGTTCTGGCATACTGGCTGTTGCTGCAGTATTACTAGATGCTAAAGTGGCACATGCTGTGGATATTGATCCGCAAGCGATCACAGCCACGATAAGCAATGCTTTAAAGAATAAAGTTGAAGATAAAATTAAAACCTATCTGCCAGAACAATTCACAGCTTTTCAAGCAGACATCGTCCTAGCCAATATCTTAGCTAAACCCTTAATTGATATGGCTGAACAGATTTGCGCCTTAGTGGTTTCAGGTGGTCAGTTAGTTTTATCAGGTATCCTCCACGAACAAGCCGAATCCGTTATCAATGCCTATCATCACCAAATCATCTTCAGTCCTTTAGTACAACAAGAAGACTGGATCAGATTAGAGGGTGTCAAGCGTTAACAATACAACACCAGGCAATAGAAATCCCTATTTAGAGGGAGTGGCTTTAGCCACGAATTTATGACTAAAAGCACTCCCATACACTACAAAAAACTTTAACTTAATGATAATGACGCTCTGCGTAGGAACGATAAAAGTTAAAGAGCTTATTTTATAAGGGCGTATGCAATACGCCCCTACGGATATCACCACAATGTTATCGTTCTTGCGTGGAAATGATATTTTTTATTTGTATATATCCTTACACTACAAAGAGGAAGGAAAATAATGAAACCAGCCTTTAGCCTTTAGCCTTTAATCTTGAGCCTTTAATCTTCCCCCATCAACCCTACATAAACTCAATCACCTATGTCCCTACCAGAAATCTATTTAAAAAAGAACGAAGACAAGCGCTTACGCAAAGGACATCTTTGGGTTTTTAGCAATGAAGTTGATACCCAGCGCTCACCGCTGGAACAATTTACAGCAGGCGACCTTGCTCAAGTTAAAAGTGATGATGGCAAAGTATTAGGAACTGCTTACGTCAATCCACAAGCACTGATTTGCGCGCGATTACTATCAAGAAAACCTAATCTTAAATGCGGCAGCAATTTTTTCAAAGACCGCTTAACGACCGCATTGATCTTACGTGAAAAACTTTTTACTAAACCCTATTATCGTTTAGTTTTTGGTGAAAGTGATGGTTTGCCTGGCTTAGTTATCGACCGCTTTGGCTCAGTATTTTCAGTGCAAATAACTACGGCAGGCATAGAACAACGCAAAGATTCATTGCTGACGGCGCTGATAGAGTTATTTGAACCCACCGCTATCATACTTAAAAATGACAACAGCCAAAGGCAGCTTGAAGGCTTAAGTTTAGAGTCTGAAATCGCCTATGGCCAACTCCCTGACACCGTTATTATCGAGGAAAATGGCGCTCTGTTTAAAATTGACATAATGAATGGCCAAAAAACAGGTTGGTTTTACGATCACCGCAGTAGCCGTGCCTCGGTGGCAGGCATTGCCAAAGATCAACGGGTATTAGATTTATTTTCTTACACAGGCGCTTGGGGCATTCCTGCTGCGATGGCGGGTGCAACTGAGGTAATTTGTGTCGATGCCTCTGAAGGCGCTTTAACTCTGGCTCAAGAAAATGCCGAACTTAATCAGGTGGCTGATAAAATGCACTTTGTGCGTAGCGATGTTTTCGAATTTCTAAAGCAAGCCCGCCTAGATAATCAGCTTTATGATATTATCGTCCTCGATCCACCCGCACTGATTAAGCGCAAAAAAGATTTTAAACAAGGATATGAGGCTTATCGTCGCTTAAACCACTTAGCACTACAAGTTTTATCCAAAAACGGTATTTTGGTTTCGGCCTCTTGTTCTTTTCATCTAAGCCGTGAAAATTTACATGAAATCTTACGTTCATCAGGCAAGCATATAGATCGACATTTGGTATTTTTTGCCAGCGGTGGACAAGGTCCTGATCATCCTATAGATCCTGCAGCACCTGAAACAGAGTACCTAAAAACGTTCTTTTGCTCAGTTTCTTCTAGCTTATAAAAGCATTGAGCTATCAATACAGCCAATATAAAATAAATAAATGAAGCAATGTAAAACTGTTGTGTAATTCAGCTTAGTATTTAACCTGCTCTTAATAAAAGACTATTAAAATCATAACAATAATTAACTAAAATCAAGGATATATTAAAACTATGAAAGCATGTGACTCCTGTAACGGTCGAGCTGAAATCGGTAAAAATCATAGACAAGTTCCTGTTTATCAAAGAGCGATAGGCTTAGTACTTGTTTATTTACCCATTCTGACTTTACCTTTTGTATTTCTAAGTGCCTATATGACGTATTATCACTTACGCATGATTGGTGGAAAGAACATTAAAACCTTCTCTGATTTTCTACCTGAAAGAAGCAGTCATCGCTATGATTTGAAAAATCAAATTACCATGCATGGCTCTTTTAAAATGAGCTTGTCTCAATCAAAATTGTATTGGATATTGAACTGCACTTGGTATTGCCCTGTGAGTGTTGCTGTGTTTGAGTGGCATGCTTATCTCGTTAAAATTGTTGAAAACTGGTGGTGTCCTTTCACTCATGAAAAGAAAGAAGGCTACAGTAACGCCAAAATTGACCAATCGTTCTGGCATATTTATCCTGAAGATGCCGTTAAATTACACGAGGAAGACAGAGACAACCCCATTTGGAATGAATCCGTCGAGAAATAACATTTAGATATAAGACACAAGGTGCATTTTACGGCTAGCAACTTAAGGCGGGACAGTTTCAACTCAGACGAAAGGCTCAAGGCGAAAGATTAAGTCTAGGAGGTTAGCAACTTAAGGCGGGGCAGATACTAGGCTTAACCATTCGCCTTTTGCCTTTCGTCTTTCGCCTTTCGCCTTTCGCCCTTTACCTTTCGCCTGCTCTTAAAAAGAACCTTGTCTTTTATGAAAATTGGTCCTTATCAACTCGAAAATAAATTAGTTCTAGCGCCCATGGCTGGGATTAGTGATCTGCCTTTCAGATCACTATGTAAACAACAGGGTGCAGGATTAGCAGTCTCTGAAATGGTCGCCTCTAATCCAGCTTTGCGAGACCATAAACGCACTTTATTAAAAGCTGATCACAAAGATGAAATGGGCCTGAGATCGGTGCAAATTTTAGGCACTAACCCTGAGCAAATGGCTGATGCTGCAAGATACAACGCAGAGCGTGGCGCACAGATTATTGATATTAATATGGGCTGCCCAGCAAAAAAGGTCTGTTCAGTTGCTGCAGGCTCAGCCTTATTAAGAGATGAAGCACTAGTAAGAGAAATATTAGAAGCTGTCGTCAATGCCGTTGATATTCCGGTTACTTTAAAAATACGCACCGGCTGGGATAGTCATAGTCGTAACGCTGTTGATATTGCCAAAATTGCAGAAAATTCAGGTATAGCTGCACTCACCTTACATGGACGTACAAGAGCTTGTAAATTTAACGGGCAAGCTGAATATGAAACCATAAAAGCGGTTAAGCAAACAGTTAACATTCCCATCATTGCCAACGGTGATATTGATTCCGCTCAAAAAGCAAGTTATGTACTCGATACCACTGGCGCAGATGCCATCATGATCGGTCGTGCTGCTCAAGGAAACCCGTGGATATTTAGCCAAATAGATCATTTCCTTAAAACGGGGAAACAGCTTGATAAACCAAGCACTAGCGACATACACAACACCTTGCTGATTCACCTTGAGCAACTATATAATTTCTATGGCGATCTCAGCGGTGTTAGAATAGCCCGAAAACATATCGGCTGGTATTTTAAACATTTTGATACTATCAGCGTAGAAACTCGAAACCAATTAAATCAAGCAATCACGCCAACAAAACAATTGGCGCTGATTAATTCGGCCTTTAATCACTTACACTAAAACAGCTTGCCTATGAATGCATCATCAAATAATGATGAAATTATTAATAGTGATAGTACAAAGGCTCTACTTTTACCGCTATCTATTTACGTCAAACAAACAGTCGAACTTTATCTTTCTCAACTGAGTGGTCATGATGCCGTTGGCTTACATGCCATGGTTATTAGCGAAGTTGAAAAACCTTTGTTAGAAACCGCTTTAGAACATTCTGGCTATAACCAAACTAAAGCTGCCAAAGCATTGGGCTTAAGTCGCAGTACATTAAGAAAGAAATTGGATCAATACGGCATCTCTTAACTGCACGTCAATTCAACTTACAAATTGATTATCACAACTCCACATATAAGGTCTGCATGAACAAACTAATGACTCGCGCACTGATCAGCGTTTCTGATAAATCTGGTATCGTCGATTTTTGCCGAGAATTACATCAATTAGGTATCGAGCTTTTATCTACCGGTGGCACGGCTAAAGCGTTAATGGAAGCTCACATTCCTGTCACTGAAGTCTCTGATTACACAGGTTTTCCTGAGATGATGGATGGCCGAGTTAAAACCTTACATCCTAAAGTACATGGTGGAATTTTAGGTCGTAGAGGTATCGATGATGCCATTATGGCGGCAAACGCCATTAAACCTATTGATATGGTGGTAGTTAATCTATACCCCTTTGAACAAACCATTGCCAACCCCGAGTGTAATTTCGAAACCGCTATTGAGAATATCGATATCGGTGGGCCCACTATGATACGTGCCGCTGCTAAAAATCATGCCGATGTTGCTATCATTGTTAATCCTGATGATTACGCTAGTATTTTAGCTGAACTAAAACAAGCTGATAACAAACTGTCTGCAAAGACTCGTTTTAATCTGGCTCTAAAAAGCTTTGAGCACACCGCTCGCTATGACACCGCCATTGCTACTTATCTAGGTAAGTTAAATGAGGTCGTCTTTCCTGATACCCTAAACTTACAGTTTTATCATAATCAAGCGCTGCGTTATGGCGAGAACCCTCATCAAAGTGCGGCTTTTTATAGAGAAAAAGCCGCTGCTGCGGGTACGATTGCTGCCGCTCAACAGCATCAAGGTAAAGAATTATCTTACAATAATATTGTTGATGCCGATGCCGCACTAGAATGTGTAAAAACCTTTAACGACAAGCCGACTTGCGTAATCGTTAAACATGCTAATCCTTGCGGTGTCGCTCAGGCTGACAGTCTTTTAGACGCTTATGATAAAGCATATGCGACTGATCCGACCTCGGCCTTCGGAGGCATTATCGCCTTTAATCAAGAACTCGATGAACAAACTGCGACTGAAATTATCAATCGTCAATTTGTTGAAGTCATCATTGCACCCACTATAACGCCAGCAGCCTTAGCCGCATTAGAAGCCAAACAAAATATTCGCGTATTGGCTTGCGGTGTATGGTCAACTTTTAATACACCCAGCTTCGATTACAAACGGGTTGCGGGTGGACTTTTAGTTCAAGACAAAGATTTCGGCGAAATATCGTTAGATGATCTTAAAATTGTCAGTCAACGCCAACCTACTGAACAAGAATTAGCTGATCTATTATTCGCATGGAAAGTCGCTAAATTTGTAAAATCTAATGCCATTGTATATTGCAAAAATGCCCACACCATTGGTGTGGGCGCAGGACAAATGAGTCGTGTTTACTCTGCTAAAATTGCTGGCATTAAAGCCGCTGATGAAGGCTTAGTTGTGCCAGGCTCAGCCTTAGCCTCTGACGCTTTCTTCCCCTTTAGAGATGGCATAGATGCAGCGGCAGAAGCTGGCATAACTGCCATTATTCAACCAGGCGGTTCTATGCGTGATAACGAAGTGATCGATGCAGCAAACGAACACAACATTGCTATGGTCTTCACTGGCATGCGCCATTTTCGACATTAATTTAAACACGGCGTAACACTCTGTTACGCCGTCTTGCTGAGACTATCCCTTATGAAAATCCTCATCGTCGGTAGCGGTGGTCGTGAACACGCCCTCGCTTGGAAAGCTAAACAATCCCCAAAAGTCACCCAAGTCTTTGTAGCCCCAGGCAATCCAGGCACAGCCTTAGAAGCTGGCGTCGAAAACATCGCATTGGCTGTTGATGACATTTCTGGATTACTGGCTTTTGCCCAACAAGAACAGATTGATTTAACCATTATTGGCCCAGAAATTCCTTTGGTCTTAGGTATCGTTGATCGCTTTCAGGCGGCTGGCCTAAAATGCTTTGGTCCCAGCGCACTCGCAGCACAACTAGAAGGCTCCAAGTCTTTTTGCAAAGATTTCATGATCCGCCACCATATTCCCACAGCAGCTTATCAAAGCTTTACTGATACTGAACTTGCTATTGCTTATATTAAAGAACAAGGTGCGCCTATAGTTGTTAAAGCCGACGGCTTAGCTGCGGGTAAAGGCGTTATCGTTGCACTAAGCGAACAAGATGCCATAGATGCTGTCATCGATATGCTTTCAGGCAATGTCTTTGGTAGCGCTGGTAATCGAGTGGTTATTGAAGAATTTTTAGTCGGCGAAGAAGCCAGCTTTATTGTTATTGCAGACGGAAAAAATGCCCTAGCAATGGCTACCTCACAAGATCACAAGGCGCGTGATAATAATGATTTAGGACCCAACACTGGCGGCATGGGTGCCTATTCACCCGCCCCTGTTGTTACGCCAGAAATTCATGAACGCGTGATGCATGATGTCATCGCACCTACTTTAAAAGGCATGGCTGACGATGGCCTACCTTACACTGGCTTTCTGTATGCCGGCTTAATGATTAGTCCTGAGGGTGCGATCAAGGTTTTGGAATATAACTGTCGTTTTGGCGATCCTGAAACACAGCCCATCATGATGAGGATGAAGAGTGATCTAGTTGAACTCTGTGAAGCCGCTTTGGCAGGTGAGCTGGATAAAGCTCATAGTGAATGGGATGAGCGAGCCGCCTTAGCGGTAGTCTTGGCTGCTGGCGGTTATCCTGACAGCTATCAACAAGGAGCAATTATCTCTGGCTTACCCGAACAAGATCACCCTGAGTGCAAAGTATTTCATGCGGGTACAAAAAAGGTCGATGACAACATAGTGACTGCCGGCGGTCGTGTATTATCAGCGTGTGCACTAGGAGAAGATATTAAAAGCGCACAAACTAATGCTTATAAACTTGCCAATAGCTTACATTGGGATGGCGTTTATTATCGTACCGATATTGGTTTTAAAGCTATTTAGCTTAGTTCTTTAAAACAACAGTCATCTAGTTGTCATAACTCGTGAGTAATTCGTAGGGTGCAATAACGTTAGCGTATTGCACCTTATGCAAGGCCTATCATGTGGCGTGAAACAGCTATCGCCTATTAATGTACTACCTATTGCGTGCTACGGGTTAACAACTGAAAAATAACAGCGGCAAAACTGATGAGTTTTGACTCCAACATTAATAAAGAACAGTTGATTTGGATATTAACAGAGTAGTAGGGCAAGCAAACTGCGTTATCGTTTGCCTACCACTGGTCGTTAAAAGTGGTGGGCAAAAATTCGTTGCCCACCCTACCTAACTGATTTGGGAATTAAAGGAGTTAAAACTCACGAGTTTTGATAGCTGCAAATTAAAACAATACAGATTCGAGACTTAGTCTTCTTTATTATAGAGTTGATGTTATTTGGACTAGAGAAGGTCTTCTTTAAAACGAAGACAACCTACTTTAAAGCAGAGTCACATAAAAATACCTTAATGTAGGTCTTCTTTAGGGTAAAGCAAACCTTCTTTAAGCTAAAGAAAACAAGAAATACTCTAATGCAAACCTTCTTTAGGCTAAAAAAAACTAGAAATACTCTAATGCAGGTCTTCTTTAGACTAAAGAAGACTATCTATGCAGTTTCGCAAACCTTCTTTAGCCTAAAGAAGATTTGCAATGCTTTAAAGATGATCGGATCTAAGCTAAAAAACACCGAATCTACACTGAAGTAAAGCTGTTAAGGTTTATAAGGTGCAATAGCGCTAGCGTATTGCACCCTATGCTATGCGTAGCATTCAGCTTAATACGGCTATCGCCTATTAAAGCCCTAAAGATTGCGAGTTACACATTAATATCTTCAGCAAAACTCATGAGTTTTGACTCCAACATTAATAAATGAACAACTGATTTGGGAATTAACAGAGTAGTACGGCGAGCAAACTGCTTTATCGTTTGCCCACTACTGGTCGTTATAAGGGGTGGGAAAAAAAACGTGCCCACTCTACCAACTAATCTATATCCTTAATCAAAGCCATCATGTCTTCCACAGACATTTTTCCGCTTACTTCACCACCTTCTAATAAGCTGTTAGCTAAATCACGCTTATGCTTATGTAGCTCGACAATTTTGTCTTCTATAGTGTCTTTTGCTACGAGTCGATAAATAGTTACAGGGCGCTTTTGGCCCATACGATGAGCTCTATCAGATGCTTGATCTTCTACGGCAGGATTCCACCAAGGATCCATGTGTATCACATAATCAGCAGCGGTTAGATTTAGACCGGTGCCTCCTGCTTTCAAGCTAATTAAGAACAAATCACCTTCACCGGCTTGGAATAAATTAACGGCTTTTTTTCTATGCGGTACAGAGGTTGAGCCATCTAAATAATGATATGGAATACCTTTTTTATCTAACAATTCTCGAATGAGCGTTAAATGTCCGACAAATTGACTAAACACTAAGGCTTTATGTCGATTTTCCAATAACTCATCGACCAACTCTTCGAAAGCTTGTAGCTTAGAACTACTGAGCGTACTTTCATCCATCACTAATTGAGGGTGACAACAAGCACGGCGCAACTTCATAATTTCTGCCAACACTTTCAGTTGCTTATGCCCAGCTTGTTCTGTGTTACTGAGCATCGTTTGCATAGCATTACGACGTAAGGCTTCATAAAGCGCACGCTCTTCAGGACTTAATTCGATATGCAAAGTGACTTCAGTTCGTGAAGGCAATTCGGTTAATACGTCATTTTTCAAGCGTCTTAATATGAACGGGCGTAATAATTTTCGTAATCGATGTTGAGCGCTCTGATCCTTTTGATTTTCTATCGCCTGTGCGTAACGTTCATTAAATTTTTGTAATGTCCCCAATAAACCAGGATTGATAAAATTAAACAAATTCCAAAGTTCACCTAAATGATTTTCTATGGGCGTACCCGTGGTAATCAGTTTAAAATCAGCCTGCAAGGCCATTGCAGCCTTAGATCGTTTAGTTAAAGCATTCTTAATAGCTTGCGCTTCATCAGCAACCAAGGTGTGCCAAGTTTTTTCTGCTAAGCGCTCGCCCTCTGTCTGCAATAAGCCGTAACTGCAAACAATTAAATCAAAAGGGCCCGCATTATCGAGCATCTCTTGCCGATCACCTACGCCAAATTGATAGGCATTGAGGGTAGGTGCAAAACGCTGACATTCTTCTAGCCAATTAATACAGACCGAAGTTGGTGCTAAAATCAGCGAGGGTCCTTGCGGCGCACGGGACAATATTAATGCCAAGGCTTGTACTGTTTTACCTAAACCCATGTCATCCGCTAAACAAGCACCTGCGCCCCAATGTGCCAAGCGCATCATCCATTGAAAACCTTCGCGTTGATAATCACGCAATTCACCTTGTAAGGTTGAGGGTGGCTGCGGGTTTAAATCTCCCATTTCATTAAGGCGCACTAATTGATCTTGCCAAGGCTT
Organism: Methylococcales bacterium; assembly: GCA_003584875.1. Lineage (GTDB taxonomy): Bacteria > Pseudomonadota > Gammaproteobacteria > Methylococcales > Methylomonadaceae > Methylobacter_C. Next base: position 10,655 of record QVQD01000044.1, read on the forward strand.
ACTCGCAGTAATATCCATGCCTGTGGTGATTTCATCTAAGGCTTGTGCGGCTAAAGGATGAAAGCGTACTTTGTCTTTATGCACATCACCCAGACCTGCAAAATCATCTAAACGCTGGCGTAATTCCTGAGTTAAAGTGATGATTTGACCATCATCTAGTTTAAGAAAACGCCCTGATGAAGCGTTTAACAGGCTCATTAATTGCTGCATATCCAGCACTTGCTGATCATCAATTTGCACAGAGCCTTCAACACTAAACCAATCTTTTTCTTTGCGCACAGAAAATCGAACTTGTGACAAACCTGCTTCACGACTAAGACGAATTTTTTTACCTTTAGGCCATTCCAGAACTGCAAATTCACCTAATTCCTGTAAATGTAACAACGCTTCTAGGGCAGATTCAGCATCATCCAATAACCATTTAGCATCTTTAACAACATATAATTCAGGACATTCATTCAATACTTGCTGTAAATAGCCGGCTTCTAAATCAAAGTCACGAGTGGTTTGCAATTGTTTGCCATCTATCTCAGCTAATACGGTATTGCCTCCCACTCCCGGCTTATAAAGCGGGCCACCTTCATTAAAAGGCTGTATGAATGCTTCTATTTGTATTCCTTGTCCGACCGGTTGTAGATGTATATGTAAGCGACTATCGGCTTCTACAGTTTCAGCATAACTAGACGTGCCACCGATATCAGACTGAACCGTTAACATCGATGCAATAGAAGATATTGAATCGATCACTTGTTGACGGGCTGTCGCGGGTACCGTTAAACCATTTTTACCTAAAATATTGGCCACTTGTCTATGCGCATCATTAATGACATAAACAATGAGGCCATGGCTTGCGGTTTTTTGAGCAATGATGTGCTGTGCACCTATCGGTGGTAGCAAGGATATATGTAAATTTTCTTGTTGTTCCTTAACCAGTAACTGTGGCTCTGCTAAAGTGATGTCAACGGGAGGTGTTGTAGATTCTTGATTTAGCCAATAAACATGTGGATGTCCTACCGCCTCAACAATGGCAAAACTTGGCAGCGCATAATATTCTTTGCTGGAATAACCATAAAAAGACTCTTCTTTTTCAACTTGTATATGCTTACAAATTCGTCGATCTTGTTCGGATAAATAATCAAAGTCAACAATGTCTTGATGCAATCTTTTTAATGCAATCGGTCGACCTTTAGTCCATCGACCATTTTTGCCTAAGCGCTGCTCTTTTGGTTCTAATAATATGGCATTATTGAGTAAACTTAATGACCAAATTAAACGCAATTCTGTTTGAACAGTTGCTTCAACCTCAGTCGTCAATTGAGTTAAAGCATCTAATGCTCTTTCCCATGCAGAAACTTGTGGCAATAAATCAATAATATCTTTAAAGGCTGATTGTGAATAGTGCTGAGCTAATTTTTCGCAGGCTTGATTTTTATAATTAAGTCTCTGTAACAACAATGAACTTACGGCAGCATACCATTCATAACCCAATGACTGTGCTTGCAAACAGAAGTTTGCTAAATCAGCCAGAAAATCTTTATTTCTAACGTGCTTAGTGATGCCGTCTAGTTCTCCAATCCAATACAAAAGTAGAACATGAAACAAACGCTCATAAGGTAATTTATTGGCTCTTAATAAATGCTGACTCTGCTCACTTGTTGATTTACCTTGATAAATATCAACCGCATCTAAGAGGATTAAATTAAGTATATAAAAGCCCTCGTTATGCCAGGACTTTTTAAGGGTAATCTGAGTTTGTTGCTTTAAGAGTACTATATTTTGAGATACCCGAGTCTTCATTAACGCTAAATTAAAAAAGAAGCCATGTATGCCTTCAATACTGACATTTCGTTTGCCTGTTTCTTTTTTAAGCACCTTTAATGCTAGTTCGAATGACGAAATAGCCGCTTCATTTTTGTTTTCCAAAAAATATAAAGTTGCCAGCAATTTTAAGCCATTGTATGAATTATCACCTACTAACCAGCGCTCGGCATCTTGCAAGTTGCCTCGTAATAATCGTTCTTCAATAAGACCATGAACGATAATAGGATTACTTGATTTTTCCTTGCCAAAGAATTGTTCCATTAATAGATAAGACCTTGAACTATCGATAAAGTCCATACGGCCATCACGTAGTAAGTAGTCTAATACTTGAAACTTAATTTGATCTGATAACGACGAAAACCACGCCGCATCATAATTTTTGAAGAATATCTTATTAATAGCTTCGGTAAAACTTTTTCTATAATCCGTATAAAAACGCTCAATATTAGCTGCAAATGCAGTCTCATTACCTTGATATAAAAATATTCGTAATTGCTTTAAAGCGTGATAAGCATTGACCTTAGTAGAATAAAAATAATTAGGCTCAGCAATTATTTGTTGAGTCAATTTGCTAAACCAAGTTTGATCTATAGCTATACGCATCAGTTGTTCAGCAATTTCTTCATTACATCGCCACCCATCTGTCGACATAATTATCAATTTGCTATGTTGCAACTTATCCCGTAGGGGCTTATTGATTAAACCTAATGTTTGTCGATCAAAACAAGCTGATTTTTCTAATAATTTTGCAAAACTAGACTGACCAATCGGCGCATATATAACAGCCAGCGCCAACATAATACTCTGTTCATCTTTCGATAAAGCATTAAAAAAAGGAAGTAGTTTATTTTTCATTAAGGATGTATTGCGTTACAAAATATTTGACTAGTTTAAAGGTTCATAACTACATTACCTAGCCCAATGTTGTAAACATATAAACTGAACAGTGAGTTGTTATTAAAAACTATTAAATTATTTTTGAAGTAGATTATATGAAAACACTTAAACCTAGCGGTAAAACAACCTTCGATTATTGCACAGTGTTGTTCAGCTTAGGAAAGATGAACGCGGAAGTTGGCTTAATTTAAGCCCTTATTAACTCAAGAGCCAAAAGGTAG
>QVQD01000106.1 GCA_003584875.1 Methylococcales bacterium
AAGGTTTGATGTTATTTTTATGTAACCTAGTAATGCAGTGGGTTACTTTAGATATATTTGCCATGAAATTCAACTATTTCAAATATTAATGTGTAATTAAACTTTGTGCGAGAAAACCTTGCATAACAAACGTCGAGGTAGGTACCTCACTATTTGTATATTAAAAGACTAAATGGCTGTGTTGTCTCTGCGAATTAATCTAAAAAATACAATCAACTAATGATGTTTGAGGTCAAAACGTATTCTTTTTAAATGCCTGTTTGTATCTAAAACTTTTGTTCTAGCGTGAAGAAATCTTTTATTGCAGAGTAATAAAATTTTGTTGTTAGTCAATTTAGCTACACAACAATTCTGCGGTGTATTTATCACTGTAATCAGTTCGGTTAAGGCTGATAGTTGTTCGTGGTCTATGTCCGATGTTTCAATAATATCCGCTCTAAATCGAAGATTAAAATCTTCGTCTAATAATTTAGCGTGAATATAATCTATGCCTTGATAAAATTCTGGTGGTACTTTTATTTTATATTCGCGCGTTTGCAAAATGTTACGGCTTTTACTGCTCAGAGTTTGAATTAAAACAGCAGAAGAGATAAAAAGATTAATTCCACCGCCATTGTTATCATGTTCGATGACGTAGAGTCCAAAGTAATCGGGAGTTTTATACTCGTATGAGCAGTCGGTATGAAAGTAAAAGTCCTCAGATCCGTGAGAGCGGGCAATATTGCCTGCACCGCTACGAATCGTCCATTCGATGATATTGCTATTATCATGTATGTGCGGTGTGCCAATAGAGTCAATAATTTTTCTTAGGGCATATTTATCAGCATCATCAAAGTTTACATCGATAATCATCAAGCCGTGTTTTAATAAAGTTTCTCGATACAAGACAGGATCAATATCATTGATATCTTGAATTTTAATATGACAGTTTTTGGGTATGATCAAGTCTTTTGCAAAGGGCAAAAAGCTATCTAGCGATATATTGATTAATTGATTGATCATGGTCTGTCGCTCTTATAACGCATTGAGAAGGTCTTTATATATGCGTGCCGAAATTTCATATTTAAAAAAACAATACCTTAGTTGACCTAATTATGCTTAGACTTCTAGGGCGCATTTATATGTCTGTAATTTGTACTAAGCCTATATCAGTAGTCTTAAGATTACAAACCAAAGTTTGCCCGTAATGCAAATAAGCTGAGTTGCAATAGCTGAGATTTTTAGAGAGATTAAATAATAATCTTTAATTTACAGTTACTTGTATTGTTAATTTGTTTTTTGTTAAATTCGAACAATATAATAGTGAGTAACGCTGAGCTGAGGAGGCTGTGAAGCATGTAACCCAAACGCTACTTATGCCATCTTAAGTGGGTAGCCTTATATACGTAAGCTTTAACTGATGCTAATATGCGTTTCAAGGACTTTCTTGGCAGTGTCACGGCCAATGCATGTACTTAATAAGCCTTCCTAGTGCTTTCCTTTAACCATTTAAGAGATGATGTCATGCCACCACCAATATCTGATTCATTAACTCAAGAACAATCTGATTTACAACTTAAAGGTAGAGAGCGATCTGAAAATGCTTTTTTTACTCAACCTCCACGACCAGAAGGTCGCGTGTTTTCAGAAATATATGATTATCGCGTGCAAAATGAAAAGTCAGTTGTAAATTACTGGAGCGTTTGGCTGGACAAGGCTACAGAGGAAATGCCGATAGAAGCCAGTTCCTTGGAAGGTAAAGCAGGTTGGACTCACCGTACGCTTAAAAATCAGCAAAAACCGGTTCGTTATTTAGATGGGAAAAGTAATGCTTACGGGGTTAATTCTTCGGCTAACCCGATGATTAATTTAGTCAGTGAATTCAGTCCCAAGAATGTCCCCGGAGGTGGATTCATGCCCAAGAATCTACCTCAATCTCACCCGCAAGTTGAAAGAGGCCCTTCGGAAGCGATTGGAACAGGTGGTAAACTAAAAGCAGTAGATGTTTGGGTTGGTGCGGGCAGCAAAGTTGATTTAGTTGATCAGTCGGGGAATTCAAATGGGCTGCTCATGATGAAAACTGCTGGGGCAATTATAGACTTTATCCGTAGTCCTGGTAACCAACCGCCTGTAAAACAATTTGCGGAGTCTTCAAAATTTTGCAGGATGGCTCCAGAATGGGCTGTGTCTGAATATGGTGATTTATCTGCAATAACCTTCGTCGCAGGCGATTACAATCGGTGGGGTGCATCTCCATCTATCTACTGCTGCCCTGTTCCTTTTCCAGATGAGGGTAACGACTCAATAACTTTGTTGCAATTAGTCACGGAGACCATTGGTCAAGAACCCCGATTTGAACCACCAAGTGATGGAGAAATTAGAGTTCCATCTCACCTGAACATTGAAATGATCAGGAATTACATGGCTCACCCCCTCAAAAATTATATCTACTGGGGTCGAAGCCTTAAAACTCTAAAGTTAGTGGATTTTAGCCTAGATAGATTCACAGGCAAAAACGAATATCTCTCGAAAATGGCGAACGATCCTGAGGTAGCGCGCTTACTGGCACAATGTGTAGAGCAGCAACTTGCGACATCAGCTGACTTTAACAAGCTACTTGTTGCTAAGGATGATAGCAAAACGTTACTTGATCTTTTAGGCGGGCTAGTCACCAATGGATTCTTTGATCGTTACTCCAATGGTTCGGAAGAAGATATGGTGTTTGATGGTATTTATTTTACCGGAGCTAACGAAAAGAGAGTGCTGGGTGATCGAGATTCATTTCGAGCTTTCTTTGTGCTCTTAGACAACGTTCACGGATCGTATAGTGACTCAATCAATGTGATGAAAAGGCTTGAAATTAAGTTTGACAAAGGCTCTAACACATGGTCTGTTGAAGAAACTACTCCACAAGTTGTGCTACCGTTTTCTCTTAAAACACAGAAATTCTCATTATGACTATAACCTAGCCAGATTCTGGTTTGGGTGGGCGAATAATTCCACTTTCCGGTTTACGAGACTTACCTCTTGAGCGTGAAATTGAATCGTGTAGCTTGGTTTGCATGCTTTTGGCAACCCACACTACTCGGCATCAAAGTTGGGTTAACGATAGAGTCGTTAGCCCAACCTACTGTAACTGAATACATACGAAATTAACTGGAGTAAAACAGCTTTAGCTGTTTTGCAAAGCAACAGATGTAGCTGTTGCTAGACCACTTCGGTGATAATTAAGTAGAGATAGGTTGCTGTCTGTACGCTACCCAATATTTCGATAAGCGCCACAATAATAGAGTAAGGGCTCACCGCTACGGCAGATGCTATCTTGAACTTCAGCGATAATGATCCAATGCGTACCTGCACGTACTTTTTCTACAACTTTGCAATCTAAAGACATAAGGCTTTCAGTCAATATTGGTGCGCCCGTGATACCTGATTCCCAAGGCGTGTTTTCAAAACGTTGCTCTTGACTAGCGCCGCCTGCAAATTGATTAGAAATTTCTTGTTGGTCTGACTTTAAAATATTGACAGCAAAATAGCCGCTTTCTTGTATGCCCGAACCAGTGTCGGCAGCATCATTAATACACACTAAGATTTGAGGAGGATCAACGGATACACTACTAAAAGCAGTGGCTGTCATGCCTTGAAGTCCATATTGTTCTGACTGAGTGGTTACAACGGTAACGCCGCTAGCCCAAAGTTGCAGTGCTTTTTTAAAATCATCAATGCTTACAGTCATAATATTCTCCGTTTTATAGCTTAAGGTAATTCAAATTGATTCTCTACATCAAGCGAGCTTGTAAGCATAAATGAAAGAGTCTCATTGAATTGTATGGGTACATTTTAGTGCTAATAGTAACGTACACAAAATTTGTTGTTAACAAAACAACGGCGCAATGATTTAAGATAGTCGGCTTTTATAGTCATAAACGGCTTTGTATAGTTACTAAAGTTTATGATAAGGTTTCTTAGATAGTACTTTAGATTGATGAGCGTAAGGCAATATTTCATGTCTGCTAGCTCAATGAACAGTGCTGTAATAACTTCGCATACTGCTCTGGTGTTAAATGAACGTAAGACAAAAAGATTTATATAAAATATTGGGTGTCATTGATAGCGCAGAAATAGTGGTCATTAAGGCGGCTTATAAAGCCTTAATGATGATGTATCATCCAGACAGATCTGATGGCAATAAAGAAGAAGCCATTAAAAAAGCAAAAGAGCTAAACGAAGCTTATACCATATTAACTGATCCAGATAAGCGAAAAAAATATGATATGGATAGGTCGGGTACAACTTTTAAATCAGCTGAGAAGTCTGAAGAAGAATTGCGCACTAAAAAAGAGCTAAAAAAATCTTTGGCCGAAATTAAGACTTTATTGAAAGAATTTCAGCAGCTAGTAAAAACGCTATCTCATTGAAAATAGTGGTGCTATGTGATTTGTATTAATCCTAGGTATTTACAAAACATAATTGCGGTACTTTAGTTACAAGCAACGTCGGGGCGTATTGCAATGTCATTAAGTTAAGGACTGGGGGAAAGCAAATAATCTGTAGAGGCGAATTTGTTGCCCAGTAACATAGTCATCAAGGATACTGGGCGAATGTGTCGCCCCTACAAATCCTTAACTTAATGACATTGGGGCGTATTGCATACGTCACATATTAAAACATCAACAACATCAATAATTTGCTTAAATTTAACTGTGAAAATTGAAGCGCTGCTTGAGCACGACAAAAACTAATAATTGACGTAACGCAGTATGATTGTCTTATTTTTGTTTGATAAACCGATCAATGCTAATGAAGTTGTGATGGTTAAAAGGAACCAAACTTATATTTCGCAGGGCGTAGCTTGGTAAATAAATCCTATCAAAAGCTTTTAAAAAAACAAAACACAGCAAGAGTAATCGCTATTCTACTAGCGTTTTAACCAGATACTTTCTTTGCATGACGCTTAAGAAAATATGTGGTTTTCGGGCGCGAAAGCCCGAAAACACTGCATGGCTGCGTATTATTGGTTAAATTTTGGGGTATTATCTTTTAGTTAAATCCGGTTATAAACGTCTTTAAATACAAATATATATGGATTAATGTAAGTATTATTACTACTCTGCTGTAAGAAATGATATATTAATAGTAAGGTTTCAATATAAACAGGTAAATTTATGTACACTACATCATCCTTTCCCTCTGTTATGGGGCAAAAATTTTTTAAATTGACACTGATTAGTCTGCTTTTTGGCGGTGTTAGTGTTGCCCAAGCTGAAGATCAGCCCAAAGTCTATCCCAAGCAGCCTATGGCCGCTTTCTCCTCTCAGGCCGATGATGCGCTACTCGGTAATAAATATGAAAAGCCAGTATGGAACCTTCATGACACTTTAAATTTGCCTGATTGGCTAGCCGCATCAGTTAATCAGCGTACTCGTTATGAAAGCTTGACAGGTGCTTTTAAGGCTAAGACTACGGGTGGCGATCAACAAATTGCCTTGCAAACTGATCTTTGGTTGCAAGCCCAATTAGGTGCTTTCCGTTTCGCCACTGAAATAATGGATTCTCGTGAAGTGGGAGCCGATGCGGGTTCTGGCGTCAACAATACCATGGTGAATACTGCTGATTTTGTTCAAGGCTATGTGTCTTGGGTCGATAAGGATTTATTCGGTAGTCATATTGGTACCGAAATTAAAGCCGGTCGACAATTAATGACTCTAGGTAGTGCTCGTTTAGTCTCTAATCCTTATTATCGCAATACGCCTAATACTTTCACTGGTGCTAGACTTCGATTTCTAGATGGCACCCAATGGCAGTTTAATGGTTTTGTAACCATGCCTGTAGTGCGCTTTCCTTCAGCCGCTAATGATATCTTGACTGACAGTCACCGCTTTGATCAAGAAGCGACTCATACGGTATTCTCAGGCGCGTTCTTTGAAAAAAGTAACGTTGCCTTCGGAGTCAGTGGCGAAGTTTATATGTATAATTTGAACGAAGCGGATAGTTGGAATAATGCTACCCATAAACGTCAATACTATACGCCTGGCATGCGTTTTTATATGAAACCGGCTAAAGGCAAGTTTGACTTCCAAACTGAAACGATGGGTCAGTTTGGTACGGTTCGATATCTTACTACATCAACTCAAGACCAAATGCACCAAGCTTGGGCTGAGCACGCAGACTTAGGTTATACCATTGATATGCCATGGTCACCCCGCTTAATGCTGGAATATGATTATGCCAGTGGTAGTAAAAACCCAGGTTCTGCCGCTGGGTCTACCGATCAACGTTTTGATCCTCTATATGGGGTGACCGTCGGTGATTTTGGGGCTACAGGCATTTATGGTGCAATACCACGTAGTAACATCAATTCACCTGGCTACAAGTTAAACTTGGCGCCTAGATCAGATTTACAATTTACTTTGCAACAACGTTTTGTTTGGTTAGCATCAGCTAGTGATTGCTGGGGTCAGGCAGCATGTAGTCCAACTCCTATTTTACAGCCAACCAAATCTAGCGGTAGTTACGTAGGTGATCAAGTGGGTGTTACTGGGCGTTATGACTATAACAGCAGCTTAAACTTTGATGCGGGCTGGTTCTATTTGTTTAAAGGCCAATTTGCTAAACAAGGCGCAGCAACAGTTAATGCTACGACTACAGTACCTAGCTTAGATTCTCAATACTTCTACCTACAAAGTCAATTAAGGTTCTAATAAATATATGACAAACTTCAAGCGTATTAGCCAGATATTTTTCGTATTGTTAATGATGCTTTTTAGTTTGCCATCGGTGCAGGCTACAGAGGCTTCGGTTAACAGTCAGTCTTTCAACGAAGTTCAAGACATCGTCAAAAGAGGTAAGTTGGTGGTGGCTATGTATTCGAAAGATGCACCACCTTTTTATTATGTTGATAAAAATAATCAGTTGACTGGCTTTGATGTTGTTTTGATCGAAGGCTTTGCTAAGCTTTTAGGCGTGCCGGTAGAATATAATCGTAGTGCAAAATTTCTTAATGATACCGTGACTATGGTTGAAAATCATGAAGTCGACTTGGCGATTACTAAATTAAGTATGACGTTTAAAAGAGCCAGTCGTGTGCTTTTTGCCGACCCCTATATTACTTTGCACCAAAGTTTATTGATTAATAGACTGGAGTTGATTAAGCAGTTAAAAGGGCGGCCTCAAGAGGAAGCCATACAAAATTTAAGCGGTAAATTGGGTGTGGTCGCTAAATCTTCTTATGTCGATTACGCTAAGCATTTTCATAATACAGAGCTAGTTCCTTATTCAACTTGGGACGAAGCAATTAAAGATGCTCGTGAAGGTAAAATAACAGCAGCTATGCGTGATGATGCTGAGGTTAAGTTGATTTTGCGTGAACATCCTGAGTATGCCTTAGATTTAATGTCTGTGATTTTAAAAGACGCTAAAGATCCTAAAGGTATAGCCGTTTCAACAGATCATAATCAGTTAAGACTTTTGCTTAACTTTTATATCAAAACCCTAGATTGGAATATAACTGGCGATCAAATGATCAATAATTATGATAAAGAGATAACCATCCTGAAACAAAAAATTGCGATGCAGGAGCAACAATGAACCAGCAAATCTTAAAAAATATAGGTAACGTAATGCGTAGCGGCTGGACAATATTGTTTGCAGTCGGCCTAGGTATTTATATCGGTTTATTTCAACATGAGTATGTGCAGTATGTGGCACCCATCGGGCACATTTATCTCGATATCTTAAAAATGTGTATATTGCCGATTTTAATAACGGCAATTTCAATGAGTATTGCTCGGCTTTTACAAGCAGAGGGTGAAAGTTCTTTTATCAAAAGAATGCTAGCGGTGTTTATGCTGAGTGTGGTGATGTCTGCCATTTTAGGTATGGCTGTAGGACTGATTAGCCAACCAGGATCTGGTTTTGATAAAGAAACATTGGCAACATTAGGTTCTATAGTAAGGGAATCAGGAGCGCCAGATCTTGAGATTTCAGCTTATGAGCCCTTCGTGGCTAAAGAAAAACCTAGCTTTACTAAAACCTTTATTGCTAATTTAATACCAGAAAATATTTTTTCAGCCTTAACAACGGGTAGTAGTTTGAAGGTATTGTTTTTTGCCATTTTATTCGGCATAGCGCTAGGTACCATTAGTAAACTTAAATCTCAATCACTTATATCCTCTTTAGAGTCAATCTATACCTCTTTTTCTATTATGGTTAAATGGCTGATGTTGATATTGCCGTTTGGTTTGTTAGGTTTAATAGCACATGATGTCTCGCAAGTGGGTTTGCCGGTATTGATGGCCATGATGAAGTTTGTGCCCATTGCTTTATTGGGTTTTTTGATTTTATTTATCATCAGCAGTCTGATTATGTGGCAACGTACTGGATCGCTGCTGGTTCCTTTTATGGCTCTTAAAGAGGCTGTGGTAATGGCCTTGGGTACTGGTAATGCTATGGCGTGTTTGCCATCGGCTATCAATGGCTTAGTTGATGAAATGGGCTATGATAAAAAATCAGTGGATTTAATCGTGCCATTAAGTTTAACCATTTGTAGAACAGGCCCCACTTTGTATTTTGCTTTGGCTACTTTGTTTGTGGCGCAATTATATAATGTTGACTTAGGTGCCTCAGGCTTGATGGCGGTTTTTATAGGTTCTATTTTTGCGGGTTTAGCGACTGCAGGCGCATCTGGAGTGGTTTTATTATCGATGTTAAGTCTAGTTTTAGAGCCGTTACAACTTCCTGTTGAGGCTGTCTTAGTGTTGTTTATCGTTATTGATCCAATAGTTGGTCCTTTTAGAGCCTTAGCCATTGTGCATACCTCATGTGCAATTAATACTTTAATTCTTCCAAAACAACAGATAAGACAAATAAAAGAAGTAGAAGAAGCAACTGCTAATTGAAGCTTTTCTGTAGCAGGAAAGGATTTTTGTTTATGTCAAAACAGTCATAACAAATATTTTTCTACAACACACTAAGCGTTTGTAGGTTTATATGATGCAGATGCATTAAGACCCATAGGGTTAAATGAACCACCTTTTTATAGGATGAGCTGAACGATAGTGAAGCGCATCATTCATGGTAGAGCGATGCCCTTCTCTATCGTCCGCACATCCTATTAAGAAGTTTCAAAGCGTGACAGGGTTTATAACCACCCTGTCACATACGTTTTAAAAGTTATTGAACCATCCCTTATAAGGTTGGGGCTGCAAAACTCGACCAGCGTAGGGGTATCTGTAAAAATGCTAATAGCTTACATAACGGACTATAAAAAACACTGCCATTAAGTTAAGGATTGATTGCATCTGTAGGGGCGACAAATACCTAACTTAATGGCTGTGACTATAAAATAGGGGCGTTATAGATGATCCGTTATCAAATTTAATAAGTTATATTCAAAACCAACTGAGGATCCAGTCAATCAAATGCTAAATTTCAAACCTATCAACATAATTATTTTATTGTTAGTCATGCTATTCGGTTTGCCCTCGGTTCAGGCAACAGAGAATGCAATTAGTAATGAATCAAGCAACGTCTTACAAGATATTGTTAAAAGAGGTAAGTTGGTGGTGGCTATGTATTCGAAAGATGTGCCACCTTTTTATTATGTCGATAAAAATAAACAGCTCACCGGTTTTGATGTCGTGTTGATAGAAGGCTTTGCTAAGCTATTGGGCGTGTCGGTAGAATATAATCGTAGTGCCAAATTTCTCGATGATACTGTGACTTTGGTTGAAAATCATGATGTTGATTTAGCGATTAGTAAATTAAGCCTGACTTTTAATAGGGCGAGTCGAGTGCTTTTTACTGATCCTTATATAACTTTGCATCAGAGCCTATTAATTAATAGGCTCGAGTTGTCAAAACAATTGCAGGGGCGACCTCAAGAGGAAGTCATACAGAATTTAACCGGAAAATTGGGCGTGGTCGCTAAATCTTCTTACGTTGACTATGCTAAGCATTTTCATAATATGGAAGTAGTATCATATAGTTCTTGGGCTGAGGCCATTAAAGATGCGCGTGAAGGTAAAGTAACAGCAGCATTTCGTGATGATGCCGAGGTCAAGTTGATTGCACGTGAACATCCCGAGTATGCCTTAGATTTAATGTCAGTCATCTTAAAAGATGCTAAAGACCCTAAAGGTATTGCTGTTTCAATAGATCATAATCAGTTAAGGCTTTTGCTAAATTTTTATATCAAAACCCTAGATTGGAATATAACTGGAGATCAGATGATCAATAATTATGACAAAGAGATAAACAAACTTAAACAAAAAATAGCGATGCAGGAACAGCAATGATTCAACAAATATTAAGAAGTATGGGGCGTGTATTGCGTAGCGGTTGGACGATATTGTTTGCTGTGAGTTTGGGTATTTATATTGGTTTATTCCAGCATGACTTAGTGCAATATGTGGCTCCTTTCGGCCATATTTATCTCGATATTTTGAAAATGTGTATTTTGCCGATTTTAGTAACGGCAATTACTATGAGTATTGCTCGCCTTTTACAAGCAGAGGGTGAAAGTTCTTTTATCCAAAGAATGTTAGTGGTGTTTGTACTCAGTATAGTGATGTCTGCCATTTTAGGGTTGGCTGTCGGACTTATCAGTCAGCCTGGTTCTGGATTTGATAAAGCGTCATTAGTTAGTTTAGGTTCTATTGTGAGAGACTCAGGTGCCCCAGATCTTGAGATTTCAGCTTATGAACCTTTTGTAGCTAAAGAAAAGCCCAGCTTTTCTAAAACCTTCATCGCAAATTTAATACCAGAAAATATTTTTTCGGCATTAACAACAGGTAGTAGCTTAAAAGTGCTGTTTTTTGCCATTTTATTTGGCATAGCCTTGGGTACAACCAATAAAAAAAGTTCGCAATCACTTATGTCAGCGATAGAAACCGTTTATGCCACTTTTTCTATCATGGTTAAATGGTTGATGCTGGTATTGCCGTTTGGTTTGTTAGGATTAATAGCTCATGATGTCTCGCAGGTAGGGATACCCGTATTAATGGCTATGATAAAATTTGTACCCATAGCGTTATTGGGTTTTTCGGCATTATTTATAATTAGTAGTTTAATTATGTGGCAACGTACAGGGTCGTTACTCGTTCCTTTAGTTGCACTTAAAGAAGCAATCGTTATGGCTTTAGGTACCGGAAATGCAATGGCGTGTTTGCCATCTGCTATTAGTGGTTTAACGGATGAATTAGGCTATGATAAAAAGTCAACGGACTTGATAGTGCCATTAAGTTTAACAATTTGCAGGACAGGACCTACCTTATATTTTGCTTTAGCGACCTTATTTGTGGCGCAATTATATAAAGTTGATTTAGGTGTTTCAGATTTAATGGCCGTTTTTGTATGGTCGATATTCGCTGGTTTGGCGACTGCAGGCGCTTCAGGAGTAGTTTTATTATCAATGCTAACTCTAGTTTTAGAGCCCTTGGGGCTGCCGGCTGAAGCAGTGTTAGTGTTGTTTATCGTAATCGATCCAATAATAGGTCCTTTTAGAGCTCTAGCCATTGTGCATACTTCATGTGCAATTAGTACTTTAATTCTACCAAAACAGAATGTAAGCGAAATAAAAGAAGTAGCTGCGAACTAGCAAGGCATAGTTATCAATACAAACTTAAATAAAGTTTCTAGCTTTAGTCAGCTAAAATGCAGATTACTTGAAAAAATTTTCAATTTAAATAGGATGTGCTTCACAATTGTTCAGCGTTCTAAAATAATAGAGCAGGTAAGTCGGGTTAGCGATAGCGACTGTGAAAGTATTCTTTTTATTTCCCCTCTTTAGCAACATAGGTATCTACCCAAGTTTCTTATCTGCGTGGAAATGATAAAAAACACCGTAGGGGCGTATTGCATATGCCCAACATCGAAAGCCCAATGTTACAAAGCTTATTTTATAAGGGCGTATGCAATACGCCCCTACAATCTTCACCACAATATTATCGTTCGCGCGTGGGAATGCTAACAATTATTTGTGTAGCAGGTAGGTCGGGTTAGCGATAGCGTAACCCGACAAGATACGCAATAAATGCTTGGCTTACGCTATCGCTACGCCAAGCAACAAAACTCGTGAGTTTTGACTCCATTACAAAGGTTTGTAGGCGTAGTTTCGTGCAGGGTATAGACCTGAAAATAGATGATATTTAAGGGCTTGACTTATCTATGACAGGTCGGGTTAGCGATAGCGTAACCCGACATTTCACGGTTCAATATCCATGAGAATTAATTATCACATAAGTTCTCGCTGTCTTAATCGACTGTCCAAGTGCTAGCTAACCCCGTCCCGCGTGTGTACCTTGTAGGGGCGACAGATTCGCCCAGTACATTCATTTGTTGAAACGTGGCGAATCTGTCGCCCCTACAAGATTTGATCTATTAAAAAACTTTGCCGGTCGTGGTTTGTAACCCCGACTGAAACGTTTTCATGCTCGGATATTTTCGAAACGTTAAGCGTTAGGGTCGGGGTTGCAATACCCTCCCGCGTGATGTCCAATGTTATAGGGCTTATTTTATAAGGGCGTATGCAATACGCCCCTACGATCTTCACCACAATGTTATCGTTCGCGCGTGGGAATGCTAACAAATATTTGTGTAGCAGGTAGGTCGGGTTAGCGATAGCGTAACCCGACATTTCGCGAACTATGCCGATCGAGGTTTGTAACCCCGTTCCGCATGGCGTAACTACGGATTGATAGAGAGGCTTCATAGATAATCAGGAACGGTCTTTGATTGACAGTGAAGGCTCTTAGATAAACATGAACCCATTCTGGATTGATAACGAAACTTCCAGGATAACTATAAAGCGATCCTAGATTGATAGCGGGAATTTCTAACTGAACATGTAACGTTTCTTGATTGTTAGCGAGGGTTTCTAATTAATCATGAAACTATCCTAAATAAATAGACGATCTTCCTAAGCGGCCATGAAATAATCCTGGATTATTAGAGAGGCTTCCTAGTAAATTAAGAAATGATTCGTATTAAAAGAGGATTACTCTCTGTTAACCAGAGAATAATCGCCAATATAATGAAATTACTCATAGATAATCAAGCAATAATGCCTAATCAGTGAGCTAAGTTGCACATTAAAACAGAAGCGTATTCAGTAAAACCATCGTTGTTACTATAAATAAGTAATTAGGTGGGTGAAGTGGGTGTTTTATCTTGGCTAGGTGCTTTACGAGCAAAACGCTGTGCAAGGCTGTCTAAATGTTCATCCAAAAGACCGCTTTTGTCAGCTAATTTAGCAGATTGATAAACCACTAAAGTTTGGCTATAAGCATCGCTACCCACGGCCATAAAAGTATCTTCTAATCGTTTCATGAATTGGCGCATCGCCAAAACAATAGGCTCTAATTGTCTAACTAAGGTAACTTCTTGGTTATATTGATCAAGATCAAAGTTTCGTGGCAATATACCAGAATTTTGGTTAGCTAACACTAAGCCATGGTCGATAAAAGGTAAGCG
>QVQD01000157.1 GCA_003584875.1 Methylococcales bacterium
AAGACTAACTAAGCCGGTCGGGGTTACAAACCCCGTCCCGCGTGTGCCAGACACATGAAAATAAGCATTACTCTGTAGGGGCGAATTCATTCGCCGCGTGTTTATTGAGCAAAATATACTACCTATGCCGGAAACGCTTTACTCGCTGATGCTCGTAAAGTCTTATTCCGGCATACAAGACTAACTAAGCCGGACGGGGTTACAAACCCCGTCCCGCGTGTGCCAGACACATAGAAAATAAGCATTACTCTGTAGGGGCGAATTCATTCGCCGCGTGTTTATTGAGCAAAATATACTACCTATGCCGGAAACGCTTTACTCGCTGATGCTCGTAAAGTCTTATTCCGGCCTACAAATACAACAAATACTACCAACAGCCCTCAACATAAACTTATAGCGGTGGCATTAATGATTAAACATCCAGAACAGCTTTTTAAACAAATCAGTCATGGCGTTTATGTGATTGGCGTGAGTGATGGTACTCGGAAAAATGCCTTTACGGCAGCTTGGGTCATGCAAGTTTCCTTCAATCCTCTTTTACTAGCGATCAGCATTAATCCTAAAAGTAATTCTTATCAAATCTTACAAACTGGCGGTATTTGCAGTGTTAATGTGTTAAGCCATGACCAAATAGAGCTGGCCGAACACTTTGGTCAATCTGGCATCGATAAAATGACCGGCTATCAATGGCAATCTGCTGAAACGGGTGCACCTATTTTGTCGGAAAGTTTGGCTTATTTTGATTGCAAGGTCAGTCATTACTCAGAAGCCGGTGATCACGTTATCGCAGTTTGCGAGGCACTCACTGCAGCGCAACTCAATAAAGGACATCCCTTATTGTATAAGCGCACGGGTGATTTAGACGGTAGTAGTCAATTCTATAAATAACAGATTTTACGCAGATAGCATCGCATTATCGGTTCATTTTACAGCGTAGGGACGAACAGGTCGCGACCTGCCCCCTGAAGCAACTTGGTCGGGTTAGCGCTCTACCCATCCTAGCCAAAAAACTGCTGCATCACCCGAATTATATAGCCATGATCCAAAACGCCTGCACTTTCTCTAATACTATGCATCGCCCAAACTGGATTACCAACATCTATGGAACGTATACCTAAACGCGCCGAACTAATGGGGCCAATAGTACTACCGCACGCCAAATCACTACGATGAGCATAAGTTTGATAAGGCACGTCTGCTTGCTCACACCAATCTATAAACTGTGCCTGTGAAATGCTTTCGGTACTATATCGTTGATTGGCATTGATTTTAATGACTGGACCTTTATTGACCATCACTTTATGGTCAGGCTCATACGCCCAAGGAAAATTAGGCTGATAGGCATGAGCCATATCGGCACTTATCATAAAACTTTTCGCCAAAACTCTGGCATAGCCTTCGCGGATATCCTCGGCCATTAAGCTGATGCGCTGCAAAACTTCTTCAAGAAAGCTGCCATCAGCACCCTTACAACTGGTACTGCCTATTTCTTCATGATCGAAAAAAGCGCAGACCACGCTGTTATCGCCATTTAATACTGATTCTGTCAATAAAGCTTGTAGCGCAGCATGACAAGAAGCTAAATTATCCAACTGGCCATCTGCATAAAACTCATTATTAGCCCCCCAAAACGCGCCTTTTTGAGTATCAGAGACCGCTAAATCCCAAGATAAAATACGCTCTGCTGGGCAAGCTGACTGCTGCTGTAATAATTCTGAGAAATAAGCTTGCGGTAAAGATTCCTCAGCCCAAGTCGATAATATTAACGGTAACTCATTTTGCTTGTGCAACTTTAAGCCGTCTTCATTTACCGTGCGATTCATGTGTATGGCTAAATTAGGCAAGCGTAATAGTGGCCTGTCAAAGTTGACTAATTGACTGACGATATGCCCCTGCTCATCTTTATAACTGACTCGGCCGGCAAGACCTAAATCTCTGTCAGTAAAAGTCGCCAAAATAGGCCCACCATAGATTTCTACGCCTAAACGTAATAAACCCTCTGCGGCATTAGTCGCATTGGGCTTTATTCTTAAACCTGGAGAATCAGTATGAGCGCCTATAATCTTAAAGCCCGTTTCTAGCAAAGGTTTTAAGCCCATGACAAACATAATGATAGAAGAATCGTCACGAATCACATAATAACGTCCCTGAGCTTTTAATTGCCACGCTGCACTTTCTTCTAGTTTTTCAAATTGAAAGGCCTGCAGTTGGCTTTCTATCGTGGCAACTGCATGCCAAGGACTGGGACTCGCTTCGATAAAATCGAGTAAGTTTTGTACCTGTTGCTGAGCAGTGATCATATTTCTTTTAAATCCAGCGAGGCTGAGTTGATACAATAACGTAAGCCTGTCGGCAGAGGGCCGTCTTCAAAGACATGACCTAAATGGGAATCACAGACTTTACAAGTGACTTCTACTCGGCGCTGACCATAACTATGATCTGCATGTTCTGTGACACTGCCTTCTGGTAATTCTGCCCAAAAACTCGGCCAACCTGAACCTGAATCATATTTGGTTTGTGAATCAAATAATGGGCTATCACAGCAAATACAATGATAAATACCGGCTTTTTTACAATCGGCATATTTCCCAGTAAAAGGAGGTTCTGTGCCTTTTAATCGGCAAATATTAAATTGTTCGGGCGTTAATTTTTCAGCCCACAACGCTTCGTCATTGTGTTTTTGCGTAGTCATACCCTTAGCTCCTAGTCAAAGGTCGCATTGTACGCGATCAACTCAAGGTCAGCTATCTGCAAACAGGACAAACTGCATTTTAGATAAGCCTATGCTATGCTTACATCAACCTAAAACAAGCTTATCAAACCATGCAAATATACCTAGTTGGCGGTGCCGTCCGCGATACCTTACTCAATTATCCAGTACATGAAAAAGATTGGGTAGTGGTCGGCGAAACGCCTGAAAGCATGTTAAAAGCAGGTTTTCGTTTAGTCGGCAAAGACTTTCCTGTATTTTTGCATCCCAAAACAAAAGATGAATACGCACTCGCCAGAACAGAACGCAAAAGCGCACCTGGCTATAAAGGTTTTATCGTTCATGCCTCGCCCGACATTAGCTTGGAGCAAGATTTAATCCGCCGTGATTTAACCATCAATGCTATGGCTATGAGCCAAGACGGACAGCTCATTGATCCCTATGGCGGCCAACAAGACTTGGAAAACCGAGTATTTCGGCATATTTCACCGGCTTTTGCAGAAGATCCAGTACGCATTTTACGTATCGCACGTTTTGCCGCACGCTATCAACACTTAGGCTTTACGCTAGCTCCAGAAACACTAGATTTAATGCAATCTATGGTGAGTAATGGAGAAATTGATCACCTAGTTCCTGAGCGAGTCTGGGCGGAATTATTTAAAGCCCTAAACGAGCAAACACCTTCGGCGTTTTTTTACACCTTGAAAGACTGCAAGGCTTTACAAAAAATCCTCCCAGAATTAGACAACTTGTTTGGCGTTCCACAACCCGCACAACATCATCCAGAAATTGATACCGGCATTCATAGCCTCATGTGTTTAGAACAAGCGGCTCTTTTATCATCGAGTCCAGAAGTGCGCTTTGCCGCCTTAGTTCATGATTTAGGTAAAGGCATAACACCCAAAGAACTTTTGCCCAGTCACCATGGCCATGAAAAGAAAGGTCTACCGTTATTAAGGAAACTCTGTAACCGTTTACGAGTGCCCAATAACTTTAGAGCCTTGGCCATGCAAGTCATGGAATACCATACCCATAGCCATAAAGTATTTGAATTACGCCCTGACACCTTAACTGATGTTTTATCCACTTTAGGGGCTTTTAAAGACGACTCTAAATTATCTTGGTTTCTGTTAGCCTGCGAAGCCGATGCAAGAGGTCGCACCGGCTTTGAACAAAGAGACTACCCTCAAGCTCAGTTATTTAGCCTAGCCGCCAAAGCAGCAGCAGACGTGGATTGCAGTAGTGCACTAGATGGCTCTCTAACAGGCTCAGACATTGGTGCAGCTATTCGACGCTTACGAATTAATGCAGTGACCGAGGTACTTAAAGCTTATAAACGTGGCAGTGATTGAAAATAGTGGATAGGGTAGGACAAGTCTCGACCTATCCCAATATTGCGATCGATTTATATACGGTCTGGTTAGGGTTAGCGTAACCCGACCTACAAACCTTTGCAATGGAGTCAAAACTCACGAGTTTTGTTGCTAGTCGTAGCGATAGCGTAAGCCAAGCATTTCCTACGCATCCTGTCGGGTTACGCTAT
The DNA here is from genome assembly GCA_003584875.1 of Methylococcales bacterium. Lineage (GTDB taxonomy): Bacteria > Pseudomonadota > Gammaproteobacteria > Methylococcales > Methylomonadaceae > Methylobacter_C. The sequence continues at coordinate 4,254 of QVQD01000157.1, forward strand.
CGCTAACCCGAACTACAAGTTGCTTCATTCTTTTTCAGATATTGTGCGTAGTCTATTTTGCTCAATAAACACGCGGCGAATGAATTCGCCCCTACAGAGTAATGCTTATTTTCTATGTGTCTGGCACACGCGGGACGGGGTTTGTAACCCCGACCGGCATAGGTAGTATATTTTGCTCAATAAACACGCGGCGAATGAATTCGCCCCTACAGAGTAATGCTTATTTTCATGTGTCTGGCACATGCGGGACAGGGTTTGTAACCCCGACCGGCTTAGTTAGTCTTGTAGGCCGGAATAAGACTTTGCGAGCATCAGCGAGTAAAGCGTTTCCGGCATAGGTAGCACTCCTGAGCTGTCCTTAATATACGTCGGGTTACGCTATCGCTAACCCGACCTACGAGTTGCTACTCTTGTGCGTAGTAACGATAAATCCAAGTCAAGTAAGCTGTAATACCGCTAGCCAAGGCTTTATAAACACTAATAAAAGCCCAGCTGAGCCGCAAGCTACGATAACAGTGATAATCCCAATTTTGTAGCGAAATAATGCCAGCATTGCCCCGATGCCTATTAGCGCAGCTATTAAATCAAAACTGCTTATGTCGCCTTGTGGCCAAAATACATGCCAAGCAAAAAATACCGCAAGATTAACAATGACGCCGACTATGGCTGCGGTAATGGCAGTGAGTGGCGCGGTAAATTTAAGGTTGTTTCTAGTAGATTCTACTAAAGGGCCTCCGGCTAAGATAAACAAGAAGCTGGGTAGAAAAGTAAAATAAGTGACCACCAGCGCTCCAGCGATACCGCACATTAAGGGCGTTGCTGTCGCTAAGGGGAGTTGTCCCCAGCCTGCTAAAAAGCCTACGAAAGTGACGATCATGATTAATGGACCAGGCGTTGTTTCACCTAAAGCTAAACCATCGATCATCTGTGTCGCGGTTAGCCATTGGTAATGCTCTACTGCGCCTTGATAGACATAAGGCAGAACGGCATAGGCGCCACCGAATGTGAGTAAGGCCGCTTTGGTAAAAAACCAGCCCATTTGAGTCAAGGCACCGTTCCAGCCATATTGATTCGTCAAGTAGGTCATGACACTCGCCCACAAAAACAAGCCTACTGCGATTATTTTAAATAACCGACTCCAACGAAATTTAGCGTGTTCTGGAATGGGGCTGTCGTCATCAATCAGAGCTGGGCCGAAACTTTTTTTGGCTGAACTATGCCCACCGCCCATCGCAAACTTATCAGGAGCTATTCGTCCTCCTAAAACGCCAAGACTAGCAGCGATCAAGACGATTAACGGAAATTCTACATGCAATACAAAACTAGCGAAAAAAGCCAATGCCGCTAAGCTGCCTAGTAAGCTATTTTTTAAAGCGCGTGAGCCAATACGATAAGCTGCAAACAGCACGATGGCGGTAACGGCTGGCTTAATGCCATAAAGTACGCCGGCAACAGCAGGGAGATGACCATAACTCAGATAAACCCAGCTGAGTAAGATGAGTAATAACAAAGAAGGTAGGATGAATAATAAACCTGCAACTACGCCGCCCCAAGTTTTGTGCATTAACCAGCCCAAATAAATGGCGAGTTGTTGCGCTTCAGGGCCCGGCAATAACATGCAGTAATTGAGCGCATGTAAAAAACGCTGTTCTGAAATCCAGCGTCGTCGCTCAACCAATTCTTGATGCATGATAGCAATTTGTCCAGCAGGCCCACCAAAGCTTATAAAGCCAAGTTTGAACCAAAAGCGCAAAGCAGTACTAAAACTAATAGGGGCAGGTAAGTTCATCAGTCTTTATCACCGAATGATTTAACGATACGTATTAACTCAATAGGGTTAACAGGCTTAACTTTGTAGGCATCAGCGCCAGCCTCCATGCCCATGTCTACATTCCTTTGTTGCCCGTGACCTGAAATTAAAATGACATGACAAGGATTGGCGCTGGATTTGATTTTCTGACATAAACTTATACCGTCGAGCTCTCCCGGCATTTCCACGTCTGATAAAACAACGTCAGGCTGCAGTTCTTGAAATTTTTTAAAAGCGTCTATACCATTTTTAGCTTCAAGCACTTCAACTTGAGGTTCCCGTATAAAAGTCCTGCGAAATAACTCGCGTATTTGCTCATTATCTTCAACAATTAATAACTTAATTTTTTTCTCTGTCATTAGTAAGTTGTTATGTTATTTGACTGGAAACAATAATCGAAAATTACTGCCCTTATTGGCTTGAGATGTACTAGATTCAACCACAATATGACCTTCTATATCATGTACCATACCATTCACTGTATAGAGCCCTAGGCCAGTGCCCTTATCAATTTCTTTGGTGGTGAAGAACGGATCAAATATGTGCTTAATCACGCTAGGTGTTAAACCACTGCCGTTATCAGAAATACTCAGCTCTATAAAATCCCCTTTTATGGTTTTAGCACAACTCGTGCAAGTAGCTTCATCTGACATTATCTTTTTGAGTGAAATAGAAATCACGCCCGTCTGATTTTGCATGGCATCGCGGGCATTAACCAATAAGTTGGTTAAGATTTGTCCCAAATGAGTGGCGTCTATTTGAATATTGCAATTATGATCTAAATCAGTATTAACTTGGCATGACTTTCTTAAGCCAGGACGGAGCATGATTAATATTTCTTCTATAACGTCGAAAGTAGGCCTTATTTCTATCTCTTTATCAATGGGATGCTTGCTCGAATAGGCCATCATTTTTCGAATGAGCTTCGTTGCATGTTGGCTGGCGTTATTAATTTGTTGGTTATTAAATAACAGTTCCTCTTTTAAGCTTTCATCTTGATAGGCTTGTATCGTTGATGTGTTTAAAGCGTTATAACCCAATATAGAGCCTAAAATAGTATTAAAGTCATGAGCAATTCCTGAAGTGAGGCGAGTCACGCTTTCAAGTTTTTGCATTTGATAGACTTGATTAGTGAGGGTTAGTTGGTGATTAACAGACGCTTTGTGCTCTTCAGTCTTAGTCAGTAATTTATTTTGGGTCAGTGTTAATAGATTGTCAGTCTGCTGCTTTTCTTGATGGATAAAACGATAACGGTCGGTTAAAAACAAGGTAAGCACTAATAATTCAAATGCTGAGGCAATCTGCAAAATGTTGAGTGAATAAATCTTGAAGGTTGATGGAAGAAGCCCAACAGAATGTAGTTCAGTTAAGATAATGCCTAAGGACAGTATGGAAAAACCTAGGCATAGAAAATAGGCATTTCGTTGTTTTCGAAGAGCCGCTATTGCGGTAGTGATTAAAATAAAAAGCGCAGTAATAAAATGTAGGATATTAGTGGGTTTTGCCCAGCTAAAGTCGAATGCCAGTAATAAGGGCATCGAAAGATTCACAGCTATGATGAGTTTAACAATCAAATCAAAGCGGGGTAGGAGTTTTTTGGTATCAAGCAGTCGACTTATAAATAGTAAATGCGCCGTTATAGTTAATGCGCCAAAGTTTAATGTTCCTGTTTGCGTTAAAAATGGAAAGTTTGGCCAAATAAATTCAGCCCCTATGCCTCGATAAGCTATGAACACCAAGGCAATGAAAACAATCATGCCCAGATAGATAAAATAATCCAATTCTTTTAAAAATAGCACTAAGCCCAAGCTAAATAAGCTGATAGCAAACACAACACCAAAATAAATAGCCTGAGTTGCGTAATCATTACGCTCTTTGTTTACAAAGGCTGTCGGCTCCCATAATTTGGCTTCAATAAAAAAAGAGTTAGCCGATGCAACTCTTAAATAAATAATACTCTGAGTGTGTGCGGGAAATTGCACGGGAAAAGCAAAGATTTTGCTTTGATAAGCACGGTTTTCAAAAGGTCGTCCAAAGCCAGTATGAATGGTTTGTATGGTTTTATCGTCAATCTGCCAATAAAAGTCTACATATTTCAGCAAAGGGTAATCGAGCTCAATGATTTTTTCCTGTGGCAGGTCACTGCTATTGTCGATAATTAAACGCAGCCAATAAGCTGACGATGTGAAGGATAGGTTGATAGATTCTTGCGCGGGTAGATTAGTTTTAAACGGCGCTTTTTGTACATCGGCTAGCGTTAATTGTTGGCTGGTATCTTCTAAAATACCTAGATAGCTGGTCAGTGAAACTGAAGGCTGCAAATTATTGTTAACGTCTAGGCTATCATTCGCGAAGCTAACTGAGCATTGTGTTATAAGCATTAAAAAAATTAAGCGAATGAAGTGTTGTTTCATATTTCTCTCAAAATGCTAGGGGATTTTATGATGATAACTAAGTTCGGGCTATAAAGAAAAATAAATATTGTCAATTAACCGAGTTGTGCCTAGTTTGGCAGCGGCTAGTATGACTATATTTTTATCTTGTTGAGTGGCTGGAGATAAATCATCACTGCAACAGATCGTAAAGTAATCCGTTGTGAAGCCCGCTGTTTTTAAGCTGAGTAGTGCCTGCTGTTCAATATCAGCAAAACATTGCTGACCTTCTAAGATGGCTGCTTGGGCGTTACATAAGCTTTGATAGAGTTGCGGAGCCAGTTGTTTTTCTTGATCTGTTAAATAGTTGTTTCTAGAGCTCATGGCCAAGCCATTACTTTCTCTTTCGGTATCGACCCCGATTAATTCAATAGGGAAATTAAAATCCCTAATCATGGTTTGTATAACGGTAAATTGTTGGAAGTCTTTTAGGCCAAAGACAGCGACATCAGGCTGTGCTAAATTAAATAATTTACAAACAATGGTGGCAACACCGCTAAAGTGACCAGGTCTGAAAGCCCCGCAATAAATATCCGATAAGCCCGATACCGTGACTGTGGTAAGTGCGTTGCTGCTGTAGATGTCTGTAACAGAGGGTAAAAATAATAAGTCAGTATTTTCGTTAGCCAGTTTTAGCTGATCAGCATGTTCGGTGCGAGGATAATTAGCAAAGTCTTCATTGACACCAAATTGAGTAGGGTTAACAAAGATACTCACCACAACTTTATCAGCTTTCTGTTTGGCAATATTGACCAGCTTTAAATGACCCGCATGTAAGTTGCCCATGGTTGGAACCAGTGCAACGCTAAGGCCTTTTTGCTTCCATGCGCTGATGATAGAGCGCAGATTTGAAATGCTGTTAACGATAATCATGATATTGAGCGGTTCTATGTGAATTAAGTGGGAGTCAATGCATTATTTTATTGTAGGGGCGAATTCATTCGCCCGGTATTTAATCCTGTTTGTAGGTACTTGGCGAATAAATTCGCCCCTACATCAGGCAAGGCTTTGACTGATGGCGGTTTTAATAAAACATAAGATTCATCAATCAATCAAACAATAAATATTAATAATGAAATGATACACAAAAGTTCCAGATTCTCTGTAAATTTTACTTAATCGGCTATCCACTGTATTTCATTAGAGTCTTAAAAGCTATGCTCTAAACTGGGGAATAGGCTTTCTTTAACAGCCTGATGATAGGCGATAATTGCCGCTTCAACAGAGGCTGAGTTTTCCATAAAGTTTTTGGAAAAACGCGGACGTTTACTAATGCTTATATTAAGCATGTCATAAAGTACTAGCACTTGTCCGTCGCAATGCACGCCAGCACCGATACCAATAACCGGTATGCTAAGTTGCTCGCTAATGTCTTTTGCAAGAGCAGCGGGCACACATTCTAGTACCAATAGCGTAGCGCCGGCGTCTTGTAGTTGATGGGCTTCGCTAAGGATTTTTGCTGCATCGGCCACTGTTTTGCCTTGAACTTGATAACAGCCTAGTTGATTAATTAATTGCGGTAATAATCCTAGATGACCACAAACGGGAATACCTTGCTCGACTAAAAAACGGACTGTTTCAAGACGAGCACCTTCAAGTTTGATCATTTGTGCGCCGCCTATTTGTATGAGTTTAGCGGCATTCTTTGCGGCAATAACCGGTGTGGAATAACTCATAAAGGGCAGGTCGGCAATGACCACTGCGCGTTGATTTGCTTGGCTAACGCAACGAGTATGATAAACCATGTCATCGATAGTAACGGGCAGAGTGCTTGTCTGTCCTTGAATAACCATGCCTAAAGAGTCGCCCACCAAGATGGCGTCAATGCCTGCTTTGTTAATTAAGGCGCTAAAACTAGCATCGTAAGCTGTTAAACAACTAATTTTCTCGCCAGATTGTTTCATGGCCAGTAAATCATTAATGATTAGAGCTTTTGTGGTGGCATCTTGGTTGGTGTACTTCATGTTAGTCGAGTTTTTTTAATCCTGCTAAAGGGCACTGGCTAAGCAAATCAGCAAGTGCGCCATGACCTGGCACTTGTAAGTCTGGAGCAATTTCATGTAAGGGATATAAAACAAAGGCGCGATCAGTGATGCCTGAGTGAGGAACGGTCAAGTCGGGTAGGTCAATGATTTGATCGTTATATAACAATATGTCTAAATCCAGTGTTCTAGCACCCCAACGCTCAGTTTTTCTAATTCTGCCTTGAGCGTTTTCTATGGTTTGTAGGGCGCGTAATAACACCATCGGTAATAACGTAGTTTCTACAGCTATCACTGCGTTATAGTAATCGGGCTGATCTTGAGGCCCCATGGGCAAACTGTAATATAAGCTGGAAAAGGCCAGTTCGCGTATGCCTTTGAGTGCACGGATTGCCGTGCGTCCAGTTTTTATTTGTGAGGCAGGGTCGGCAAGGTTACTACCCAAGCCGATATATGCAATAGCAGTTTCAGGGCGATTCATGGTTATTCCTAAAGTGACAAAAACAAGCGCAAGGCACTAAAAACCAAGGGTGTTAAGCTTCGGTTTCGGCAGATTTTACCTTAGTTCTTCCTCGGTAATTTCTTTTTCGAGCGGGTTTGCTATTGGCAGTTTTTCGTGGTGGCGGTTGAGTCATTTTTCGTTGTTCGTTGTCGTCAGCAAGTTGATACTGTCCCCACCATTCCGCTACTTCTGAGTCAGCACCACCTGTTTCTGCTCGTAGCAAAAGGAAATCATAAGCGGCTCTAAAGCGAGGATGAGTGATTAAGCGACTAGGCTTGGAACCATAGCGAGCATTAAACTTAGGTTGTAAGCTCCAAACTTCTCTCATGGCTAAAGTTATGTGTCTAGGTAGTGCTGTGCTTTTAACTTGTCGGCTAATAATTTCATTAGCCGCTTCTTGATAGGCGATAAATTCAATGCCGCCTTTATGTATTTTTTGTTTCGCTAGAATCTGCACAGACTCCCACAAAAATGCAGAAAATAAAAAATAAGCGGTGACTGTTTTGCCGTCAGCAATACGTTTGTCGGAGTTAGCTAAAGCCTTTGCTAACAGTAAGCGTGGAAAGTCATGCTCTTCAAGGGATAAGGTTTGTTCTGTAGAGGGGAATAGTATTTGAAAAAGACCATAATGCCTTAACATTTCGAAAGTTTGCAGGGCATAACCAAACATGAATAGTTTTAAGGTTTCATCGTAGAGTCGGGCAGAGGGGATGCGAGATAATAACTCTGCAACTTTGTGCATCGCCGTTGCACAATCAGGGTGCAAGTTAAAGCCCAGTTTAACGGCAAAACGCACGGCACGTAACATGCGAACAGGGTCTTCACGAAAACGTGTTTCTGGGTCACCTATTAAGCGAAGTGTTGCGGCTTTATGGTCGTCCATGCCGCCTACATAATCGACTACGGAAAAATCTTTGATGTTGTAATAAAGTGCGTTGACAGTAAAGTCTCTACGCCAAACGTCTTCTTCAATCGTGCCATAGACATTGTCTCTTAATAAGCGACCTTCTTTGTTTAGCACTTGTTCGTCATTTTGAGCTTCACCTGAGCCTCTAAAAGTAGCGACTTCGATAACTTCTCTACCAAAATGTACATGTGCAAGGCGAAAACGTCGGCCTATGAGCCGGCAGTTACGAAATACTTTTTTAATGTCTTCAGGTTCTGCATTGGTGACGACATCAAAGTCTTTAGGTTCTCGGCCTAATAATAAGTCGCGCACACAGCCACCTACAAGGTAGGCATCGTAACCTTCCTTTTGTAGTTTGTACAAAACCTTAAGTGCGTTGTCGCTGATTTGGCGACGTGAAATATTGTGCTCAGATCGCGGATAGATTTTGACTTTATTGGTGACTGGTTCAACGCTCTCTTTGGTTGATGTCAGCAGTTTTTTAAAAAAGTTTAAAATATTGTTATTCCTGTTTGTTTTCTGTTATAGCGCAATCATATCATTAGATACTGAGTATGCTATCATCAATCTTCGTTTCTTTTCTTTTACATTAGCCTTTTGAATATAGTAAAATCAATCTACTGATTTTTACAAGTACCGATTTTACAATAAACAAATAAAACATCAGGCAACCATTTTTTTTAAAACTCGCAGTTATTTTACATACCGGACGGTGTAGTCATGTTCAAAAAGATTCTTAATGCCTTAATTGACCAGCCAGTATTAACCAGTGTTTTTGTAACAGATTTTTTTATTCTTCTGTTCCATAGACCCCCCTTCTTATTTTCTCTATTAATGCTTGGATCTTTAATGGCAATGTGCATGTATTTTGGTCAAAAATTAGCACTATTCAAATCTTAATTGTCTTCAAACATCAATAAAGAGCAAAAGTCAGGGCACGATACCTTATCAGCACCTGGCTTTTGGCGGCGTTTAGCTGCACAAGTTTATGATCTATTACTGCTGATCGCAGTATTATTCCTCGCAACAGCTCTCCTACTCCCTTTGACTGCTGGCATGGCAGTCAATGATCATCAGGTACTGATCTATCGCCTGTACTTAGCTATGATCAGCTTCCTTTTTTATGGCTGGTTTTGGACGCATGGTGGCCAGACTTTGGGATTACGTGCCTGGAAACTAACGGTACTCACAAAAGACCAAAAAGCACTCAATTGGACTCAAGCCTTAGTTCGCTTTGCAACTGCTAGCGTTGCTTTAGGTTTTTTCGGCTTAGGATTTTTATGGATCTTGATAGATAAAGACCGTCGTGGCTGGCATGACCATTTATCAAAAACCGCCGTGTTTTTTGATACTTCAACAAAAAAGTAGCTTACCAACTGATGTTACGCAGCCATTCAGCGGTTTATAAAAAAAATAATGAGATCGCTATCGCGACGATTTGTTAATCGGGTTATCGCACCCGAAGGCGAGATACTTTCTTTTGCTCCGCCAAAAGAAAGTATCCAAAGAAAAGGCGGCTCGATTGCCGCT
>QVQD01000049.1 GCA_003584875.1 Methylococcales bacterium
GGCATGGATGCCGCGCGTCGGTAGGAGGGCAGGAAGCCCTCTCTACCGACCCCCGACAAAACCGAGGAGCGCAGGAAGCAGCGGTAATCGAGCCGCCTTTTCTTTGGATACTTTCTTTTGGCGGAGCAAAAGAAAGTATCTCGCCCTCGGGTGCGATTACCCGATTAACAAATCGTCGCGATAGCGACCTCATTATGTGTGTTTTTTAAATTGCTGAATGGCGACTGCGTAACATCAGTTAAATGATATTTGATGACACCAACCATCGTAGGGGCGTATTGCATACGCCCTATGTATACACTCTTAATATCATCGCCTTCGTCCTAACACCAAAACTCCACACAACCCTAATGCCAACAGAACAATCACTGCCTGATCACCCAAACGTGTAAAAGGTGTCACACCAGTCATGGGTATAATCTCACCTGTTAATACTGTCGCTTCAAAAGATGGTGCTTGTTGGATGATGCGACCATCGGGAGCGACTATGGCGGTAACACCGGTATTAGTTGCGCGTAATAAATAACGCCCCGTTTCCATAGCTCGCATTCTAGCCATTTGTAAATGCTGATGTGGTTCTATTGAATGACCAAACCAACCATCATTAGTGACATTGACTAAATACGCGGCATCTATCAGGTTTTGCACGGTTGCGTTAGCAAACACATCTTCATAACAAATTGAGGTGATAAACGCATAGCCTCCAGCCTTTAAAAGGGTTTGGTCAATGGCACCTGGCGTAAAATGACCTAAAGATAAACCTAGACTATCTAAGATAAAACCAGAAACAGGCTGCCAAGGTAAGTATTCACCAAAGGGCAATAAATGTATTTTTTTATAGGTCGCCGTGTCTTTACCTAAAGTCATTACAGCATTATAGCGCTCATGACGGTCATCATCTCGTAACGGCAAACTAACAATTAAATCAGAGCCATGCTCCTTGGCAGACAGACTTAAAGGTTGCAAATACCAATCATTCACTTCAGATAAATACGCCGGAATAGCGGTTTCTGGCCAAACTATCACCTTTGAATCCCAATGTGCTTCAGTCATTGTTTTATAAAAGTTTAGGGTATTCGGTAAGTTCTCAGGTCGCCACTTTTGATCCTGACTCACATTACCTTGAATCAACGATACCCGAATAGGCTCGCCTAGGGCAGTAGTCCAGTTAATCGTCTTTAAGCCTGCGCCAGTCAGCCATAATCCGAGTAACATCGCTATCATCAGGCCTCTGTGTTTTTTAACCTGAACTAAAGAGATTAATAAAACGGCCGTTAACGCTACTATGAAACTGCTACCATAAGCACCTAGTATAGGAATGTAGCCTGCTAGGGGTGTTTCTAATTGCGAATAGGATACTTGCAGCCAAGGAAAGCCATTAAGTACCCAATAGCCACGTAAATATTCTACTAATACCCAAACCACAGGCACTATGCTTATAACGTTAAGTCGTGGATTGATTAATCTAATTTTTACTGACAAATAAGCGGCCAACGCTGGAAATATAGCCCAAAAAGCTACACAAAGCATCGTCAAGAAACTGGAGCTCACCGCATCAATACCCCCAAAATCGTGAATACTGACATAGACCCATGAAATGCCTAAACCAAAGGCCGCCAAACCAAAGAAATATCCTCGAGACAAAGCCTGTAGGGGTGTTGCATGTTGCCATGAAGCAAACACTAGCACTAAAGCTATTAGCGCTAAATAAGCATAATCAAAAGGGGCAAAGGACAGGGTATATAAAATACCTGCTAGGGTAGCGAGCAGATCCCAATAAATTTTCGATGATAGGCGCATGTCTGAACATTATCCATTTAAACTAAAAACGCCAAGAGTTTACGTCATCTAATTAGTCAGGAGTATTAATGTTGTCGCTGTAAGAGAAATATTATGATGATGGCCAGTAGGGGCGTATTGCATACGCCCTCATAAAACTAACGCTATAGCATTGAGCTATTGATAGATGGTACATCCCTACTGTTTTTTATCGTTCCCATACGATGCGTGGAACCATAAAAATCTGTGGATCAAGACAGAATAAGAATAGCCCCGAACGGCAGGGCTATTTTTTTGTATCGTTACATAGCGATAGAGGAAGAATTAGCAATGCTGCTTACGGCGCTTACCCAAAAATGCCGCAAGACCTAAGCCCATTAACATTAGGCCACTAGGTTCTGGAACCGATGTTAAACCAGTGCCGCCTGGATTAGTCGTAGTCACAATTTCTGCATATAAGGTTGCTGTATTAACAGCACCTTCAGCTGTCCAGAAATCTTGTGTTTTAACTAAATTATTACTAGCATCTAAATATCCGAAGCCTAGAATATTTAGGGTATAGTTGGCACCATTAATAAAGAAAGTGTCAGAAACACCAGAAAATGCAGTTTGTACATGGTCAGCACAGCCACTAGCATTAACACTGAGAGGAACATTATTAGGCGCACCATTAGCACAAGGATTATCGCCATTAGGTGTCTCGTTATGATTAAATACAAAATCAAAATTAAGAGGGTTCGTTGCAACTGGTGTCCCATTTACAATGATATCAGCCTGATACAATAAATCGATACTAGTAATGCTAGAGCCTGTAACAGGTTGATTAACATGAGCAAAAGTACCTAGCGCAAATAAAGCCGATGAATCCCCCGGAGTCACTGAGGCATTAAACGGATTGGCAACCGCACCAAAATTATAGCCACTTTGTCCACTTCCACCTGCCGCAACACCCCAGCGTGCATAAGGATTGAGTGTGCCACCAGCAAAAGTTAGTGGAGCTCCAGCTCCAGAGGCACTCGCAATCGCATTAGACCAAGAGGCAGAAACATTGGTGATATCAACGGCTGTAGCCATAGCTGTCGTAGACAGCAGCATAGCCGCTGCCAGTACTGTAAGTTTTAATTGAGTTTGCATAAGTAATTCCTTAAGGTTAAAAGACTGATGGCCTAACTGAGTCTTATTAAAGAGTTTAATGACCACCTCAAAAACTTATGCAATTAATAGACCTAATATTATTTATCTTTTTATATCAGTGAAATACAAAACATCGACCTTCAATAAACACACTAAGTATTGCATAGTGTAAAAAAACTGACCATTAAGATTAACTTTAGGGAAAAGTGTAAATAAAGCTGACTATTACTATCTGGTTTTGCAAAAAACATATAGTCTATAATTTGAAAATACCCAACATTACGTTATTTTCATTCTTAAGTAACGGCAATCGTATACAATAATTCATGCAAAAAAATACTAGCCTTAATCCCTGTCTTTTTAGTGACTTATCCGTCAAGGATAGTGAGCAGATTAAGCGTGCTCTAGTCATCGTCGATCGTATACCTAAAGACCCGCATTATAATCGCCCTAAAGGAACTGATGTTGCTAGTGTTTTAAAAGACTACCACGTTGACATTAATACCCTGATTGCCGCTTTATTGAGCGATCCTCGACTTGCAAAGTTATGCTCAGGCGCTGAGATTAAAGAACAATTCGGCGACGTCATTGCCACCTTAGTCAAAGATGTTAATTGGTTAAACAAATTAACCGTTTATACCCCCGACATGGCTAATAAGCCTAATCAGACTGAAACCTTGCGGCGCATGTTATTGTCCATGACCCAAGACGTCAGAGCCGTACTCATTAAATTAGCTTACCGAATTTATAGATTGCGAATTTTACCCAATGAGTCTGATGAAATTCGCCATTTTATTTCCCGCGAAACCCTAGATATTTATGCGCCTATTGCCAATCGTCTAGGCATACACCAGTTTAAGTGGGAATTAGAAGACATGGCTTTTCGGTATTTAGAACCGCAAGCCTATAAACAAATTGCTAAATCTCTCGCCAATAAACGTATACAACGAGAAAACTGTGTTAATAGTTTTATTAAGCTTTTACAAAAACATCTAAGCGATGAACATATCAATAGCTCGTGCTACGGTCGACCCAAGCATATTTACAGCATTTGGAAAAAAATGCAGCGTAAACAACTCACTATAGATGAGTTGTATGACTTACTCGCTGTACGGGTGATTGTTGATAATTTAACTCAGTGTTATACGGTTTTGGGTATCGTGCATAGCTTATGGCAATACATCCCTAAAGAATTTGATGACTATATCGCTAATCCCAAAGAAAATGGCTATCAGTCCTTACATACCGTCATTTTAGATCCAGAGGGCAATCGTATTGAAGTGCAAATACGCACACAAGATATGCATGATTATGCTGAATTAGGTGTTGCTGCTCACTGGGCCTATAAAGAAGGCGGTAAGCAATCGGCGGCCATGGAAAAAAGCGTTGCGACGCTACGCAAGCTCCTAGAAGAAAAGCAAAGCGATGAAGTGCTCAGTGATGATTTTCGTAGCGAGTTATTTAATGACAGAGTTTATAGTTTAACGCCAGCTGGTAAATTAATTGATTTGGTAAAAGGCTCAACACCCTTGGATTTTGCTTACGCGGTTCATACCGAAATTGGTCATCGTTGCCGTGGTGCAAAAATCAACGGCAAGATTGTGCCACTCACTTATCAACTAAAATCAGGCGAACAAGTAGAAATTCTTACCACCAAAGAGTGCGCACCTAATCATAATTGGATAGATCCAAACTTAGGCTATTTAAAAACTTCACGCGCCATTAGTAAGGTAAAAAGCTGGTTTAAAAACCAACAGCAAGCCGAAAACATCCTTCGAGGCAGAACAATTCTGGACAAGGAATGTCTACGTTTAGGTTTAAAAACCTTAAATATGGTCGAAATGCTGAGTCATTTTAAGCAGCCGGATACAGACTCATTACTTGAAGCCATTGGTCGCAGTGATATTAATAGCAGGCAACTCGCTGGCTTTTTAAAAATTCCCGAGTTGGAAGAACTGCCCTTCAACATGCGGTCAAAAAAGACTTTCGCAAAATCGCTCGTATCAGTGGAAGGTATTGATAATGTGCAAACATCGTTTGCGCACTGCTGTAGACCAGTATCAGGCGATAACATTATCGGCTATATTTCTCATCATAAAGGCATCACTGTTCACCGTAGCAATTGCAAAAACATAACAGAACTCAGTGTAGAAAAACAAGCCCACCTTATTTCTGTATCATGGAGTGACAAAACAGCTAGCCATGAAGTGCCTATCGTCATTCACGCCTTTAATGCCCAAAACTTACTGCATAATGTTTCCCAAATGCTGACTCTAGCCAAGATTCATATTTTTAATGCGTCACTAGAAACACAAACTGATTTATCAGCAACATTAAATTTAACGCTGCAAATAGAAAACACTAATCAATTAGCACAAGTCTTAAGTAAGATAAACTGTCTACCTAATATCATCGACGTTAAACGTAAAACTTAACGAACTCAGTCTTTCGCCTTTCGCATTTAATCTAAATCTCATGTCACAAAACATTGAAAAACGTCTCATTCTAGTTGACGGCTCGTCCTTTTTATTTCGTGCTTATCATGGTGTACCGCCACTCACTAATTCTAAAGGCGAACCCACTAATGCTATTTATGGTGTATCTAATATGCTGCGGAGAATGATCACTGATTATCAAAATGATTATGTGACTGTGGTTTTTGATGCGCCCGGCAAAACTTTTCGTAATGATCTTTATGAGGACTATAAAGCTCATAGACCGCCTATGCCCGATGATTTACGTGTACAAATCGAGCCCTTACATCACTTAATTAGAGCCATGGGCTTACCTTTAATTATGGAAGCCAATGTAGAGGCCGATGATGTATTAGGTGCTTTGGCACAACAGGCCGCTGCGCAGGGATTTAAGGTCATTATTTCTACGGGAGATAAAGACATGGCTCAGTTAGTCACCGATCAAATCACTTTAGAAAACACCATGACTAATACCCGCATGGATATTCAAGGTGTGATAGATAAGTTTGGGGTTAAACCAGAGCAGATTATTGATTATCTAGCCTTGATGGGCGATAGCAGCGATAACATTCCAGGTATACCTAAAGTGGGCCCTAAAACAGCGGCAAAATGGCTGCAACATTATGAAACCTTAGAAAACTTAGTGAGTCATGCTGATGAAATCACCGGCAAAATTGGCGAAAATCTTCGTGCGCATATTGAGTTACTGCCGCTATCTAAGCAATTAACGACTATCAAATGCGATCTTAATCTGCCCTATACGATAGATGATTTAAAACGCCAGCCTAGTGACTTATCAGAATTAAAAAGTCTGGTTTCAGACTTAGGTTTTTCATCGTGGTTAAAGTTACTTAATAATCCAGTTGAAGCTGTTATGGTTGAAGAACAGCCTGCCGTTGATGATATCGAATGTCATTATGAAACCATACTCACCGACCAGCACTTCAAAGAATGGCTGACTCGCTTAGAGCAGAGCGATTTATTTGCTTTCGACACCGAAACCACCAGTTTAGATTATAGCTTAGCTCAGATTGTAGGTATCTCGTTTGCTGTGACTCCAGGCAACGCCGCTTATGTACCTTTAGCCCATGATTATCCAGAAGTACCCGAGCAACTTAATCGTAGTGAGGTCTTAGAGCAACTTCGACCGCTATTAGAAAATCCGCTCAAAGCGAAAGTCGGGCAGAATCTCAAATATGACAGCCATGTATTAGCCAATCATGGCATAAGTTTACAAGGCATTGCTCACGATACGATGCTGGAGTCTTATATAGTTAATAGCACTGCTACTAAACATAATATGGATGATCTAGCCAAAACCTATCTAGGCGTCACTACGATTCATTATGAAGACGTGACTGGCAAAGGCGTAAAACAAATCCCCTTTCAGCAAGTTCCACTAGAACAAGCAGCGCCTTATGCGGCTGAAGATGCAGACATTACCTTACGCTTGCATCACGTCTTATTAACTAAACTAAAGCAAATACCTAGTCTATTAGCCTTGTATTCTGAGCTTGAAATTCCTCTTATTGGTGTACTCAGTCGTATAGAAAGCCAAGGCGTACTCATTGATAGCAGCATGCTTGCCCAACAAAGCTTAGAGCTCGCTAGTCATATCAATGCCCTTGAACAACAAGCCCATGATTTAGCAGGTCGGGTGTTTAATTTAGGCTCTCCTAAACAAATTCAAGAAATTTTGTACGATGAGCAACAGCTACCTATTTTAAAGAAAACCCCTAAAGGCCAGCCTTCTACAGAAGAATCGGTCTTGCAAGAGTTGGCTATCAGTTATCCATTACCAAAATTGATTTTAGATCATCGTAGTTTAAGTAAGCTAAAATCAACCTATACCGATAAGTTGCCAGAACAAATTGATCCTTATACTGGCCGAGTACATACCTCTTACCATCAAGCTGTTGCCGCTACTGGCAGACTGTCTTCGTCTAATCCTAATTTGCAAAACATTCCTATTCGTAGTGTAGAGGGTCGAAAAATAAGACAAGCCTTCATCGCTCCAGCTGGCTATAAAATAGTCGCTGCCGATTATTCACAAATTGAATTGCGGATTATGGCGCATTTATCAGCTGATGAAGGTTTGCTTAAAGCTTTCAGTGCCGGACTTGATGTGCATACGGCAACCGCAGCAGAAGTCTTTGGTGTGCCGCTAGATCAAGTGACTACTAATTTACGTCGCTCGGCAAAAGCCATTAATTTCGGACTCATTTATGGGATGTCAGCTTTTGGTTTAGCACAACAACTTGATTTATCACGTGGCCAAGCCCAAGCCTATATCGATTTATACTTTACCCGCTATCCCGGTGTAAAAAATTATATGGAGACGATTAGAGCCTTAGCACACGAACAAGGCTATGTGGAAACTCTGTTTGGTCGACGTTTATATTTACCAGAAATAAGTTCACGTAATGCCGCTCGTAGACAATATGCCGAACGCACTGCGATCAACGCACCTATGCAAGGTACAGCGGCGGATATTATTAAACGCGCCATGCTTAGCACAGACCAGTGGTTATGCTCAGAAAAACCCGATGCTAAAATGATTATGCAAGTTCACGATGAACTGGTTTTTGAAATTGCAGATGATCAACTTGAACACTGCACCGCGAAAATCAGAACACTGATGTGTTCAGCCGCTGAATTAAAAGTGCCGTTGATTGTTGATATTGGTAAAGGTTTAAATTGGGACGAGGCGCATTGATAACAACTACGCGGCTAAAGCCGCTCCCACAAAAGAAGCCATAGGTATCTACACAAGTTTCTTATCGGCATGGAAACGATAAAAAACACCGTAGGGGCGTATTGCATACGCCCAACATCGAAAGTCCAATCTTACAAAGCTTATTTTATAAGGGCGTATGCAATACGCCCCTACGATCTTCACCACAATGTTATCGTTCTCGCGTGGGAATGCTAAGCATTATTTGTGTAGATGCCTATAGCTAAAGAGGGGGAAATAAAAAGAATACTCTCACTGTCTCTATAGCTATTGCACTAAAAAACAGCTCAAGCAGTTTTACTCCAAGCACACAGAATACTTGTGTATAACGATGAGAGTTATATAGGGTGGATAAGCACCGCGCACCGCGCATCGACCATTGATGCCGGATGCGCTTTGCTTATTTGGCCTACTGGCTATTAAAGTTTTAGCCGAGTTATTAGCGCATTAATAGCCTTTTCTTGCTTCATAATACTTTCACATAACTGGAACTGATTAACGGCTCTATGCAAGTTTTGCTTAGGCTCGGTTACTTTAAAATAGCGGTTATCTTCCAGATAATCGGCATAAAACCGTAGGCCCAATTCAAAGGGAATTAAGCGGATGCTCGCATATAAATAATCGTAATCAGCTTTTTTAAGAAATGAACCCGCCTCAGATAAATAACTCGTCAATAATGCTGTCGCTATCTCCAGATCAAATTCATTCGTTGCTAAATTATGGCAACAAGATCGTAAACAATCACCAATATCATAATGCACTAAACCAGGCTTAACGGTATCCAGATCGATAAGGCTGACGATTTGCTGAGTGTCTTTAGCAAACAAAAAATTATTGAGTTTAGGGTCGCCATGAATAACCCTGAGAGGTAATAAGCCTTGCTGCTTTGCAATTTCCAGATCGTTGACGATGCTTTGATGACTAGCAATAAAGGCTGAGCAATATTGGCTTTCAGGACTGCTAACGACATTCGCAGTCGTTAATACTTGCTGATAATGATTTAAATAATCGGGAGCGATATGAAAACCAGGCAAAGTGTCATATAAGTGGCTAGGTTCAAGGTCACTGACTAAGCCATGAAAATGTGCCAAGGCAAAACCCGTTTGCTCAGCTTGATGGATATGAGTGATAGTTTCTAAGCTTTCAGTATTTTCAATATATGCTAAGGCACGCCAATAATGGCCTTGTTCATCTTGATAATGATCAGCGTTAGTCAGGGTTTTTAAAATAGCAGGGATTTTAAGCTTAACGCTATCTTTAGGTTTTAATGCGACATGGTCATTAAGCTGGCTTAAATTAGCCATAATCTGCTCAGGTGCAGGAAAAACACTTAGATTAATCCTCTGCAAAACAAAAGACTTAGACTGAGTTTGTACTAGAAACGTGTCATTAATGAGGCCATTGCCTAACTCAGAGATGTCAGACGCTACTTGAGTAAACTGCTGAGCAATGGCTATTAATGCTTCCATCAAACTACTATTTTCTAGCTTGAATTAAATTACTTAGATGACGCAATGCCTGCCCACGATGGCTCAAAGCATTCTTGACAGTAGCCGGCAGTTCAGCCGAAGTACACTGTTCACTGGGCACCCAAAAAACAGGATCATATCCAAAGCCCTGACTACCGACAGCTTGAGTGGTAATCAATCCTTCCCAAACTCCTTGTGCGATCAGCGGCGTAGGATCGTCAGCATGTTCCATAAAGACCATAACACAAATAAATCGAGCTGTGCGTTGATCCTCTGGTACGCCCTCAAGTGCTACTAGCAATTTCTGAACATTATCTTGATCATTGGCGCCAACACCCGCATAGCGAGCAGAAATAACACCTGGTGCACCCTTTAAAGCATCGACAACAATACCCGAATCATCGGCTATCGCGGGTAGCTTGCTATGAAAAGCCGCATGTCTAGCTTTGATAATGGCATTTTCTACAAAAGTAGAGCCTGTTTCTTCTGCTTCAGTGATGTTAAAAGCTGATTGAGCCACAATCGGATAATCTTCTAGTATCGCTTGAATTTCTTTAATCTTACCTAGATTGCCGCTGGCTAAAACAATGTTTTGTGAAGTAGAAAAGGTCATATAAAAAGTGGGTGTGTTGAAAATAAGTGAGGTGCTTATCTCGCTGTCATTAACTACCGGAATAAGACCACCCAAGCGAAGCGCGTGGTGGCGTTTCCGGCAATTCGATAGCACCGATGCCGGAAACGCTTTACTCGCTAACGCTAGTAAAGTCTTATTCCGGCCTACAGCTACTGATGTTGCGCAGCGGTGCTCGGCGCGGCAAACGAGATTATATCGACGTTACCTTAAATTGAAGAATGACTCTCTAAAGCTTCTTGTTGTTTTTGTAGTAATTGCTTAATACCTAAGCTTGCTAATTCAAGCATTGCATCTAACTCTTCTTTTCTAAAAGCATGGCCTTCAGCAGTCCCTTGAACTTCAATAAAAGCCGCTGCATCATTCATAACTACATTCATGTCTGTTTCAGCGTTGCTGTCTTCAGCATAATCCAAATCCAATACTGGAACGCCGTTATATATGCCTACAGAAACTGACGCAACTTGTCCATGCAGTGGATTAGTTTTAATCTGCTTATGCTTAAGCATACTATTGATAGCCAATGATAATGCCACAAAACCGCCAGTAATAGCGGCTGTTCGTGTGCCACCATCTGCTTGAAGTACATCACAATCGATAGTAATGGAATGTTCACCTAGCGCTTTTAAATCAACTGCGGCTCTTAAGGATCTTCCGATTAAGCGCTGGATTTCTAGGGTACGTCCACCTTGCTTGCCATGAGAGGCTTCACGATTCATACGACTATGCGTTGAACGCGGCAACATGCCATATTCTGCAGTCACCCAGCCTTCTCCTTTACCTTTCAAGAATCGAGGAACGCTTTTGTCAACACTAGCAGTACACAGTACTCTAGTATCTCCAAACTCGATCAGTACAGAGCCTTCTGCGTGTTTGGTATAGCCGCAGGTAAATTTTATGTCTCTGAGTTGATCTGGTTCTCGTCCGCTAGGTCTCATGCTGTATTCCGCTAAATTTAAAACCGCACAGTATACCTGAATTAGAGCTATTTTGGTTTCAAAAATCAGTGAAAAGATGCAAGACCACCCTTACAAGGTTAGAATGCTCGTTTTTTATAAATACTTTAAGCTGACTAGGTGAATAATGATTAGAAGCATGACTGCTTATGCTGGCAATGAAGTCAGCATTGGCGATATAACCCTAAACTGTGAGTTACGTTCGGTTAATCACCGTTACTGTGATATCACCCTCAAACTTCCTGATCATCTTCGCTTTATTGAAACCGATCTAAGAACCCTACTGGCAGCAAAAATTAATCGTGGTAAGGTTGAATGCTCTATTAGCTATAAAAAACAAGCGCAAAACAAACAGTCATTTAACGTCAATATGGAAGCTGTTGCTGCCTTATTAGAAGCGACTGAGCAAATTGAACAACAAATGCAAGCTTCGCTGTCTTTTTCTGCCCTAGACGTACTCGCATTTCCAAATATTACTCAAGAACCGAGCATCGATAAATTAATACTAAAGGACGAAGCTACCCAGCTCGTTAATATAACACTAGAGAAGTTTTTAGAGGTTAGAGGACGAGAAGGAGCCCAACTCAAAGTATTGATAGAAGAGCGGTGCATTAAAATACAAGGCTATTCCGTATTAGCCGCTAAGCGTATGCCTGAGGTTTTATTGTTGATACGTACTAAACTAAAAGACAAAATTGACGAACTACAAGTACAACCCGATTTTGATCGACTAGAACAAGAGTTAGTTTTCTTAGCGCAAAAATTAGACATTACCGAAGAACTTGATCGCTTAGATACTCATATCATTGAAGTTTTGCGTGTCCTTAAAGAAAAAGAACCCGTAGGCAGGCGTTTAGATTTCTTAATGCAAGAATTGAATCGCGAAGCCAATACCTTAAGCTCTAAATCTACCGATAAAGAAATGACCTCTATTGCTATTGAGCTTAAAGTTTTGATAGAACAGATGCGTGAGCAAATTCAAAATATAGAATGATCTTTTAGCCATGTAGGTTGGGGTGAAGCAACGCGAACCCCAACAAGTCGCGTGTTTTGTTGGGGTTCGTTATCACTCACCCCAACCTACGGCCTTTAAATCTACCGATAAAGAAATGACCGCTACTCCCGTTGGCTACTCAACACCACCTTTGTAAATTAATCCGTAAGATGAGTAGCCTCGATGAATCAGGTCATCGGGGCGTTGTAAACCCTCGATTCCGCCTTGCTGCATTGAGCGTAGCTTATTAGATTAATTATTAACGGTGCAATACGCCAAAGCTATTGCACCCTATAAAATTACTGCTTTATTAAGTTCATAAAATCAAGGAGTTCGATAAAAAGAACTCCTTAATTTTGAATACACTATTCGACTGTTACAGATTTTGCTAAATTGCGAGGTTGATCAACATCCGTACCTTTTAACACAGCGACATGATAAGACAATAGCTGTAAGGGTATGGTGTAAATAATGGGTGATATTTCATTTTCAACTTGCGGAACCTTTACAATTTGTACATTAACATCGTTTTCTGTCGCTAAAGTTTCATCCATAAAAACGATCAATTGCCCGCCTCTGGCACTGACTTCCTGTATGTTTGATTTTAGTTTCTCTAAAAGACTATTATTAGGTGCCACGGTAATAACAGGCATATCTGCATCAATCAAGGCTAAAGGTCCATGCTTTAATTCTCCAGCAGGATAAGCTTCTGCATGAATATAAGAGATCTCTTTTAATTTAAGCGCTCCTTCCATCGCAATTGGATAATGCGAACCTCTACCTAAGAATAATGCATGTTGTTTTTCAGAAAATTGCTCGGCTAATAGTTTAATTTCATCATTCAATTGCAGTACTTTTTCAATATTGCCCGGTAGACGAAATAATTCCGAAGTGATTTTTTGCTCTACTTGTGCCGTCATTTCAAAGCGTCTACCGATGGCCATGACTAATAACATCAGGGTCGCTAATTGAGTAGTGAAGGCTTTAGTTGAGGCCACGCCAATTTCTGGACCTGCTCGGGTCATGAGCACTAAGTCTGATTCTCTTACCAATGAACTTTCTGGCACGTTGCAAATGGCTAAGGAATATTTAGCACCTAATTTTTTAGCTTCTTGTAAAGCTGCTAAGGTATCCGCTG
>QVQD01000122.1 GCA_003584875.1 Methylococcales bacterium
AAGTGCCAGTCAAGTCGCTATGGCTCAAACTAATCCAAGTCATTTATCTGCTGAATTGAGTGCGCAATTACCTAACACCTTTATGCGTAAACCTACTCAGAATAACTTAGATGGAAATACCGTAGATATGGATGTTGAGCGAAATAATTTTGTCGAAAATTCTATGCGTTACGAAGCCGATGTTAATTTCACACAAAATGAAATTAAGGGTTTATTAGCCGTATTACAGGGGTAATTATTATGTCTTTATTGAATATATTTAATATAGCTGGCTCAGGTATGTCAGCACAAAGCCAACGTTTAAATACCGTGGCGAGTAATTTGGCAAACGCTGATAGTACGACAGGCCCCAATGGTCAGGCTTATAAAGCCAAGCAAGTTGAATTTATGACGGTACCTATTAGTGGTAGCAAAGATGCGGGCGTTAAAGTATCAAAAGTCATCGAAGATCAATCACCCGCTAAAATGGTTTATTCACCCGGTCATCCTAATGCTGATGCCAATGGTTATGTCGCAACGCCTAATGTCAATGTTGCTGAAGAAATGGTTAATATGTTGTCTGCATCAAGGTCGTATCAAAATAATATTGATACCATGAATGCGGCAAAAACCTTGTTAATGAAAACCCTGACCCTAGGTCAGTAACTAATATTGTTTTGATCTTTGAGGATTTTTTATTATGACTATCACTAGTGTTACAGCATCGCCTTCATCTGCACCCACAGTTACCCCCGCTGTCGTTAATAGCGCTGCTTCAACGAGTGCTGCACAAACTCAAGATAGTTTTTTGCAGCTGTTAGTTGCGCAAATTCAAAATCAAGATCCAACTAAACCTTTGGATGCCTCTGCTATGACGGCACAGATGTCTCAATTAAATGTGGTTGCTGGAATTAATCAATTGAATACAACGTTATCTAGCATAGCGGCCGCCACTCAAGCTAATGATGCTATTCAAGCCTCATCGCTGATAGGTCATAGTGTTATGGTACCCGGCAACAACCTAGAGTTAGTTAAGGGTAGTGCAAAGATGGGTGTTCAATTAGGGCAACCCGCATCAGATGTCCAAGTTAATATCTTAGATAGTTCAGGAAATGTTGTTAATACACAAGATTTAGGCGCACAAGCAGCGGGTTTACAAAACTTAACTTGGGATGGGACTGCTAATGCTGGTGCTAGCCTTGGTACACCACCTTATACCTTCGCAGTTAAGGCTACCAATGCGGGCCAAGCAGTTCCAGCGAGTGCTATAACGCCATTAGCTGTAGCGACGGTCAATAATGTCGTCATGGCCGGCGGTGTTACTAGTTTGAATGTGACATCCGCTGGTAATACTGAAAAAAATATCAGTTTGTCAAATGTTTATGAAGTTATTAGCTAAGGAATAAGGGGATATTATTATGGGAATGAATATAGATACTGCTGCAATAACGAGTGCTTATGCTAATTTAACTTTATTAGGTACAAATATATCCAATCAAAATACCGTAGGCTTTAAGAGCTCAAGTTTTTCTGATACTTTAGGTCAAGCAGTTGCAGGTAATAGCCAAAGTTTTACACAGGGTGCTATACAAGTCGATAACAAACCTTTAGACGTTGCCATTAGTGGTAATGGATTTTTTAAATTGTTGCCGGCTGATTCTAAAACGGGCTTGCCTTCTACTTCTCTTCCTGCTCAATATACTCGTGATGGTCAATTTAGCTTAAATAGTAATAATTATTTAGTTAACGGAGCAGGCAGTTTCCTAATTGATGCTGGAGGTAAAGCCATACAAATCCCTCCGACTCTCCCGCCTAGTGCCAGTTCAACAGGTACCATGCAGCTTAATCTTGATTCCGGTGAAGCTGTGA
The DNA here is from genome assembly GCA_003584875.1 of Methylococcales bacterium. Lineage (GTDB taxonomy): Bacteria > Pseudomonadota > Gammaproteobacteria > Methylococcales > Methylomonadaceae > Methylobacter_C. Next base: position 1,849 of record QVQD01000122.1, read on the forward strand.
TTCCAGCTGCTAAAACCTTCAATCCTTCGGATAGTACAACATTTAATAAGTCTTCATCGACAACAATATTTGATGCGGATGGTAAAACCTCTACGGTGACTGTATATTATGTTAAATCCGCCGCAAATACATGGGATGTTTATAGCTCAAACAGTGCAACTCCAGTAGCTAATCCCCCAGTTGCTCTTACTAAAGATACAACATTAATTTTTAATGCTAGTGGTGCTTTGACTACTCCTACACCTCTTGCAGATGGTTCTATTCCTTTAACGTTAGCTGGGGCTCCTGGCGTTAGTTTTACAGTGAATAAACCAACTGAATCGTCTAATTATTTCGGAAATTCAACTACAGTTGATGGAAATGCAAAAAGTCAATATGTTAGTTGTACTTTTGGATCTGATGGCTCTATTCGCCCTACCTATTCATCTAACGGTGTTAATGTAACGCCAGCTGCAACCACCTCTATTAATTTGTTCACCTTTACCAATAATAATGGTTTGCAACAATCTAGTTTGAATACATGGGTTGAAACTGCCATTTCAGGGCCCGCTCAAGCAGGGGCACCCACTTCTTCAGGATATGGTTCTTTACAAGCGGGTGCTACTGAAAGCTCAAATGTTGACACCACAAAAGCTATGGTTGATTTACTTTCTGCACAAAGAGCTTTTCAGGCTGAGTCGCAAGTTATTAATACTCAAAGTCAAATTTTGCAAGATGTTGCACAATTGGGTCGATAATAGTCTAGTTTAATAGGATTTCTTCATGGATCGTTTGATTTATACAGCCATGACCGGCGCTAAGCAAGTAATGGAGCAGCAAGCCACGGTATCTCATAATATGGCCAATGCTGCTACTACAGGTTTTCGCGCTCAATTAGATAGTTTTCGTGCAGTGCCAGTTGAGGGTAAAGGCTTGGCGACTAGAACTCAAGTAGTTGATGAAACCTCTGGGGCTGATTATACCCAAGGGGCTATTGCCGAAACAGGTCGATCTTTAGATATGGCGATAGAAGGTAACGGCTTTATTGCTGTTCAAGGTAGCGATGGTAAAGAAGCTTATACTCGAAATGGCTCATTAAAAATTAATGCTAATGGTCTATTGCAAACTCAAACAGGTGAGTTGGTGTTAGGCGATAGTGGTCCAATTTCTATTCCTTATAATACGACATTAATGATAGGCAAAGACGGCACTATTTCTCAGGAAACGCCGAATGTAATACCTGTAACCATGGACGTTGTCGGTCAAATAAAGTTGGTTAATCCACCCGCTGATAATATAAAGCGTGGCGATGATGGTTTGTTTCGAACTAAGGATGGTAATCCTGCAGCTATTGATACCACAGTTTATGTCAAGGGTGGAGCCTTAGAAGATAGTAACGTTAATGTCGTGGAAGCGATGGTAAAAATGATCGATTTAGGAAAACAGTTTGAAATGAATATGAGCTTGCTGAAAAATGTTGAAAATAATGCAACTAAAGCTAGTTCACTTATGAACATCAGTTAATTATTTATAGTTAAGGAAAAGACATGATACGTTCACTCATGATTGCTAAAACGGGTTTAGATGCGATGCAAACCCAGTTAGATGTGATTACTAATAATTTGGCTAATGTCAATACTAATGGTTTTAAGCGTTCACGTGCAGTTTTTGAAGATTTACTCTATCAAAATGTTCGTCAGCCTGGTGGGCAGACTTCTCAGTCTACCCAACTTCCGTCTGGTTTGCAGTTAGGCACCGGTGTTAAACCTGTTGCTGCAGAACGGTTATTTACCCAAGGTAATTTACAGCAGACGGGTAATGATAAAGATGTCGCTATCAATGGTATTGGTTTTTTTCAAATTCTAATGCCCGATGGCACAACAGCTTATACACGCGACGGTTCGTTTCAAGTTGATAATCAAGGCAATCTAGTGACTTCAAGTGGCTATCAATTACAACCCGTTATTACACTTCCCCCGGGTGCGCAAAGTTTGACTATAGGTATTGATGGTACGGTGAGTTATACCTTACAAGGTAGTCCTACGGTTAATACCTTAGGACCCATTGAAATTGCTAGTTTTATTAATCCAGCGGGTTTGGAAGCAAAAGGCGAGAATCTTTTTTCTGAAACTACTGCTTCAGGTGCGCCTGTTTTAGGTCAACCTACCACTAATGGTTTGGGTTCTTTGTCACAAAATTATGTAGAAACATCTAATGTTAACGTAGTTGAAGAAATGACAAATATGATAATGGCACAGCGTTCTTATGAAATAAATAGTAAGGCTGTTACCACCTCAGATCAGATGTTGCAATCGCTATCGCAATTATAACGATACTGATGATAACTCTATTATTTCGCTATTTAGTAATCACGTTAAGCCTTTGTTTAAGTGCTTGTTCAATCGCGCCTACTTCTATAGTGCCTCATGCTACTTCGGCTACGGCTACTAAGCCTGAGCCAGTTGCTCAAAATGGTTCAATATTCCACGCATCAACCTTTAAATCGGCTTTTGGTGATTATCGTGCCAGAGGGGTAGGGGATGTGTTAACGATCACCATCAATGAAACAGTTTCAGCGAACAAAAGTAATAAGGTAGCCGATAAGTATGCGAGTTCAATGAATGCGCAACTGAATAGTTTACTGGGTTTAAATATTAAGGGTATGCAGGCTTCTGAATCAGCCGCCATTAATTCTAGCGATCAAGCTACCGGTGCTGCAAATTATGTTTTTACAGGAAGTGTTGCAGTAACTGTTATTGAAGTTTTGCCGAATGGAAATTTATTGGTGAGTGGAGAAAAGCAAATTGGTATGGATAAAGGCGCTGAGTTTATTCGTATTTCTGGCGTAGTTGCCCCTAACACTATACTTATTGGCAATACCATACCTTCAACTCAATTAGCGGATGCCCGAGTTGAATACCGAACTAATAGCCAAATGGATCCTGCAGAACTTGTTAAATCAATCGGTCGTATTCTTTCGGCTGCTTTAATATTATGATTTTAAAATCCCTAAACGTAGTCCTGCTTTTATTCACCTTTAGTTATGGTATGAATGCCAATGCGGTGCTAGTTAAAGAATTAGTCGATATACAAGGCGTTCGAGAAAACCAATTAATGGGTTACGGTTTAGTAGTCGGTTTAGAGGGGGGTACCGGCGATCAAACGCCTTTTACCAATCAAAGCATATTGAACACCCTGCAACAAATGGGGGTTTTTTTACCACCAGGAACCAATCCTAAATCAAAAAATGTTGCCGCCGTCATGGTCACGGGCAATATAGGTGCTTTTGCTCAAATAGGGCAAACAATTGATGTAGTGGTTTCCTCAATGGGTACCGCAAAAAGTTTGCGAGGCGGTACTTTATTAATGACACCCTTAAAAGGTGCTGATGGTGAAATTTATGCCATGGCTCAAGGTCCTTTAACAGTCAGTGTTGGATTGCCGGTAACGGGTATGTTTACTAAACCGACTATGGTAATGAATGGGGCAACCATTGAGCGAGCTGTTAATACGCCTTTGGGCGATGTAAATTCAATCACTTTGGAGCTCAAAAATTCTGATTTTTCTGCTGCGGGTCGTATTGCCGACGCTATTAACTATCAATATGGGGCAGGGATTGCTCAAGCACAAAATGGACGTGTGATTAAAGTTAAAGCGCCAGGAAGTCAAAATGAACGAGTGAGCTTTATTGGTCGTTTAGAGGCTTTAGATGTACCCTTTAATTCAGCTTTACCGAAGGTAGTCTTGAATGCGCGCACAGGTTCTGTAGTCATGACTAAAGCCGTAACCTTAGATGCTTGTGCTGTCTCTCATGGTGATGTCTCGGTTGTTATTACTGAAACACCTTTGGTGACTCAGCCTATGCCTTTAAAACAAGGAAAATTGATGACACTTAAGCCTGGTGTATTATTGTCAGAAGTGGTTGATTCATTAAATCAGGTCGGTGTTTCACCTCAGGACTTGTTAGTTATTTTACAAGCCATGAAAGCAGCAGGTGCATTGCATGCTGACATTGAGGTTATTTAAGCTATGAAAAGTAGCATGCCATCTAATAGCACTAATGACTTAGCGATTGATGTTCAGGGTGTCAATAAGCTACGCACTATGGCAAAACAAAATTCACCTGAGGCTTTAAAGCAATCAGCTAAACAATTTGAAGTGTTATTTATTAACATGATGATAAAAAGCATGCGTCAAGCAACTCCTGATGGAGGCTTGTTTGCTAGTCATGATCGCCCCATTTATACCTCAATGCTAGATCAACAGCTTAGCCAAAATCTTGCGCAGCGAGGTATGGGCTTATCTGATATGTTGGTGTCGCAATTAATAAAAGCCGATCCTAGTTTAGCCTCAGAAGCGGCTGGTGATTTACAATCTGTTAAATCTTCTCAATATGTACCCTTGTCTCTTTCATCTGAACTGTCTCATCATTCCACATATAACACTGGCTTAACCAAAAAAGCTGCACTCAATGCTTTAAGGTTGAATGTCGTTAATAATATCCCTGATGATTTAGTTTATGCTGCAAAAATACATAATTCTCCAACCAGTTCAGCGCAAAGTTTTACTACCCAAATGCAAGGTCATGCCCAACAAGCCGAGCAAATGACGGGAATACCTTCATCTTTTATTTTAGCGCAAGCTGCCATTGAAAGCGGCTGGGGTAAGCGAGAAATTACTAAGGCAGATGGCAGTTCTAGTCATAATGTCTTTGGTATTAAGGCGGGTAATGATTGGAAAGGGCCGGTTGCTGAAGTTACAACGACAGAATATGTTGATGGCGAGCCTAAAAAAGTATTAGCAAAGTTTCGTGCTTATGATTCTCATGCCGAAGCGTTTCAAGATTATGCCGCTTTTTTAGCCAATAATCCTAGATATAAGCATGTATTGGCTAATAGCCAAACTGCTCAGGATTTTGCTCATGGCTTACAGCAAGCTGGCTATGCGACTGATCCTGCCTATGCTAGTAAGTTGCTTAAAGTCATACAGCGGGTTGAGGCAGGTTGATTATTAGTCTATTATACTCTGCTCGCTGTTTAGGGCTTTTTAAGCTCCTCAATTGATACAATAGTTATTATGAATTTTAATATTGACGCATCTTATATGCCGATCTTATTTATTTACATCTTTGCTTTAACTCTGTTTTGCATAGGGTTAATAGTTTGGGTTTATGTAATAGATAGCAAAAGAGCCGCTGAAAAAAGAGCTAAAACAGATGATCAATTGTTGAATCAGCTCAAGCAATTATTTAAAGCAATTTCAGGCGAAGAGCCCACTACCAATGAAACAATGATCAAAGAGGAGTCGCGTTCAAATACTCCTGATCTTCATGCTAATAAAAGCAATCGCTCTGGTAATTTTTTCAATAAATTCATTGGTGGGGGATCAAGCGAAAATGCTTCTAGTGTACATTCGACAAATCTAAATCAGCCTATTGTGCAGTTAATTAACAAGCTTGATATGATGATTGAGCAAAATAACAAAGATAAAGTTAATTTAAATGCTCATATAGCTAGATTAGAAAAAGAACTTTACATTGAAAAAAATGAAAATGAAAAAGTAAAAGCTGTATCTTCTATACTTGAAGAAAAACTCAAATCTGAACTTGAGTTAACCATTAAACAATACGAAACCATTATTGATTCAACCACTAAAGCAAATAGTGTTGCTTCAGAAATGTTAATACCTTCTTCAAAAAATGCTGCTCTCACAGAGCAAAGTATTCATGATCAGAGTGATGATTCAGATGAAATAACAGCATCAATTTTCAACGATATGATTGATGATAAGGCTAATCAAGAAATTATTCGCCTTAATAAAGAGTTAGAAACAGTACAAATGGGTTATGAAGCGCAATCCTTAGAATATGAGTCGATAGTTAATACTATGAAGATGCAATTAAGCGAACTGAAGACAGAGTATCAAGACTTTATGGATCGCCATAATATGATGAGTGCTGAAAAATCATTTATTGAACAAGCTTATCTTGCTGATCTTGACGCGTAATATAATCAACCTAACAACCTCATTAAATATATCAGCCACAACGGACTACTTATATGAAAATATTAATTGCTGATGACACGCGTGTTGTTCAGATGATTATTAAAAAATCGATTGAAAAATGTGGTATTGCTGATCTGGAAGTTAAAACAGCTTCTGATGGGCTTGAAGCCTATGAAGTGGTTAGAAGTTGGCAACCAGATTTGGTTATTACCGATTGGCATATGCCTATTATGACAGGCATAGAATTATTAAAAAAAATATATGCCAATGGCATGAATCATATTCGGGTTGGCTTTATTACTGCTGAGCCTTCTGAAAAAAATCTTGAGCAGGCAAAGCGATTTGGAGCAGAGTTTGTTCTTAATAAACCTTGTTCTGAAGAAGAAATTGTTGGTGCTATTAAAAAGGTATTAGAAAAGTTACCTACTAAAAATAAATCATCAGACTTCTTTGATAATAGTTTAGGTTCTGTATTAAATGCAAAATTTGGCGGCGCAATTTCAATCGAAGAGATCGAAAGTAAACCTTCTTCTGAGTTTAAAGATACTTATCTGATTGCTTTATTTGGCACACCTATTAGTAGCACTATTAGAGCTATCAGTGTTATAGATAAACGTTGTATTTATTTATTAGGTGCTTTAATAAATAAAATGCAAATTAGTGACGTTTTAGATTTATCTAAAAAAGATGGCGTTGATTCCAATATTGCTAAGTTTGCAACTGATTTTTTGTCTGAATCTGGAACTGATATCTTTGCTAGCCTAATGAACAATAAAAAACCTGAAATTTTAGAAATAAAATCTAAAGGTGTTGTTAGTCACTTGCCAGAAAAAGTCTGTACAACCATTGATTTAGGTGTTAATCGCAAAGATTTCAAGTTAATCCATCCGGAGTTTGGCGAATGTTTTATGGCAATCGTTACGCTATAAGTTCATAAAGGCACTTGCTTTTACTGATTCATACCTATTCAATTTATAGAACAGGCTAAATGATGATTGAATCTGATCAAAATACTGTAATAACTAAAATTAATAGATCGTGGTCTGTTTTATCAAGTAATCCGATTGAATTTAAAGCCATCAATGGGGAGATTAACCCTGATGATAATAGCTATCATTTTGCTATACCAGTCGTTTTTTCTGAGAGCGAACCTATGGCGGCAGTCGCTCTAGAGATTTCAAAATCACATGCAGTTAATCTTTCAGTCGCTATGTATGGACTGGATGCCAGTGATTTATCTGAAGATGAAATAATAGATGTTTGTTGTGAAATGTGTAATGTTTTTTCAGCCAACGTATGTAATTCTTTTTCAGGCAAAAATGAAGGTAATATCAATGTGCCTAATAAATTAAGCTCAGAAGTATTTCGTTATATCTTCAAGGGTTCCAATTTGGAACGATATTATCAAGCCGAAAATGAACATGGAAGAGTTGTCATTTACATGTTCGATCCATGTAATTATTATAATTAATTATCGATCAGTTCTGTAGTTCAGTACCTTTTAGGTTGTGAGGCGAAAGCCTTATTCCACTGCATACAAACCACAGACATTTGATGGAACACGCTACGCAACGCTTTAGTCCTGTTAAGCATATTTCTCTGTAGGGGCGACACATTCGCCATTTACATTCGTTTGTTGATTTGTAGCGAATAAATATAGTCAGCAGTTCTGTAAGGTGTGAGCGTAGCTGTATTCCAAAGCATATAAACCACAAGGTTAGGGTGGAATACGCTGTGCTCGCACCCTACATTGCTTAATGTCCAAATTCAAAAACATAAATAGCAGTCAAAAATAGCCCTTAATTAGGCTATAGCTTTTAATGATTATTTGGTAATATATTTTCGTGGTCAAAGACCATCAATGACGCAAAGCGTACATTAAAGTAGTGAAGTGATATCGAAACTGTCTACGTTACAGTCCGTATCGACTTTTAGTTAGTTACACCCTGATGGGGTAACTTGATAATTTAATCAAAACTAAAAGGTATAATACAATGAATCCATTAACAGCTGGTAGTTCAAATGCAAGTTCTGGTATCTTAAGCTCTTTAAGCTCTACCCAGTCACTTACAAATAACATCCAAACACAATTATCTACTAATAAGAAAATACTAGACCCTGCTCAGCAAGGGGTGGTTACACGTTTAAGCTCACAAGTAACTAGTTATGCAGCAGCGCATGACAACATTGCTAAAGCTCAAAATGTGTTAAATGTTGCTTCTACAGGTTTAAACTCAATTTCTTCTTTGTTAACACAAATGCAAGATTTGGCTAATAAAGCTAATGATGCAACGATGACTTCTACTGATGCGGCTAAGTTGCAACAAACTTTTGCGCATTTGTTGCAGCAAATAGATTCTACTGCGACCAACTCTAAAGTTGATAGCGTTGGTTTGTTATCTAATTCTAGTAGTCAGTTAGCTATACAAACTGGCTTGGCTACAAGTGATACAACTTCTATAAGCTGTGTTTCATCAGATTCAACTACTTTGGGTATTAGTTCGCTTTCAATTACAAATGCTTCTTCTGCGGCTAGTGCTATTACAGCATTGGCTTCTGCATTGGCTACGGTATCAACTAGTCAATCTAGTATTGCTGCAGACCAATTGGCTTTGCAAACAGTTGATGGACAAGATGCGTCTATTTCGCAAAATTTGCAAAATACGATTGATACTATTCAAAAACCTGATGCAGCTCAATTGCAAATGGATTTGCAAGACGCTAATAATCAGCAGTCTATGAATTATTATTTGATTAATCAGATGAATCAAGAGGGACAGTCAGTATTGACTATTTTTAGATAAAAATGGGTTAATTTAAAGGAAAGGGAGGCTATGCCTCCCTTTTTTTGTCTAAATTTATAAGAAGTACCGAATTCCCATTCAATATGCACTTCACAAAGTATTCGCCCTGTAATGGCAAAGCCAATTTCGGCCTCTCGGGCTTCGTTATTTTGCGTAGCATCGATTATTACTAGCATGGGATTAAGGAAAACTGTAGTAGCTTCATCAAAATGAACTCCGTGTTTATGCCAGTGCCGATTCTGTGCCTGAAACGCCACCCTGTGCTATGCTTCGGTCGGCTTATTTCGGCATGCAGCTACAACTACTGGGTCGAAAGCCTCTCTGTGTTTCTTTAATGCCTATTTACTCTACTATTTTGCTAATACACGTTACTCTTGAGCCCCCAATGGAGGCTCAAGAGCTTCATCGGTCTTAATTATTTGATCTACGGATAGGCTGCTTTTAAGGCTTGCTGGGCTACAAAGCCTGCCTGCTGGTCTCGTTAGCCCAGCAGGCAGGCTTTATAAGAAAAATACTAACTAATTAAGCCCAGAAGAGAAGCAGGGGAGGTTGTTGCGGGGGCTACAGCAGCCACTTTTGCAGGCTTGCTATGTGCATATTGTTTCGACAAATCAGCGACGGCATCTTCAAGACCGCCGGTGAGTTGGTTATGAGTCTTTATAAATTGGTAAGCAGTACGTGCTTGACTAATGCTTTGACTTGCAGCAGCAAATCGAGAATCTTGAAACTTACCCGTTAAAACCACTAAGGCATATAAAATGGTGTCTAGTTTTTGCAGAGTGTCTATGTCTCTACGCATATCTTCTTTATTAAAGTTTGCAGGTAATACTTCAGGATGTTGATCGACTATTTGCTGGGTTTTTTGAATAAAACCAAGTTCTTTGTCGCTGTAATGCGGCATGCTTTTACGCTGATCGGGTGTGAGTTCTATTAACAAAGGCATACTGCTATCGAGGGTTTTTATAGTGGCAAGCGTGGTGTCAACTTCTGCTTGGGTGATGGTCATGGCTAGATGATAGTCGTTCATATGTTGCTCTCAATTTTATAAGTGAGTGCTTAGCCTATAGATATTAGTTTTGTATTACTATTCGTAGTAATACTTATGATATTGATTTGCATGCTTGGATTTTATTATTTTTTAAGGTTTTTCAGTTATTTGGTTCTGTAGAATGAGTCAGGGTTGGCAGGAATTCCTGCCTACCAGTTCGATAGCGTAAGCGTTTTAAGTCCTTTAACATGATAATAGCTATATTATTCTATCCGCTTAATATTAGTGACTAATCAGTTTTGTCGCCCTATAATTAGGCTCAAATTAATCGGTAAGGTGTAAAGTCGCAATGAGTACAATGATTGCTGAGCTATATGATGCTCTGAAAGATGCGGGGGCCTCTGAGGAAAAAGCTAGGGCTGCTGCTAAAACAATGGCAGATTACGATAGTCGCTTTAATAAAATTGATCAGGACTTGTCTTTAATAAAAGCTGAAATTACAATTTTAAAATGGATGTTAGGTTTTCTTGCTGCAGGGATGGTTTCTTTGCTTTTTAAAGCCTTTACAGTTATTTAGTTTTGTAGGGCAAAAATAAAAACTAGCTTTTCCAAGTGAATGATTATATTGTCGTGAAGAATGTAGGGGTTTTGCATAAGCCCTTGTAAAATTAGTCCCAATTATATGACTTTCAATAAAAGAGTGTATGCAATACGGCTCATAATAAGTGTTATCCCACAGATTCGCGGTGGTTTGCTGTCGCGAAACCACCCTACGACTTAGGGATTTATATAAATTGTGGAAATCATAATGTAGGGGCGAATTTATTCGCCCTGTATCTTGGGGCCTCGGATTATTGGGCGAATGAATTCTACCAAAGCGTGACGGGGTTTATAACCCCGTTACTTACGTTTCAAAGATATTCAGACACCTAAACGTTTCGGTCGGAGTTAGTTACAATTGTAGGGGCGACAGATTCGCCACGTAAAATCAAGCTAATGTACTGGGCGAATCTGTCGCCCCTACAGAACAAACAATGCCGGTCGGGGATTGCAACCCCGACAGAAACCTTTGGAAGAACCCAAGTGTCACTTCATAACTAAAGTTAGAAACATATCATCGTATTTCTTTCAAAGATAACCCTAGCATTCATAAACAATACTAAGCTTTTCAAGCATGGCAATAAGCTTCATTGAGGTTTCAGTTGTTTGGCTTAGTACATCATGTTAATAACAATTAGGATAGCATCAAACGTTTGGGGCGGGGTTAAAAACCCAGTCCCGGTGGGGCGAAGCAGCGGCAATTTAGCCGCCTTTTCTTTGGATACTTTCTTTTGGCTGCGCAAAAGAAAGTATCTCGCCATCGGGTGCCAATACCTGATTAACACATCGTTGCGATAGATCAGATCGGTTTTGATAGTCTTTTCCGTGAGTTTATTGTTCCTTTATTTTTGATATTGCGTGTTTGCGGCGGTTTGCTGTCGCGAAACCACCCTACGACTTACGGACTTATTTTGCTTAATTATATTCAGTTAATTAGAGTCTACTCAGAAACAATAACTCATTGATAATATTAACTATATTACCAATATATGATATAATAAGTGCATGAAAACTGAGCCTAACTTCA
>QVQD01000175.1 GCA_003584875.1 Methylococcales bacterium
GGCCTACGGGACTATCGCTACGCCAAGCAACAAAACTCGTGAGTTTTGACTCCATTGCAAAGGTTTGTAGGCCGGAATAAGGCTTTGATAGCGTAAGCGATTAAAGCGTTTCCGGCAGACGTATCGATCGAAACCCCGGAAACCCCACCCAACCCGCACTGCGCTTGGGTGGTCTTATTCCTTAAAAAGCTTAATTGTGGGCAATGATGCAGAGCTTGGGAACGCTATATTAGCCACACCGTCCCTTCTTAAGTTAATAGCTTGTTTGTTATTTAATCTCCGCCATTATCTTTTTTAGTTCAGATAAAACACGCTGTTGTTTATCTAAGGATAATTGACTAAATTGTTGTTCGAATTCAGCTAGGCTGTAAGTAGCTTTACTTTCATTGCTTGCGCTGAGTTTGCAATCAGAGAGCACTTTCTTAACTGCTAGATCAGCATTAGTTAAAGGCAGGGAGCTTGATAGCACCGTGCGTATGATGGTGTTGACATGAATAAATAGCGTCTGCCCCGTTAAAATATCTTCTGCCAATTTTTTTGCATACTCTTCGGTATAGCCTTTACGTTTAGAATCAGGCAGCGTTTTCATCGAAATAGAAATGGCAGGCATTTTGTCAATTTGATAATCGACATTAAAACGTTTGCTTTGAGAGGTAATTAAGTCATTGGCTTCAATAGTGGCTTGCAAAGTATTACCCTTACAAACAAGCTCTAATCTAAGGTAATCATATAAACCGGGTAGGGGCAGTGGTGATTGTGCATAGCTAAAAGATTGATTGCTTAAATTATCAACTTCCTGATGATAACTCCAGACGTTATCAGCTTTCGTCGTTAAGGGAAGTGTCGCTAAAACAGCTAAGATCAAGCGATTAGAAAAATTAATTAGGTTCATGGTCGGGTTCCGTATCAAAGCGTAGTTTGTGCATCATCATGCCACATGGACTATTAAAAAGATGCAAAATTTGAGTTCAGGCGATCTTCTAGCTAAGGATTGCTATAAAGAGGTGTAGCCCCAATACTCTGATCAATTTTTTTTGAAAGTTCTTGATAAGTCAAGCTATTAACAGACTCAAAACGTTGCTTAAATTCGGCATTATCCATATGTTCAGGCAGGTCTGAGGGGTCTGGCATAAAGTCAGTATAGTCTCTGATTTCTGATAATTTCTTTTGAAGTTTACGTGCATTTTCAGGTGATGAAGTCGCCATTTCACCAAAGCGAGTGCCGGCTTTATCTGCCGCTAAATCAATAAAGCTGAAGCCGCTGCCTCCTTGCGCGTCACTTAATTCTTTTTCTTCACCTACTGCAATTGAGACCTGGTTGTTCATAGAAGCAGTAATGGCTGCCGAAGCTATAAAATGCTGAGCAAGATCAGTACGCTTATATAAAAAAGTAGGATAACGTTTTTGTGCGTTTAACGTTGCTAAGGGTATTGATAAAAACTTTTTGGTTTCTTTACGATTTACATAGTTATTAATCGTAATAATAGCCATTTTATTTTCTTCAATAGCAGTCTCTAAATTAGAGCGTTGGTAAGCCAAGGTAAATAATGGTTTTAGTAATTCTGCCAGCGATAAGCGCCATTGTGAGTTATGTTGCTCTATAACTTCGGTTAATTTCTGTTGGTATATGTCAAGATGGCTATTGTTGCCGCCATCAGCTAAAACATTTTGCGCTTGTATAAGGCTCTCTAAGCTGGAGTGATAGCTAATGGTGACTTTTTGTTGATCGATAATAATGCTTTTAATGGGGCGAGTCGCCAAGATGAAATATTCATTAAGTGGAGTGTGATGGATGATATTGTCGATTATATAAGCCGCAAGTTTAGCCGGTAATAATAATTCGCCGGCTTTAAACTTTTTTAAGCTAGGTAAATCATTGCTAGCTTCGTTGCCAAAGCGAAAGCTAAAATTTAAATATTGACCTAGATAGTTTTTGGGCAGCGTCATCGTGACTATAAATCGAACGATATTATCTTTTAATTCAATTTTGACGGCACTTTTACGATAACGATTAAACAAATAATTAGCGGCTAAATTAATGTCAGGTTGAGTTAATTCAATAGTGCCTATTTCATCAGGTTTGGTTTTGGAGCCTTCATACAATATTTTTTTTGCTCTAATAATGTCATCATGAGTCAGTGTCCAGTCAGGAGCAACAGTGGGTGTGTCACTAATTCCAAATAAAATCAGTAGCGCACAGAAAATGACAACTGTGCTTATTAGTATTAAAAAAAGACGTGAAAGGATTTTTATAAACACGATGCTTAAGAGAATTCTAGTTTAAATCCTGCAGCTTTAATGTAATCGGCCTCTAAACTTAGGTCAGCACAGGTTAGAGGAAAGTTATCTAACCAAGTATCTGGAAACTTAAGTGAAATTTTCGAATTGATTAATTGTATTTCAAAGATGGGTAATTCTTGATTGATACGATTCCGGTGTAATACGACCGCTAATCTTAAAATTAAGGTGAGATAAGGCGCTTGAATATTCCATGGCGAGGGTAATTCATTAAAAATAGTTTTGGATAATTTACGTCGATGTGATCTAAGTATAGCTGCCAGTAATAGTTGATCTTGCTGAGAAAAACCTGCCAAATCAGCGTTGCCTATAATGTAAGCGCTATGTTTATGGTATTGGCTATGAGCGATATCAATACCTATTTCGTGTAAATCCGCTGCCCAATTTAAATATTGTACGCAGTTTTCATCATTAGCCCACGCATAGTTAGCGCTCAATTGGCTTAACATGATGTGGATACATTTCTTGATTCGTTTGGCGTGCTCTGTATCAATATGATAGCGTTTGCAGACTGCTTGCACCGTCTCTGAGCGCATATCTTGATTATAAATTCGACCTAATAAATCTTGTATCAAACCTTCTCTTAAGGCGCCGTCAGAGATAGTCATTTGTTCAATATTGAGCGTTTTGAAGGTGGCATAAACAATCGCTAAGCCGCCAGCAAAAACCGGTAGACGATCGGCGTCTAATCCGGGTAAATTTAATTCATCGATATGATGGTATTGGTTAAGGTGAGCCACCAGTATTTCAAGCCCTTGTTTAGTAATGCCGTTATTACTCCAGTTTGTCGCTTGTAATACTTTTGCAATTGAACGCAAACTGCCCGATGAGCCGATGGCTTCATCCCAGTTCTTGCGATTAAATGTATTTTGGAAAGGTTCTAATTTTTGTTCAGCGTATAAAGTTGCATTATCAAACGCTGTTTTAGATAGAAACCCATCTTTAAAAAAGATATTACTCATAGAAACACAGCCCATGTGTAAACTTTCTTTAGCTTTGGGCGTGTCATTTGTACCGATAATATATTCTGTGCTACCTCCACCTATATCCATGACTAAGCGCAAATTAGCGTTACTACTTAAGCTATGCGCGACGCCCGCATAAATTAATCGAGCTTCTTCTATTCCTGAAATAATATGGATAGGATGGCCAAGTGCTTGCTCGGCTTTAATTAAAAATTGATTCGCATTTTTGGCCATTCTAAGGGTGTTAGTGCCTACGATACGGACACTGCCTTCTGGGAAATTTTGGATTCGTTGGCCAAATCGCTCTAGGCAAGCGAGCGCTTTTAGTTGAGTTTTTTCATCCAACATCTGCTCAGAATCTAAGCCAGATGCCAATCTGACCATTTCTTTAAGTCGGTCTATGGTTTGTAACTTGCCATTTTTTAGGCTACAAACAATCATATGGAAGCTATTAGAGCCTAAATCTACAGCGGCTACGAATTCAGGGGGAGTATTCTGCACGGGGTATCCAATTTGTCTGCGGAGCGTGTTAATATCTGATAATATTACACGGCTTTTAGTATCCATTAGTGTGATTTTATTTAAAATTCAATGTGTCTTGATAGGGTGGTATTAGTTATTGTCCCACATTTGGTGAGTTTTTATTATTTGTAATGGACTCATGTGCGTAATTTAACTTATTTAAAGGTTTTCGTTAAGTGTTAGTTTCAGTATGAATGCATTATCTATTAGCAATCTAAAAAAAACATATAACAATGGTTTTGAGGCTTTAAAAGGTATAGACCTTGAAGTCAAGCCGGGCGATTTTTTTGCTTTATTGGGGCCTAACGGTGCAGGTAAATCAACAACTATTGGTATTATCAGTTCATTGGTTAATCAATCAAGTGGCTCAGTTAGTATTTTTGGACATGATCTAAAAACCGAACGATCCCTTGCAAAAAGTTGCTTAGGTTTAGTGCCTCAAGAAGTTAACTTTAATCAATTCGATACGGTTAAAAGCATCGTTTTTAATCAAGCGGGTTACTACGGTACGCCTCGCAAGCTTGCCCTACAAAGAACCGAGCACTGCCTTAAGCAAATGGATTTATGGGATAAGCGTGACACCATATCTAGGCGTTTATCGGGTGGTATGAAGCGCCGTGTTATGATTGCTCGTGCAATGGTTCATGCGCCTAAGTTATTGATTCTTGACGAGCCAACTGCGGGTGTTGATATAGAAATCAGACGCTCAATGTGGAAGATGATGGAGGAGGTTAATCAGCAAGGTACCACTATCATTTTAACCACGCATTATTTAGAAGAAGCAGAAAGTCTTTGTCGTAATATTGCCATTATCGATCAAGGACGTATCGTTGAAAATACAGACATGGCAAGTCTCTTAGCAAGATTACATGTCGATCATTTTGTCTTGGACTTGGCTGAACCTTTGGCACAAGCACCTGTTATTGCTGGCTATCAAATTGAACGCATAGCCGATAAAGTCCTCGATGTAGCGGTACCTAAAGAAATTGGCCTTAATTACTTGTTTAATCAATTAAGCGAAAAAAACATTAAGGTGCTGAGTCTTAAAAATAAGAGTAATCGCTTAGAACAACTATTTATGAGTTTAATTGATACTAAGTCAGCAGGTAATAAGTGATGAATTATTCTATTGCCTTTAGAACGATAGTGACTAAAGAGATTTTTCGTTTTGTTCGTATTTGGCCGCAAACTTTATTACCTCCTGCCATTACTACCGCCTTATATTTTTTGATTTTCGGTAAGCTCATTGGTGGTCGTATCGGTGAAATTAATGGCGCAACTTATATGGATTACATTGTTCCAGGTATTATTTTAATGTCGGTCATTAGTCATTCTTATGCCAATGTTGTTTCGTCTTTTTATTCAACTAAATTTCAACGTAATATTGAAGAGTTGCTTGTGGCACCAGTGCCTAATTGGGTAATTTTAAGCGGTTATGTCAGTGGTGGCATCATAAGAGGGCTATTAGTCGGAACAGTGGTCGCCCTAATTTCATTATTATTTTCAGATATTGAAGTCAAAAATCCCTATGTCGCCCTATCAATTATGATATTAACAGCAACATTATTTTCTTTAGCAGGCTTTATCAATGCTGTGTTAGCAGAAAGTTTTGATGACATTTCTATCATTCCTAATTTCATTTTAACGCCTTTAAGTTATTTAGGCGGGGTGTTTTATTCTGTCAAAATGTTGCCAGATATATGGCAAAGCATTTCATTAGGAAACCCTATTTTGTATATGATCAATGCCTTTAGATATGGCTTAATAGGGGTAACTGATGTCGATATTCAACTGGCTTTTATTATGACTATAGCCTTTATTCTAGTTTTAACGTTGCTTAGTTTGTATTTACTTTATAAAGGCATAGGCATAAAAAATTAAAATAAAAAGAGCTTTAATCTTTGTTTAATTACAAAAGCATTAAGGCTATGTCAGCTATTAATATGGCCTCGCGTATTCACTACAGAGGCGTAAAATTTAAAAACTACTCGTGATTTACTGTAACTAAAGATTCAGACGGTATATAATCGAGCAATTTATTCAATCATTTAGACAATTTAAACTGGAAAGAAAACATGCTGGATAAGCTAGTTAGATTAGTTGTAGGTAGCCGTAACGACAGGCTGATTAAGAAGAAAAGAAAGTTGGTCAAGAGTGTCAACGCATTAGCTTCGGAATACGAAAAACTGTCTGATGAGGCAATTAAAGCAAAAACTAAAGAGTTTCGTGATCGTCTTGAGCTAGGAGAAAGTCTGGATAAAATCATTCCAGAAGCCTTTGCTGCGGTTAGAGAAGCCTCTTCACGTGTTTTTGGTATGCGTCATTTTGATGTGCAGTTAATAGGCGGCATGATACTTCATGACGGTAAAATTGCCGAAATGAAAACCGGTGAGGGTAAAACCTTAATGGCGACGTTAGCTGCTTATTTGAATGCTTTGCCGGGTCGTGGTGTTCATGTTGTAACAGTTAATGATTACCTAGCTAAACGCGATTCAGAATGGATGGGAAGGCTGTATAGTTTTCTTGGTATGACGACCGGTGTTATTGTCAGTCAAATGGAACATGAAGAGCGTCGTATAGCTTATGCCGCTGACATTACTTATGGCACTAATAACGAATTTGGTTTTGATTATTTACGTGACAACATGGCTTTCAGCATCGAGCAGAAAGTTCAGCGTGATTTATATTTTGCTATCGTCGATGAAGTCGATTCTATCTTGATTGATGAGGCCAGAACACCGCTAATTATTTCTGGACCTACTGACGAAAGCACCGAAATTTATATCAAAGCCAATGAAATCATTCCTTATTTAACTCGTGAAGAACCTGAAGGTCAGCCAGGTGATTACACGGTAGATGAAAAAATACGTCAGGTTTATCTAACGGAGGCCGGTTACGAGCGTGTAGAGCATATGATGCTCGAACTTGGCTTGATGCCTGAAGGCACTAGTCTTTATGATGCGGTTAATATTCGACTCATGCATTATTTAAATGCTTCTTTGCGGGGTCATGCCTTATTTAAAAAAGATGTCGATTATATCGTTGCTAATAATGAGGTCATTATTGTCGATGAGTTTACTGGCAGAATAATGCCAGGTAGACGTTGGTCTGAAGGCTTACATCAAGCGATCGAAGCTAAAGAACATGTTGCTATCAATAATGAAAACCAAACTTTAGCCTCTATTACCTTCCAAAATTATTTTCGTTTATACGACAAATTGTCAGGTATGACGGGTACTGCTGATACTGAAGCTTTTGAGTTAAACAATATCTACGGTCTTGAAGTTGTCATCATACCGACTCATCGTGCCTTGATCAGGAGAGATCTGGGTGATGTGATTTTTTTAACTACCGATGAAAAGTATGTCGCTGTTGCTAATGACATTAAAGAATGTGTGACGCGTGGTCAACCTGTTTTAGTCGGCACGACTTCAATTGAAAACTCTGAGCGCTTATCTGTTTTGCTCAACAAACAAGGTGTTAAGCATGAAGTATTAAACGCCAAACAACATGAGCGTGAAGCGCATATTGTTGAGCAAGCAGGTATGCCCGGTTCTGTGACCATTGCCACCAATATGGCCGGTCGTGGAACTGATATTGTACTGGGCGGTAATTTAGATGCTGAGTTAAAGGCGCTTGGAGAAGAAGCGAGTGAAGCTCAGAAAGTACAAGTGCGGGCAGCATGGCAGGAAAGACACCAGCAAGTTATTAATAATGGTGGTTTGCATGTCATAGGTTCAGAGCGTCATGAATCACGTCGTATCGATAATCAATTAAGAGGTCGTTCAGGTCGTCAAGGCGATCCAGGTTCAACACGATTTTACTTATCTTTACAAGACGATTTGATGCGTATTTTCGCTTCAGAGCGCGTCGCAGGCTTAATGAAAAAGCTTGGTATGGGTGATGGTGAAGCCATCGAGCATCCTTGGGTTACTCGTTCTATCGAAAATGCGCAGCGTAAAGTTGAGGCTCGTAACTTTGATATACGCAAAGAAATTTTAGCGTATGACGATGTGGCTAATGATCAACGTAAGGTTGTTTATAGTCAGCGTAATGAATTAATGGCGGCTAGTGATATTTCAGACATCATTACCGCCATACGTGAAGATGTTGTTAATAATGTTATTACCCAGTACATTCCAGCCAAAACGATGGTTGAGCAATGGGATATACAAGGCTTAGAAGAGCATTTACAGCATGAGTTTAATGTGCATATTCCTGTACAGCAAATGCTAGATGATGACCTTAAGATGCAAGAAGCCTCGCTAAGATTGCGTATTATTGAGATTCTTGAACAAAATCATAAAGACAAAGAACAGCAAATTACTAAAGAAGTGCTACAGCATTTCGAAAAATCAGTGATGCTACAAGTATTAGATACTAGCTGGAAAGAACATTTGGCGGCTATGGATAATTTGCGTCAAGGTATTCACTTTAGAGGTTATGCGCAAAAAGATCCTAAGCAAGAATATAAGCGTGAAGCTTTTGAAATGTTTAGCAGCTTACTTGATCATATTAAATATGAAGTCATTGGTATTTTATTTAAAGTTCAAGTTCGTCAAGAAGAAGATGTACAGGCGCTCGATGAGCAAAGACAAGCTCCAAGAGAAATGCATTTTGAACATGCAGAAGCATCAGCTTTAGACGTAGTTGAAGAATTACCAAAAGCACTGGTGGATGATAAGTCTGCTGAACAACCATTTGTTCGAGTCACTGAAAAAGTGGGGCGCAATGATAATTGCCCTTGTGGTTCAGGCAAGAAATATAAGCATTGTCATGGTAAGTTGGCTTAATACCAAATATTAAATTGTATATGTAGGGGCGTATTTCGCCCCTACAAACACTTTGCTGTTATGCAGTGGAGTTCTATGTTTACACCAAGCTAGGGCTTGCGTTCCTAAAAGCACTATCGGCTTTTCTACTTCAGCCTGCACAGGCTACTTCAAATCAATCAGGCAGTTTTGGCATAAATAATATTTCTAAGGTGTTAATCTTGGCTTTAATGTGTTGTTTTGTCATAAATTTGTCATCTTTTAAATGATAAAATCTTCTCTTTGAAAGAGAGTGTTTGTAGGTATAAAGCTACGCTAATATTGCTTATTAATGGATTATTTGTTATTTGTTTAATATACAGCTTGAGTATATTAAGTTGAGGTTCTAGTAACTTAATGTGCAGTTTTCTTTCGCCCTGAGCCTTTTTCATGCACTTAATGAGTGCGTTGTTTGTTTGGTTTTGCACCCTTTTACTGCAGCATTCTTCAAGAGAAGTAGGGGGGGTTGATTGATGATTAATGTAGTCCATGTCTGTTTTCTGTAAGATTAATCTCAGCGATCTTTGTGTGTTGTAAGAGTAAAGTTACGCATAAATTTAGGCATATAAATTGCAAAAAGAAATTGTCTTAAAATATTAGAAGTAGAATAAATGAATAGTATTGAATCAGCTCAGCAGTATATGAATGTCGCAGAATTAGGTGATAGTCAGGCGCAGTTTACATTGGCTTTAATGTATGCAAATGGCCATGGCGGCTTAGAAAAGGATTATATTTATGCTCATAAATGGGCAACGATGTCTGCTATGAATGGAAATGAAGAAGCGGCTATGTTAGTAGAGTTGCTTATACCTCAAATGCCGCAGCAGGCCTTTGAGGAATCAAAAAAATTAATCCGTTTGTGCCGCGCTAATAAACTTTAAGATTCATCCAAATACAGTCCCGTAGGCCGTAATAAGACCATCTAAGCGTAGCGCATGATGGCGTTTCCGGCACAAGATTGCTACCTATGCCGGAAACGCTTTGCTCGCTGAGCTCGTAAAGCCTTATTCCGGCCTACAAACCTTTGCAATGGAGTCAAAACTCACGAGTTTTGTTGCTTGGCGTAGCGACAGTCCCGTAGGCCGGAATAAGACCATCTAAGCGTAGTGCATGATGGCGTTTCCGGCATAGGAGCGCTACCCGATGCCGGAAACGCTTTACTCGCTACGCTCGTAAAGCCTTATTTCGGCCTACAAGTTAAGGCAGTCCCTTTATTAAAGAATAGGTATCTACACAAGTTTCTTATCGGCGTGGAAACGATAAAAATCACCGTAGGGGCGTATTGCATACGCCCAACATCGAAAGTCCAATGTTATAGAGCTTATTTTATAAGGGCGTATGCAGTACGCCCCTACGATCTTCACCACAATGTTATCGTTCGCTAGGGTCGTGTTTCAAAACAATTGTTATTGAATAAGAGCAGCATTGTAGGCCGGAATAAGACCATCTAAGCGTAGTGCATGATGGCGTTTCCGGCACAAGATTGCTACCTATGCCGGAAACGCTTTGCTCGCTACGCTCGTAAAGCCTTATTTCGGCCTACGACTACTGCATGATCTTGTTGGAACGACAGATTCGCCCAGTAAATAATCTTAAGATGGTATAACAAAGTGAAACCCATCAAATCTATTCTAGGAAGCAAGCACTTCATAATCATGGGTTATTTCAACTCCAGCTTTTCCTAACATAATCGAAGCCGAGCAATATTTTTCAGCGGATAAGTTGACAGCTCGTTCAACCGCTGAAGCTTTTAAATCTTTGCCACTAACAATAAAGTGTAAATGTATTTTGCTAAAAACACTCGGTACGGCATCAACGCGTTCAGCAGTGATTTGTACTTGGCAGGAGGCTAAATCATTACGGCCTTTTTGTAAAATTTGAACAACATCAAAAGATGAGCATCCGCCTAAGCCTAATAAAAGCATTTCCATAGGGCGCATGCCAATATTTCGTCCGCCATGATCGGGTGGGCCGTCCATGACCACCGCGTGACCGCTACCCGTTTCGCCCACAAACATAACACCATCTACCCATTTAACCGTTGCCTGCATAAATTCTCTCCATAAAAAAACAATAGACTAGCATATAACGGCTGGGCGTTGGAGTTTTGAAGTAAATTTGAGTGCTTAGAAGCAAGGATTGCATAGGAGTTAAATACGACAGGCAGTTAATAGTGATATGCACCAAGATGGGTATTTTTTAGGTGTTTCTCCACCAAAAATAAATGTAATCAGACTGATAAATACTTAATAAGCTGGTATTTATTGAGGTGGTCTATTATTTGCTTAGCTTTTATTGTGGTGCTGTATCGTTAATGTAAACTCTGAAAGACTAATGGGGTTAACAACACTAGCTACCCAATTAAATAATTATTTTATAGGAAGGTCCACTATGAATCAGATAGAAGCTTCTACAACTACCCAATATGAACTTCGATATGCACAGAGAATTATTGATGAGGTTCATGAAAACCCATTACACCCAGCTAATGACAGGCTTCATCCCTCACATGAAAAAGCCTTGGCTGCAATTTACTCTTTAGAAGAGTGGGTTTTTAAACTAGCAATTCCAGATAATATTATGCGAGTTAATACACCTAAAAATAAAGTTAAGCGCACTAAAAGTAAGCAAACTAAAAAATGTGCCTAATTTATTAAGTGGGTTGCGTTTATTGCAACCCATGTCTAATTTGTTATATTAATTCGGATTTGCGCGATGTACTGGCCCTAATTAACAACTATTTTAATTGCCGCAGTCCATGCGCCTGAGCCTGAGATATTAATGCCCCTTATTCGTACCCAATAGATTAGACCAACGGTTAAGCCCTCTAATGAAATATGAGTGCCATTGATTGATGAAAGTACATGCCGCCAGTTGCTTTCGATATTAGGATCTGTTTCAGCAAGCTGCACTTCATAACTTCCTGCACCTGCCAATTTAGCAACATGTATATCTAGACAACCACTTTTAATACCCTGAGTCACTCGAAAATTCTCAGGTGAAGGTAAGGTCTCATTATTAAAATTTTGTGGGCCTAGGTCTTTACGCATGTCGTAACCAGAGCTCATTAAAATAGTTAAATCACCATCAGCCACTAATTCTAAATAAGGGACTAAACGCTTAAGTTCAGTAGTCAATGCGTCTCTAGCGTTATTGCGTAGTGTTATTTTTATTGTGTCGTGAGTAAGACTTGCCTAGTAACAATCTTGGTAGTTCTTATAGGCAGCGCTAAGTTGCGCTAACGTGATAACTTGTGCTGCCCAAGGTTCTGGGTAGTGAATATTAGCAGTTAAAGCGGTCACAATGACACCCGCTTTGGTAAAGAAGTCCGCTTCATTTAAGCGAACGAATGCTGTTATAAGCTTAGCTTGCATAGAAATACTCCAAAGGTCGAGGGTGGTGTAGCAGAGATGATTAACATCGATATGTCAGCAGCACTTGTGTCGTATTTTTTAGGTAAGCTGATTCAGAAGATTAAGCTAAGTGCTTGCTTAAATAATAGTGACTCAGTGCTGAATAGAAAAGTTATGGCCTGACTATAGGCCTTTGCAAATAAAAGTCAAGAAGACGCTAATTTATTTACTAGTGATACAGCTAATATTTAACACTAGCTAATGAACGAGACAAGGTTAATACTCGAGTTAACTCAGAAGTTTATTAAACTTTAGCACAAGTTTAGGTATTGTATTCGGACTGCTTGGTCGCAAGGTCTGCCGAATTAGGTTAAGTTTAGGAAAAATGACATAGATATCTTAAAAAAAGTATGAGATAAACTTGATTGTAAGCTACAAATTAGCTATCAGCATGGACGCTGGTTAGGTACGGTGATCAGGCGAGTCAAAGACAATTTCTAAACTTTTGTAAAGTTTTAATAAATCCTAAGAGGCATTGCTGATTTTTTTCGAAAAAAAAACATTAGTTTATATTGTTTTAATGTGAATTAGAGTGGGTAATCTTAGTGATTTTATATGCAGTAGTCGTAGGCCGGAATAAGGCTTTACGAGCTTAGCGAGCAAAGCGTTTCAGGCATAGGCAGTAATCCTGTGCCGGAAACGCCATCATGCGCTACGCTTAGATGGTCTTATTGCGGCCTACAATGCTGCTCTTATTCAATAACAATTTTTTTGAAACACGACCCTAGCGCACGATAACATTGTGGTGAAGATCGTAGGGGCGTATGCAATACGCCCCTACGGTGATTTTTATCGTTTCCACGCCGATAAGAAACTTGT
>QVQD01000218.1 GCA_003584875.1 Methylococcales bacterium
GGCTGTCACGTCTTTGATAATAGATTTAGAGATACCTAAGTCGACTGTTGTGTAGGCTTTATAAACGGCACTAGAAGCTGAAACGGTATTAGTTTCATTGATATATCTATCACCCACATAATTGTAAGTCGCAAAGGTATTGATGCCATAAGGTAAGTTAAAATCAGCACGTAAATAACCTTGGTCTCTTGGCACATTAGTCAATTGTTTGCCTACAACGCCAGGATTTTGATCATATTTAGTGATGACTGAATCATTTTTAGTATAACTAGCCTGCAATGACATTAATTCTAATGGACGCCACATACCCTCAACTTCAATACCTTGAGCACGAACGCCGCCATAATTAACTTTATCCGTTGTTCCAATTGGCGCACCTACTCTTTGAACGGTAGAAATGAAGCTTTCAGCATCTGTGTTATAGACAGTTGTTTTTAAGTATGCTTTTTTTCCAAAATAATAATCGACGCCTATGTCACTTGATGTTGCAGTTTCTGGCGTGAGCATAGGATTTCCATAGGCAGTTGTTGTGCCTCCACGACGACTAGCTCCGTACATTTGTGATATATCTGGGGTATTAAATGATTGTCCAATCGATCCTCGAACTATAAAGTTTTCAGTTAACTTATAAGATAATCCACCTTTAGGCGAAAATGAATCTTTTGAGCGCTCTTGCCAATTACCCTGCCCCGGAAAAGTGCTTTTGGTATCACTAAATGTTCCACTTGTTTGCCACAAATCCCAGCGGCCAGCTATATTGACATTTAAAGGACCATAATTGATTTCATCTTGTAAGAAAATACCACTCAATTGAATCGACCCATCTGTAATCTGTTCTCGACCAAGTTCAGCCGGATAATGATTAGTCATGGTCATTTGGCTATCAGCGTATTGCCCTCCAAATGTGAGTTTTTGATGAGTCCCTAGAAAATGACTGGTCTGAGCTCTAATGCCGTTTTCCATATCGTTAAAATTACCACGATATGAAATTAGTGAAGCCCCTTTTGTTCCTAATGCAGTAACATCTGGACTGGTTGCATTAGGCCCATTTGCACTATCAGCATCCATAAGTCCAATACGACTATATAAAACAATAGTTGATTCTGATTTTTCACCTAAATATCTGTAACGGGCCGAACCTAAATACTGCTCTCGATCCTGTGCTATGTAATTAGGAATGGGGTATAAGCCCGTTGCTACATCACTTAAATAAGAAAAATTAAAATCCAATAAATTAGAATTATTAATGGCATGACTAAATTTACCTGTAACGTTAGTTTTTTTAGTGCCGGTTTTATCACGCTGAGATAATGGCACACTGGCAAATGAGGTATCTGGTCGCCACATATTGTAGCCGTCGCTCTCTAAATAACTTGTTGAGATTTGTCCGCCCGTTTTTTCGTTACCGTAGGAAACAACACCTGCTTCACGGAAAGTATCCATGCTACCATATTCGCTTTCGATCCGACCTTTTAAGCCAGGATTAATGGCTTTTGATATGACGTTAATGACGCCGCCCATCGCATGATTACCATATAAAGCAGAACCAGCGCCACGCACTACCTCAATTCGATTAATATCAATGGTACCTAATTGAGACCAGTCAACCTGACTATCATAAGCCACGTTCATGGGCACATCATCAATCAATACTAAGGTTCTACCATTGCCAGGTAAGCCGCGAGTGTAAGTTTGAGCAATGCGATTAGGTGACGATGCATCCATTCTGGCGGCATAAACACCGGGAACACCTCTTAATAATTGATCTGCAGTTGTTGCACCTGATTTTTCAATCCGCTCACTATCAATCACAGTCACAGTAGATGAAACATCTTTTATGCTACGCTCTGTTTTTGTAGCTGTTACCACCATTTCATCGAGTGTGGTATCAATTTTATTCGTTTTTTCAGCATTACTAGACTTACTTTCCTTAGTTGTAATGGCTATTTTTTTTAGTATCACTAGCTTTGCTGGTCGAATTTGTGGCACTAGATTCATCAGGCTTAACTACGTTATCTACCTCGTCAGCAGCCGCAGCTAAAAGTGGCACGGCTAAAAGTGGCACGGCTAATAGTACAATACTTAAAAGTTTTATTTTCTTCATGTTTTTGTATTCCTTGTTATTTTTTATAGTGTTTTAAAGCGAGCATCATGAAGACGTTTGGACCTTCTCTTTTTTAACCAATGGATCACGCCTGTTATCATTAGTAATAAAGGAGCAAAACCCGCTATCAAAACTAAAACTCTGCCTGGTTCACCCAGTATTTCGCCGTTATGTAGTGGCAATTGAATATTTAAAAAAGCATTACCTGGACTTAGTTGGTGAGGATCTTTTACTTTTAATACTTTTCCAGAATATTGATCTACCCATAAAATTGTTGTGCCTTTATCACTCATTTCATCTATTTGTTTGCCCATCACCATATAAACGCCTGTTTTATTGGCAGGAAAAGAAACACGTTTTACTTCGATACCTGGAAAGATCTGTTCTGCAATATTGATCGCTGTTTCTGTGCTAATTGATACATCCATAACTTTTTCCGAAACAACAGCAGCGCGCATATTATCCACAGGCGAAAAATAGTTAACGATAGGTCTAAATAGATAAGGCATATTAAAATGCACCCCCGACAAAGACACAGAAAAAAGTATTAGGGCTGTATAGATACCCACCGTTTTGTGTAGATCAAAATTGAATCGGGTAGGGCTAGCATTTCTTTTGATGATAAAAGCAGCCTTGAGGTGCTTTAATTTTGGCCACCATACATAAATACCGGTCATGATAAGGAGCAGTGTCAATAATGAAGTAATACCCATTATTAATTGCCCAGTTTCATCGGCGAACAAATTAAAGTGCAATCTTAAGACCAGCCCCATTAAGGACGTAAATTGATCTCTTTGACCAATAACTTCTCCTGTGTACTGATTAAGCATCAGTTCGTAGAAGTGATGGTTATGGCCCTTATGATTGCCTTCAGCAGGCATTTGGTAACGAATGATTAAAGCTTCATCAGGGGAAGTTGGTAATTGAATATGAGAGGTCGCGCCTTTTATCGGCGACTGTAAATTAGCTGAATTAATGAGTTCAGCGATAGATTTAGATTGATTACCTGGGTGCTCAATTAGCATAGATTCTGAGTTAAAAAACTTATCTAATGTATGCTCATAAACCAGAATACTGCCTGTTAAGCCTGCAATCACCAAAAAAGCACCTAACCAAAGTGATATGTAAAGATGGATTTTAAGAAAAATCTTTCTAAGTGTGATTTTATTAATAAACGACTTAATCTTATTGCTCAAAGCAATAAGATTAGTAGCTTTCTCAATTGTAAAATCAGAAGGCTCTGATTGCGGCTCAATAATTGACATAAAACATAGCTCCTTAAAATAAATAAATTGAATGATTTATTCGTTAAAGCACAAAGTAGACCAATCTGTAACTTATCCATTTATTCATATAGTTGCGGAAAAAAGACTTTCTTTTACCTTAAATAAAACTGTGTGATATGCCACACTTTCTATTTAAAAAATAAGGCATATGCCTTATTTGTTAATTGGGCGAAATCTTAATTAATGCCGGATATTTTAGTCTTTAAAATTAATGCTTTACCCACACTAATCTTCTGTATTACTCTTTGCCCGCCCCACCACCTCTGACCTAAATGCAGTTATAAAAAGCTGCTTTTTACAAAACGCTGTTTATTTTGGAATATACCCCGCCCATGACTAACCCTACCCCTGTACTCGAAGCCAAAAAATTAATCGTTCATTACAAACAACATCTTGCTATCGACTCTTTAAATCTGAGCGTGCCTAAAGGCTGTGTTTATGCTTTGTTAGGCGGCAACGGAGCGGGTAAAAGCACAACCATTAGTACTTTTTTAACTTTCAATCGACCGACGAGTGGCCTAGTGTTGATAGAAGGGCTCTCAGCTCATGAGCATTCAGAATTAGTCCGAGCCAAGATTGCATATCTACCCGAAAATGTGGCCTTATATGAGCTGATGAGTGGCGTAGAAAACTTAACATTTTTCTGTACCTTGGCGGGCATTAACATTAGTACTGAGTTAGCGAGGCAGTTATTAACTGACAGTGGCTTACAAGCGGATGCCCACGTTAAACGCGTGGGCAATTATTCTAAAGGTATGCGCCAAAAAGTTGGTTTGGCAATTGCCACCGCCAAAAATGCTAAAGCTATGTTGTTAGATGAGCCGACTTCAGGACTCGATCCCAGTGCGGCTAATGATTTTGCTAGTCGCATAAGGGCTGCGGCAGATTTAGGTATGGCGGTGTTAATGGCCACCCACGATTTATTTAACGCTAAACAAGTGGCTGATCGTATCGGCATCATGAAGCAAGGGCGTTTAGTCGAAGAATTTGATGCGAAAACTGTGCAGCATGATGAATTAGAGCACAAGTACTTAGCTCATGCTCGAGGCTTAGCATGATAGGCACTATTATCCACAAAGAGTTTGTTTCTACGTTGCGTGATGGCCGCTTATTAATACTAGGTTGTTCATTGCTGGTGATTTTTGTTGGCTTTTTATTGTCCTCGACTATGCAGACACAACAACTACGCGCAGAAAAGCTGAGTGTCGGCAGCACAGCCAAACAACAATGGGATACGCAAAGTGTTAAGAACCCACATGCAGCAGCCCATTATGGCATTTATGTCTTTAAACCCGATACAGCGGTAGCCGCCTTAGACCCAGGCTTAAGACCTTTTATCGGCCAATCTTTATGGCTAGAGCCGCATAAGCGCAATTTTGAACGCTTTAATCCGAGTGCCGATGAAACATTGACTCACCGTTTTGGGCAAATGACCACCAGCTTTGTGCTTTATGCTTTACTGCCTTTACTGATCGTGGCTTTAACCTTTAATACCATCAGTCAAGAACGTGAACGCGGGACTTTGCGTATGTTGCATAGCTTGGGACTGAATACCCAAGCATTAGTGTTTGGTAAATTGCTGGGGCTATTAGCGGCATTTAGTTTGGTGTTGTCACCCGCCTTACTACTGGCTTTTTTACTGCTACAAGAAAGTTTTAACTTAAACGCTGATGAAGCTGTGCGCCTAGGCTTGTTGTTAGTGTCATTTTTGTTGTATTACGCGACATTTGCAGCCATTGCTATTGCCGCTTCGGCTTATTTTAAAACCAGTCGCATTACTTTATTCTTTTTATTGGCTTTCTGGCTAGGCTCGGTTTTCATTGGCCCGCGCTTGGGTGCGGTATTGGCGCAAATAGGGTCGCCGAATCCGAGTGCTGAAGTATTTTGGGCGGCTATTAAACAAGATATAGAGCTAGGGATTAATGGCGAAGGCAATCACGAGCAGCGTAACAAAGCTTTTGAAGCACACTTATTGGCGCAGTATCACGTCAATAGTAAAGACGAATTACCCCTGGGTTTTGTGTCGTTAAATCGACAATTTAATGATCATTATTCTAATCGTGTCCATGCTCTGCATTTTGATCGCTTGCGTGATAACTTTATGCGGCAACAGCACTTAACGCTTATCGGCTCTAGTTTAGGGCCAAGCCTAGCAATGCGCTCTTTGTCCATGACCTTAGCCGGTATGGATTTAGCGCATCAGCGTCATTTTGAAGATGCGGCAGAAGCGTATCGCCATTACTTTATTAACCTCACCGAAGACTGGGACAGAGAGCGCAGTCATGGCACTGAGCGCACTGCTAAAGGAGAGAGTGCTGATTGGCGTAGCGTAAAAGACTTTAGCTATAGCCCTCCCGATAGCCGGTTTGCTTTGCAACAGGCACAGTTAGATCTAGTCGTTTTGACGGCTTGGCTACTATTAGCACTGTTATTATTATCCCTATCCGCTAAGAGATTAACTCCATGATGACCTTGATCCCGATAGAATGGCTGCGTTTTAGCCGTAACCCCCTTAATTTGTGGGCGCTAGCTTTGTTTTTTGTACTGATGACAGTGAGCGCTACTTGGTCTGGCCTAGTCGCTCGCGAATATCGGCATACGCAAGCGGCACCGGTTATGATTCATGCGGGGGTTAATCAAGCAGAAATGCACGAAGCGCCAAAAGTCCATGACTCAGCTGAAAAAGCCAGCGCTTATGCTTTAGGTTCTAAGGCACAAGCCTTAAACATGCCCGTCTTGGGTGGCTTGGCACTTAATGTGAGTCAAGTGGATTTTATAAGCACGACCATTAACGCCTCAATTCGAAATCGCCATACCGATGGCCGCACCAGCGACCCTTTATTTAATCCCTTAATGCATGAATTAGGCTTTTTGGATTTTTCCACCTTATTAGCCTTGTTTACACCGCTACTTATAATTGCCTTAAGTTATGGTTTGATACAGGAAGATAGAGAAAGTGGTGTTTGGCGCTTAGTCTGTACAC
Source organism: Methylococcales bacterium (assembly GCA_003584875.1). Lineage (GTDB taxonomy): Bacteria > Pseudomonadota > Gammaproteobacteria > Methylococcales > Methylomonadaceae > Methylobacter_C. The sequence continues at coordinate 6,374 of QVQD01000218.1, forward strand.
AAAGTACAAAGCCGTGGATGCTGGTATTTACGGCGTTGGCAGTACGCTTTGGCTTAGTGTTAATGCTGATGTTTATAAGCTCAGGCATTACTTTTGCCTTAGATTCAGGCGCAAGCCTTGCGGCACTAGCGCAGTGGCTAGTCTTTATTAGTTGTTATGCCTTGTTGTGGTTTGCTATCGCTGGCTTAGCTTTATTGCTACGGATTTCATCGGGGGCTGCAGCCTTAGTCATGCTAGGCGTTTGGTTAATACTAACCTTTGCCGTACCGGCGGGTTTATCGTTTGCTGCAAATCAACACAATGCGATGCCCTCACGCTTGACCGCTATTATTGATATCCGTCATTTTCAAGAACTCAGTAATCAGCAGCGACAAAGTTTGTTAAGCAAGTGGTACACAGATCATCCCGAGATCACTCCGCCGTCTACAGAATTAGCTCGTGAGATTACCGCCTTGCCAGCAGGCTTGGAGCTAGACAGCCAAATACGACCCTTGATGGCTAGTTTTGATGCAGCGCGTAAAAGTCAATTTGAGTTCATGGAACGTTGGTCTGTGCTTTCACCTGCATTAGCAATGGTTTTAATGGCCGACCGCTTAGCGGGTTTAGATGCGCCACGTTATGCCGATTTTATAGCCCAGGTTAATCACTTTGAAGATCAGTGGAGAGCAAGCTTTGTTCCAAGCATTATGGCTAATAGACCTTGGTCTGCTAATGAATCCGCACCGCTACCGACTTTTTCCTTTAATACTCAGCAAGATAACGCAGCGTGCTGGCGCTTGTCAGGTATTCAAGCCCTTATCGCGCTGGCTTTTTTAGGCTTATTGTTTGCTTTGCGAAGACAGTTTGCTAAATCGTGAGTGGGGAGATGCTAATTTGGAAACGATACTTTAGATGCTCTGCTTGAGAAATCAGCAAAACGTCGCGATTACTAATACTTTCTTAGGGCAAACAGCTTTATCGTTTGCCCACCATTTTGAGACATAACAGTAGGCACCGAGCAGTGTCCGAATGACCTACCTAGCTTCAGTCATATAGTCCCTGAGTAAGCTATTTACCAATACCTGATATTTAATGTGTTTTTCGCTCGCTTGTTTTTTTAAAAATAACAAAATGTCGTTATCCAATTGCAAGGTTGTGCGAATTTTTTTGGGTTTGTAAAAACGTCCATGGATTCCATCGCTAAAGTCATAATTATCTTCTAGCTCGAAATCATCAAACTTAGCTCTTTGTTCAACATTTTTCATAATTCCCCCCTCTCTTTTGGATTCGCATAGCGAGCTGAAATAATTCTGATTATCTCTTCACCATCCTCGGTAAAAAACAAGTTAGCGACAACCAAAATGTGTGCATTCTGTGTTGCCCCAATGGTTATCCATCTTTCTTCAAAATAGCTAAATCTGTGATCTAATTTCGATATTTGTAACGGATCATCGAAGACTGTTCTTGCTTCTTCAAAAGCGACACCATGATTTTGAAGATTTAACTTACTATATTTTCGTCCCATTCAAATTGCATAAGCTTTTCCATTGCAAATTCTTGATTAAAGTATATCACAACAAAATTACGCTTCTAGCATGAATGACCGCTGAAATTGGCGGCGATCTGGTCTCAATTCTTCTTTGGCTTTATCGTTTGCCCACCATTTGTGGATAGTGAGCGTTAATTACCTAGCCTGACTTTATTTAGGTGTAGCTTATACTTGCACCTAACAATTAAATAACCTATATTCAGATCTTAATCCAGATCCGTTATGAGCTTTCATTATGTCCACAATACAAATTTCCGAAGATATATTGCCACTGGGTCAGTTCAAAATTCAGGCCTCCGCACTGTTAAAAAGCATTAATAGTAGCAATCGATCCATCATCATTACTCAGAACGGTAAACCCGCAGCCGTTGTGCTATCGCCCAGCGAATTTGATCGTTTAAATACCCAATCCAGATTTCTATCCGCCGTGCAACAAGGTTTAGACGATGTCCAAGCCGGCAGAGTAATTGACGATGATATGCTGGATGTGGTCTTGGAAGGCAAAATTGCGAAGCTGTAAATTGCGCTGGAGTGATCGATCCACAGATGACCTTGCTAACATATACACCTTTATTGCGCGGACCAACCCTAAAAATGCCATGCAATGGGTGGAAAAACTTAGAAACCGTGCAAGAAGTGCCGCCAATTCGGCGTTAATTGGCCGAGTGGTGCCTGAGTTAAGTCAAGCAGATATTCGAGAAATTTTTGTAGACCACTATCGAATCGTCTATCACGTCGAAGCAGATGGCATATCGATATTGACAGTGTTTGAAGGCCATCAATTATTTAAGCTATAAATCTCGGCTACCAACTTAAGACGAGGCATTTTAGCTTAGCCGTTCACTTTTAGACAGGGCTCTAATAAGCGCAGACAAAGGGCGAAAGGTTAAGAGCGAAGAGTTATTCTAATATCTGTTCTAGCTTAATCTTGCGTCCTGTGCCTTTCGTCTTTGCTCAAGCTATCTTGGCTTAAGTTGCTAGCTATAAATCTCTGAGCATGAATTCGGGTTAGTTAAAAATTATAAAATTGAATTTATTGCTATACTTTGGTGTACTTTAATACAGCCCAAAAAACCTAACATTCATTTAATTAATTAATTGATTTGACAGTGAATTATAAACATTTAAATTATTATGCGACTTACTTCCGAGCAAATTCAAACCATTAAACAAACAGCTTATTCTGTGCTAGGAGCAGATTCGCGAGTTATTCTGTTTGGTTCTCGCGTTGATGACGCAAAAAAAGGTGGAGATATTGATTTATTATTTGAAACTGAGCACATTCTTGATAATCGAGTTAGTTTAATTGGCAGTCTTTATGTTGCATTAATACGTAAATTAGGTGATAGAAAAATTGATATTTTGTTAAAAGATCCTACCACAGCCGATACCCCTATATTGCAGATTGCTAAGCAAACTGGGATTCAATTATGAGCTTGAGATATCTTCCAGAACATGTACAAATTGTTAGGCTTACACTAGACTTGGCCCATAAAGAGGCAAAGCATTTACATTATAGTGAAAGTACTTTATTTAGTGCGCCTATAGATCTCGAATGGGTTAAATCCCTAAATACGCAGCCAGAAATCTCAGAAAAAGTTGAGGCTTTTGTAAGTCGTTTCGGTAGGCTTCAAGATCATTTAGGAGAAAAACTATTGCCCAGATTTGCAGCGCTAGTCGGTGAAAATACAAAGACCTTATTGGATACCTTAGTTTTCGCTGAAAGAATGGGGGTTTTAAGCTGTGTAGATACCTTTATGGCCGCTCGTAAATTAAGAAACACTCTGGTACATGAATACATGTATGACGATCAGCTATTTCTAGAAAGCCTTTTTGCCGCTCAGCATGCTTGCCATCTTTTTTTTAATATTATAGAAAAAACTGAAGCAGAACTAGATCAGTTAGGTGTTCCGAATTAAGCCAAGGGTGGGCAAACAGCTTTATCGTTTACCCTCCATTTTGAGCATAACAATAGCCTTTCCTGCCCTCATTCAATTGTCAATCTTTGATAGTCTTTGTATCATTAGGCCTTAAGTACCAAGGAGGCAAAACATGCATGTATCACTGACAGATCAACTTGAAAAAATGGTAAAAGCGAAAGTCGCCAGCGGAATGTATAACAACTCCAGTGAAGTTATTCGAGAATCTTTACGTTTTATGGAAACCCATGAAGCATGGATATACCAGATAAAACTGGATAAACTTAGAAGCGAGGTTAACAAAGGAATAAAACACTTAGATAGAGGTGAAAGCGTCGATGGCCGTGCCTTTTTTGAAGAGCTCAATAAGGAATAATTGTTAATGCAGGGATATAGATTATCAAAAGAAGCATAGGATAATTTACAAAATATTAAGAGCTACACACTGATGACTTGGGGTAATAAGCAAACAAAAGCATACCTTTCTGAAATTAAAAGCGACTTAGAAAATCTAGTTCTTTCCCCGGAACTTGGTAAGTTTCGAAATGAAATTGATGAGAGAGTTCGTAGTTTTAATGTTAACCGTCATATTATTTTTTACCGTGTCGGCAAAACAGAAATCGAGGTTGCTCGTATTTTACATTGCCGAATGGACGTAACCACACATGTTAGTGGCTCTTGGTAGCCATGTAAAGCAAGCAGTCAATAAGTGTGGTGGGCACAAAAACACTGCCCACTTGGCTTTCCATTTCAGCATAATAAAACCTAAATCATAGTATGGTGTAGGGTGGTTTCGCGTCAAAAAACCGCCAATCATCGCACAACGCCGATGACAACCAGCCTTTGTGCGGAGGATTGCCTAACGGCTAATCAAACCTACATATAATCCGTCTTACAGCTTTTTATTTTGTAAGGTGTGCAAAAAAACATTGTCTACTACTAATGGGAAATACGATTGCTCTGTACTAACCTCATGACTTTAATTTATTTTTAGTCATTAACATTTAATAGACTGTCTTTTAGGTATCGAAATACTTGAAAATAAGCAAAAAAACAGGCAGTTTTACAGCGCCAAATTGGCCTTTATCAGCTGAAGATTGTACTTTGATGCAACAAATAGGCCGTTTCGTTTAACTCGAATTAGAATCGCTTGCGCCAAGTTGGGATTTGATAGCGTTGAGTTGCAACTTTGCTGCGCGGGATTTGCAATTTGAATAATCACTATTGACAGCGATTGATGACTAATTGCTGAAAAATATTTTTCTCGGCGATAATTGGCTAATCAAAGTGCAATCGGAGCTAAACAAATTAGAAGTTTGTCGCTTAAAACCCGAAAAGTTTATTCCTAAATTACATTCCGCTAAGATAAAGTTATCTTTAAACTGCGTTAAATTCAATCGTTCTATGTTAAAACACAGCTTATATCTTGACTTATGTCAGCATAGGAATATAGTTAGCCAGCCTCATAAGATATTCGTTATTATCTACTTATAAAAATATAAACGTTAGACTTAATCTCTACCTGACTCCCCCGTCGATAACATGTAATAACTCATGATTTCTGTGTAAATCTTAAGCTTACTATGTGTGCTCTATGAAACTAGCTAAACCATGCCGCCCGCTGATAGCCCTGTGTTTTTTCATCTTATTGAATGGAGTACCTGTATGCAAGCAAAGCTTATTATTAACTTTGATCAGCTGAATGAAGCTGATTTTTTGGCCAAGTCTGGCACTATTGTGACTAGCTTAACGGCCAATATTCATTATCCTGTGCCTTGGATCGTTCAAGTTCCTACCTTAGAGCAATTAACGACAGCCTATACGGAATATGTGGATAGTTACCATGCCGCCATTAATCATGATAGCCTTAAAATAGCCCTGCGTAATAGTGCTAGGCAAGCATTAACTAATCTTTTAAAACGCTTGATTCCTTATCTGGAACTCGTTGCTCAAGGTGACACTCATATTTTGGCCACAGCCGGTTATGATCTGCGCAAAGATATCGTTCGTGGAGGTAGTGGTGATATTTTGCCTGCGCCCAATGACTTTCGCGTCGCACATGGTGCAAAAAGTGGTACTTTGGACATTCATGTCGCTAAACTTTTAGGTGCAGGCAGTTATGAAGTTCAAATCACTGAAGCCGACCCAGCCATCGAAGCCAACTGGCGACATGTGCTGTCATCAACAACTTCAGCTCATATCTTGATAGAAGCCTTGGTGATTGGGAACGCCTATTGGGTGCGTGTACGGGGCATTGGTAGTGCTGGAGCAGGAGTATGGACGGAACCTGTAAGTATGGTTGTTGATTGAGGTATTACTTAAGTTGCAACATTTTGAGTAGATGCTTTCTGATGCTTGGTTTTTTGAGGATAAATAGTAGTGATACCTTAAAAGGTATCACTCAAGTCCGCTTGGAGAGCATAGGTATCTGTACAAATAATTGTTAGCATTCCCAAGCGCGAACGATAACATTGTGGTGAAGATCGTAGGGGCGTATTGCATACGCCCTTATAAAATAACATTGGACTTTCGATGTTGGGCTTATGCAATACGCCCCTACGGTTACAGCTTAAAAATTAAATTTAATTTGTGCTGTATAAGTTCTTTGTGGGAAAGGATGGTATATCCAGTAGTTTTGGTTATTAAGGTTATTGATACCTGCATTCATAGACCATTGCTTGGTCATTTGATAATTCACTTTAGTATCTACAACAAAATAAGCGCTATTACCTACATAAGTAGAGCCATTCGTATCGCTATTGTTTAATTGGCTATACATGGCGCTGCTGTATCGACCACTCAACGAAGTGGTTACTTTTTCTATAGGGGTGTAACTCAGCGTAAAGGTTGATCTCCAAGTTGGAATTCTGGGTGTCATCATGCC
>QVQD01000182.1 GCA_003584875.1 Methylococcales bacterium
TTAGCCTTTAGCCTTTAGCCTTTAGCCTTTAGCCTTTCGCCTTTAGCCTTTCGCCTTTCGCCTATAACTTACAACTTTAAAATCAAAGCACCCAACGGAGGCAAATTAAGGCTAATGGAATAAGGTAAATTCATCCAGCGGGTTGGTTCTGACACCACCACACCATTTCCTGTATTGCTACCACTGTAATAATGAGAGTCTGAATTGAAGATTTCAGCATAAGCGCCTGCTTCAGGCACACCTAAGCGATAATTCATTCTAGGCACGGGTGTAAAATTAAGAATAATAATTAATTCTTCAAAGGCACTCTTACGTCGGTAACTAATAATTGATTGCTCAACGTCATGACAATCAATCCACTCAAAACCCTGGTGATCAAAGTCGTGGGTAAACAAAGCCGGATGGGTTTTATAAAGATGATTTAAATCCTTCACCAAGGTTTGCGTGCCTCTATGATGCGGGTAATCGAGCACATACCAATCTAAATCTTTATTGGCATTCCATTCGGTACCTTGACCAAACTCACAACCCATAAATAACAATTTTTTGCCCGGATAAGTATACATAAAGGTATACAACAAACGCAGATTAGCAAAACGTTGCCACTCATCTCCTGGCATTTTATTTAATAACGAGCCTTTACCATGCACCACTTCATCATGTGAAAAAGGTAAAGCGAAGTTCTCAGTAAACGCATAGAGCATACCGAAGGTCAATTGATCATGATGATATTTACGATGGATAGGTTCTTCACTCATATACGACAGCACATCGTGCATCCAACCCATATTCCACTTCATAGAAAAACCCAAACCACCGGTCCAAGTTGGACGAGTGACTTGAGGCCATGAGGTAGACTCTTCGGCCATCATGACTGTACCGGGATGTAAGTCATGAGTAACGGCATTGAGCTCTCTAAAAAAGTCTATGGCTTCAAGATTTTCATTGCCGCCATATTTATTAGCAACCCAATCATGTTGTTCTCGGGAATAATCTAAATACAGCATAGATGCGACGGCATCGACTCTTAAGCCATCTAAATGAAACTCTTCTAACCAAAAATTAGCACTGGCCAACAAAAAGTTTTTAACTTCATTACGGCCATAGTTGTAGATTAAAGTACCCCAATCACGATGTTCGCCTTTACGGGGATCTTCATGTTCATACAAGGCACTACCGTCAAAACGCGCCAAAGCAAAAGCATCTTTAGGAAAATGAGCAGGTACCCAATCGAGAATAACGCCGATACCATTTTGATGGCAGTTATCTATAAAATAGCGGAAATCATCGGGTGACCCATGTCGACTAGTCGGCGCAAAATAGCCAGTGGTTTGATAACCCCAAGAACCATCAAATGGATGTTCAGTAATCGGTAATAACTCAAGGTGAGTAAAACCCATCTGTTTAACATAAGCGACCAATTCAACAGCCAACTCACGATAAGTCAGAAAATTACCTTGATTATCACGTCGCCAAGATCCTAGGTGCACCTCATAGATAGACATAGGTTGATGCAGCCAGTCATGTTTAGTCCTTGCAGTTAACCAAGCGTCATCTTTCCAAGTGTAAGTATCAGGTTTAACTACAATCGATGATGTGTTGGGTCTAAACTCAAACTGTTGTCCATAAGGATCGGTTTTAAGTAGAATTTCATTACTAAAGCGATTTAAGATTTCAAACTTATAGTAACAACCCTCTTTTAGGCCAGGGATAAAAATCTCCCAAATGCCACTACCCCCTAAACTTCGCATAGGATTACAACGACCATCCCAGTGATTAAAATCACCCACGACACTGACTCGACCTGCACTAGGCGCCCAAACTGTAAACAACACGCCCTCTATATCATCGACACTATGAAGATGTGCACCCAACTTCTGATAAACATGCCAATGCTTACCTTCGCCGAATAAATATTGATCAAACTCGGGTAATTGCGTACCAAAATCATAGGCATCATAAGTTTCGTGACGGTAACCACTTTTATCTAGCCAAACTAACTGATAATGTGCAGGTAACGTTTCTGGCTGAACAGTCGCTTGAAAAAAATCACTACCGGTAATTCTCTCTATCTCTGTGCCATCATGACTAAACTTAACCGATTCAGCATAAGGCAAATAAACAGTAACTTGAATTAAATCTTTCTTAGCATGACGACCCAATACAGAGAACGGATCATGATGCTTAGCTTCCATGATTTTTAATAAGTCATTATTTAACTCCTTGCTTTTGAGTGTTTTGATCATAGCAGGCTCACTATCAAGCTTTGTAACCACAGGTTCTGGGGCTAAAAGCTCAGTGACTTTAGCTTCAGGCTTTAAAAGCTCAGCAGTCTTGGCTTTAGAAACTGGTTTAACTTTTACAGTTTTTGGGCTCGCAGCTTTAACTTTTGATGATGCAGACTTATCTGCTTTCACTTTAATCGCTTTTGGTTTAGGCGTACTCGCTACCGGTTTTTCGGTTTGCAATTCAGTCACTTCAGAATCAAGTGTGCTATTAGAATCCTTTATCACTTTGAATGGCCTCGGTGTAGTAGTAGAATAAATGTCTAGTAAATCTTACCAAATAACTAAGCGTTGTAATATCTATATCAACATAGGATGAAAAATGTCAGGGTCTAATCATCATAAACAGGAACAAAACATCGGTCATTTAACCCGTAATACCATTGCCTTAATTTTGGCAGGGGGACGCGGTTCAAGACTCGTCAACATGACCGACTGGCGCGCCAAACCTGCCGTGCCTTTTGGTGGTAAGTTTCGCATTATAGACTTTCCTTTATCCAATTGTGTCAACTCAGGTATCCGAAAAATAGGCATTTTAACTCAATATAAAGCCGACTCATTGATACGTCATATTCAGCAAGGCTGGGGCTTTTTGCGAGGTGAATTTGGTGAATATGTCGATTTAATGCCTGCTCAACAACGTCATGGTGAAGATTCTTGGTACAAAGGTACTGCTGATGCCATCTATCAAAACATTGACATATTACGCACACGCAAGCCCAAACATATTTTAATTCTAGCGGGCGATCATATCTACAAGATGGATTATGGCGCAATGCTTGCCGATCATATCGAAAAAAATGCTGATCTTACGATAGGCTGCTTAGAAGTATCCCTAGAAGAAGCTACTGCATTTGGCGTTATGGATGTCGATACTAATCGCAGAGTTAAAGCCTTCGTCGAAAAACCAGAACATCCTCCAGTGATGCCAGGTAGAACCGATACCGCCTTAGCCTCTATGGGTATTTATATTTTCAATGCTGACTTCTTATTTGAACAATTACAAAAAGATGCCGATACCGTAGGTTCTAGCAATGATTTCGGCAAAGATATAATTCCTTCAGTTATCGATAAATATATCGTCAATGCCTACCCATTTTTAGATTTACAAAGTGGCGAACAAAGCTACTGGCGTGATGTAGGTACTATTGATGCTTACTGGTCAGCGAATATGGAGCTTATCGGTGTTAATCCCGGCATGAACTTATATGACAATACTTGGCCTATCTGGACGCATCAAGAACAAACACCGCCAGCTAAATTTGTTTTTGATGATGATGATAGACGAGGCTTAGCGGTTGATTCTATGATCTCTGGTGGTTGTGTTATATCAGGCTCGCAAGTCAAACACTCATTATTATTTTCTAATGTTCGTGTAAATTCTTATAGTAGCGTACAAGATTCTATACTCTTACCGCAAGTTAATGTCGGCAGGCATTGCAGTATAACTAAAGCCATTATAGAAAAAGGCTGTGATATTCCAGAAGGCACTATTATTGGTGAAGATAAAGTCGAAGATGCTCGACGTTTTCATGTCAGTCAGGGCGGCGTTGTTTTAGTGACACCCGACATGCTAGGACAAAAGCTACATTATGTACGCTAGATAACTAGCACTACACCCACCTTAGGGCATCACTACCCACTGTTAAACTTATGTAGGGGCGAATCAATTCGTCCCTACATGACAAGCCCAACATCTTGCACTTACTTTTAGTTGTCTTCAACAAATTATAATGATAGTGTTAGCACCGCTGGTACTAATCTAATAATAAATAAGTGGATATCAGCAACAAAAACAACACAATAAAAAAATGAGGAATAATTATGAATAAATTAACTACAGTATTAGCAGGTTTAGCTTTATGCCTAAGCACTAATGTATTTGCAGAACAACATGCTGATGCCGCACTAAAGCATGCAACTGAAGCATCAACTCATGGTAAAGCGGGTCATGCGAATGTATTAGTAGATCATGCTAAATTAGCCTTAGATGAAGCAGCATCGGCTTCTTTAGTATCAAAAAGCATTGCAAAAAATCATATTGATGAAGCAGGTGAATTACTCCAAAAAGCGGTTAATGAAGGCAATTTAAATCACGCACCTGCAGCTACAAAATTAGTTGATGAAGCCATTGCGCATCTAAAAGCTATTCCAAAAAAATAAGCAACTAACTGCTTAATTTAACAGGCCGCATCATTTAGCGGCCTGTTTTTTATAAACGAATACTATACTCAAAACCTAAGCACTGCGCTTACCATTCAATTTATTAATACTTCTCAACAAAATTATTAATCCTCGTATAAGTTATCGTTGTATTAAGCCCAATGGCTTTTGCAGCAATACTATTAGTTGACATGTAGTTAAGAAAATATCGTATTTTTCACCGGCATGACATACCCAATAATAAACTAAGACTTATAGCTTAAGTTTGTCAACGTAGCAGATTCCTGGATGTTTAAAACTAAGATGCACATCGTTACCTTGCTAAAAGAGTGAACTAAAGCGCATCGCAGCAACGCCTCCCTTTACCAATGCAGAAGCTTGGAGGGAGTTATCAAACACTGGATATTTGATTAGCTCAGCGAGAACTTATTAGAGAATTGGTATGTTTTTATACCTAACAATGATGAGTTATGACTATAATTAAGCGCCAATAAACAAAGTATAGAATTATATTGGGCTCATTAATCAACCTAAACTTCCAAGCTATACCTGCAACTCGTTGCCTACATAATCAATAACAAAATCCTATCAATGAGCATGCCACATAATAAAAAGGAGGATAACTCAATGAATATCAAACAATTACTTATCACAATAACTACAATTGCTTTTCTAAGTAGCGGTGTAGTACGTGCTTCTGAACACCACAGCGGTCATGGTGGCGGCCCAAAAAGTAGCGGTGGCTCTGCTGGTGCTTGTGGCAAACCTCAATTAGCAAAATTTCTACCGGCCCATTTAGCAAACGTGGCACCTGAAGCCTCTTTTTCTTTTGTCGCCTTCAATATTGATAAGCCCGAAAACGTGTCGGTTACTGTTAAAAATATCCCAGTTGAAGTCATCGCAGAATTTAAAGATCCATTCTATGTCATCAAAGGCAAATTACCGGCCTCACTCGTTGATACAGCCGCTAGAATTAACATCAAAGTGGCTGCAAAATCACCTCATTGTGAAGCAGAAGCTGGCTGGCTATTGCTCATTGGAAAATAAATAAATCCCTGTTTTTCAAATATAAAATTAAGACGGGGCAGTGTGAATAATATTATTTGGTGTAGGTCGGGTTAGCGATACAGTAACCCGACACAATCGTAGCATGTCGGGTTACGGCTAGCGCCTAACCCGACCTACACAAACGCTTTGTCCCTTCTTAAGCTGATAGAATTCTCTTGTTTACCCTCACTTTAAAATATCTAGGTCTCTTGTAATGCTCAGTTATCGACACTCTTTTCACGCAGGAAATTTCGCGGATGTTTTAAAGCACCTCGTTTTAATCAAAATCCTAGAACACTTGTGCAAGAAAGATAAGGCATTTTATTGTATCGATACTCACTCAGGACCTGGCGAGTACGTGCTTAACGGAGATTATGCTTTAAAAAACAAAGAATTTGAAAGCGGCATTACACAACTATGGCAACGCACTGATTTGCCTGAAGACCTTAACACTTATGTTAAGCTCATTAAAAAATTCAACAGCACCGATACATTACTACGCTATCCTGGTTCACCTCTTATAACTCAGCAGTTTTTACGTAGCAAAGATCATTTAGCGTTATTTGAGCTACATAGCACTGAAATTGAACTCTTAAAATCAGCAACTCATAAAGATAAACGTATTCATAGCCATCATGCGGATGGATTAGTCGGCGCCATTGCCTTATTACCACCTAAACAACATCGAGGCCTGGTCTTTATTGATCCCTCCTATGAAATAAAAAGCGACTATGAATCTGTTATCAATAGCCTGATACAAATGCACAAACGCTTCGCCACAGGCAGCTATGCACTTTGGTATCCCGTAATTGATCGCAAACGCAATCAAAAACTAGAAAAAGCACTCAAAACCTCAGGTATACAAAACATCCAATTATTTGAATTAGGCATTAAGGAAGATAACCCAGAGCACGGCATGACGGCTAGCGGCATGATAGTCATCAACCCACCTTGGACTTTGGCTGCGGATATGAAACACACCCTACCTTGGTTAAGTAACAACCTAGGCATTAATGGCGCTGGTAACTATCGCATAGAAACCTTAGTTGCCGAATAAAGCATCAGAAAAACTTTTTACCCTAGCAATGCTAAAATAGTGGAAATATACCACTACTCCCAATCAAGTTTTACAGGCTAACTCTATGAAAAATATAATTGTGATGTCAGGTGACATCGGCAGTGGCAAATCTTCAGTTGCTACAGAACTTAAACAACTAACTGACTTTGACATTATCGGCACTGGCGCCATACAACGTGCCATTGCAACTCGACGCGGCCTCACCACTTTAGAACTTAATGAAATATCGCAAACTGATCGCAGTGTTGATGATGAAATAGATGCTTATGTCATAGAAACCGGAAAAAGCCAAGATCGCTTGATTATGGATTCAAGACTGGCCTGGCACTTCATTCCCACTGCCTTCAAAGTATTTTTAGCGGTGGATGTCGTCGTAGGCGCTGAACGCGTATTTAATGCCTCGCGCAATGATGAAAAGAACGAAAGCTTAGAGATTACATTAAAAAACAACCTTAAACGCCAAACAATTGAAGACCAACGCTTCAATCAACTCTATAACATCCATTTTAGAAAATATGGCAACTATGATTTAATCATAGACACCTCTTATGCAACACCCCTAGCCATTGCCCAAAAAATAAACGACTGCTTTAATGCTTGGTTAAAACAACAAAGCTTTTCTTCTTTATGGATTACGCCAAAGAAGTTATTACCTAGCCTCGCTTTTGATGCCATTAGCGATGACCATCAGGAACTCAATGTTTTTATTTATAAAGAATTCATTTATATACAACAAGGCCATAGCTTAGTTATCGAAGCTCATAAAGCGGGTCATGACTTAATCCCTGCAAAAATAATAACAGAAGAAGCCAATCAGCTCTTAAATGACGGTGTGACTGTTGCAGAAGCTGCTCACAAAGTTTCATTAGCAATGCTTAAAGATTGGGAAGAAGCCTTGGGCTTTAAATACACGCGTTATCCTGAAGCAGTTTAGTTGTGTAGGATGGGCAGCCTTTTGTAGGCCGGAATAAGACCAGTCAAGCGTAGCGCGTGCTGGCGTTTCCGGCAACTCGTGGCTGCTTATGACTGAAACACTACCTCGCTTACGCGCGAAAAGCTTTATTCCGGGCTACAATTACTCGGTGGATGCGCTGGCGCTTATCCACCCTACCAAAACAACATCACCAAGAATTACCATAAAATCCCAAATTTTAGGCAAAAAAATACCCCAGCAAGCCGGGGTATTTTTCTAACAAACTAAGCAAGGCGCATTAAGCACCTCGCTAGTTAATTAACCTTCGTTGTTAACAGCAAACGGATGTTTTGCAGTTGATTTTGCAGCAACAACTTCAGCAGCAGTTGGTGAACCAGCTACAGCGCGTTTCAAAGCTTCTTTAGTTGCTTCGTAGTTGAATTTTTCAATTAACGCATCATCTTCAGCTTGCCAGTGAATGAAAACACCAACAGAGATGAATAAATCATCAGCTTCATCAGCTGGGATAGTTCCATCTTCAACACAATCAGCAACAGCCATAGCAACAGCGCGTTGAGCTGGACCAAACATTTGAACAGCTTGCTTAGAACCTTTGATTGTTACTTTGTTGAATAAGATAGTAGCAGGCTTAACCATTAGGTTAGGAGCAACAACAGCTAACAAAGTAGAAAAACCGTCTTTGTTGTTTGTTAATGCATTTGCAAATGCAGATTCAGCAGCTGAACCACGTGGTCCTACCATCAAATCGATATGTGCAATTTCATTGCCTTCGCCAACTAAAGACTCACCGATTAATACTTTATTGATTTTTGCCATGTTTAATATTCCTTAAAAAGAAAAATTGAAAAAGTCGAACTAATATCGATTTTTGATTCACTACCGATCATTCAATCGGAAGATTTTTATTATGAAGCGTTACGTTAATAACCTCTTCTAAAAATACTGTAAAAACCGTCGCAACGGTCATATCTGCCATAGTCCCAGGATTCAAGCCTTTAACTTTAAATTCTTGATCTACACTATATAACAATGGGAGCATCTGCTCAGGCTTATTAGCCTTGGATAACTCGCTTGATACTTCAGACATCCTTTCTGCAATCATTTCAGAGTACTGATTACCATATTTCCTTTCGATATGACTATCAGGAAAACGACTTAATAAGGCTGCATAAATTGAAAGTGCAGCCCACTCTGGGTCCGTCCATTTGCAGCGCGCATTGTAATGTATCGGCACTGCAAAATCAAAAATATCTTGATAAACACTGATGTATTGCAGGGCAATACGATCTTTATAGCTAGCAAGACCCATAGCCTCAGTTAATGTTATCGACGGCTTTTCTGAAACATCCTGATCATCAGCACGACCTAAACCACCCGGTGATGCTAGGCTAATCGCTTTAAAAACCCAATCAGCATCTTCAATCGTTGTCGTTAATAAGACCTGCTGCAACGCTTGCCTAAGCGTTAAACCTTTTTTAATCTCTGCCATAGCCTGAATCAAAGGCGCACACAGCAAAATAATACCTAAGTTTGTATTGCAAGCCACCGCTTCTCTAGTTGCTTTAACCGCGTAATAGATTTTCTCTCCCAGAGAATAATCACTATTACAAAGCGCTTCAGCACTGACTATCGCGCTGACTCTAAAGTCAGCCACTGTCATATCATGTCCGTCAGCATAAACGCTGACATTGCCCGGCTTAAAAGCCAGCAGCTCAATTTCACAAGCTTCTTGATAAATTTTACTAAGCTGTTGTTGCAAAATCATGACAATTCAAATATCGATTAATTAAATCATCTGCTAAGATTTGCGCTACGCTCATATCACAAACACTTTCTAAGCCTTTCCAAGCAGGAATACTGTTAACTTCAATCACCGTATAACTGCCTTCTTTATCTTGAATGATATCTACACCTGCATAATCCATAGCCAGGGCTGCTGTGGCTTTAATGGCTAAACTGGCTAAGTCATCATCTAAGTCTATACGCTCACAACTTGCGCCTCTGGCCACATTATTTAACCAAGATTTACCTCGTCTACGCATAGCAGCAACCGCTTTACCATTAACGACAAAAACACGATTATCCGAGTAGCCAACGCCTGCACAATGCACAAAACGCTGCAGATAATAAATACCGTGACTGCTTGTTAACCAAAACAAATCCGTCATTTTCTCAAGTCTTCGTATGCCCTCCCCTTGCGAACCAAACAAGGGCTTACTTATGATTAAATGACCTTGTTTGAGCTCATTTTCAGCAATCGCTAAAGCATCTTCCCTATTACGTAACACCCAAGTTAGGGGCGTAGGCAAACCTGCATTATGTAATAAAAAGCTAGTCATGCCCTTATCAACGCTACGCTCGATGGCATAACCATCGTTATAAACAGGAATGCCCAGTAATTTTAAAGCATGAAGAATATCTAAATAGATGACAACTTCTTCTAATGAGCCACCCGGCACACCACGAACAAAAGCCGCATCAGGTAAACCTTGCTCAAAGCCAGGAATCAACAAAGGTGATCGTCCAGACTCAATAGCAAAACCACATTGAGTTAAAGAAACAAAATCACTGCGATAGCCTAAATTTTCAAACGCAAGTCGTAATTGTTTACCATGCCAACCGGGATCATCTGTAAATATTGCGATACGACCCACTGCTTTACGTTATGCTCCGAATGATTGGTCTAACAGAGCATTATCGAGTTGACCTGCACGAAAGGTTTTACCAGATTCAACCGCTGTTACGATAACGCTCGCAGGACTGAATAACATGCCGTCGATTTTGAAAAAGTCATAATCACATTGTTTAAAGATATCCGCAAAAGGTTTTCCATAATCTTTAGAGGTAGAGCTAGGTAATTCATTCGCCAATTTTTCTGCCGCCTCATCAGTACCTTTAACAAATAAATGCACTTGCCCTGCAAACAGAATAGCGTCATTGGTGCGCCCCATCGCCTTAACAAAATTAGGATGTGGTGGGCAGACGGGCGCCATACCACTGCCATCAATAATATTTTCTAAGGGGAAATGTAAGGCGTGAGCTTTATGCAAAGCCACTTCTAACACACGGGAGACCACTTGTATGCCACCCGCCAAACTACTGGTAGGAGTCACAATAATGGTCAATTTTGCAGGCTCTACATTACAAGCTTCCGCCACTTTTTCGATGATAGCTAAAGGTGGGATTGCATCATTCTCTATAACTAAAGCAGTGCTATCAAAAGCATCCGAGTAATCCAGTTCTTTATAAAGCGCCTCAACAGGCTCTTGTTGCCCATCTTTTAATTTAGTAGCCATCGTTCTCGCAGGCCCAGAACCTAAGGCATAATATTTTTCATGCGACAAACTCCAGCCGGCATATTGACTACCTAAACAAGCCAGCACTGGATTACTAGTATGAACATTAACCGATAATGGCCAATTAGCGGTATAAGCACTATGAACCAGGGCAACAGTACCCAGACCTCCCAAGCAAATTTCAGAAATAATACGCCCCGCTTCTAAGCCGCCAGGTACTTTAATACCTGCATCAACGATCGTACAGCCATTTTCTAAAACCTCTACACCTAAGCGTAGTTTGTCGGCATTATCAATAAGATGTTTTACGAGTGGCTGGGTCAATTTATTGACGCTAGCTTTATATTCCATGAGCTAAGAACCTTTTTTGTAAGTTAAGTTGTTGGGATTGCAAGTCTCTCATAATAGAAAGAACCTGCTTTTTGTGTGACATAATACTGCAAATAGGCTGTCCTGTGCGACAAATAACGCCATTTTCTGGAAAATCTAAGCAGTTCTTAGGCCAAACAAAACCCTCGGGTATGATAATATCGCTCTGAGCATAAACAATCTGATAGCCTGTAACACCCTTAATGGGATAATGATCATCGGTTAATTTACCCTGACATGCTTTGATATGCCGCTTAAAAAGATCAGCCTCATACAATTGCATACTCGCTGAGGGTCTAGGATTAATTTCTAATAAATAACTGCTGTCGCCATCATTAATAAAATCTACTGAATTTAATCCTTTAAGCTTAAATAAAGGAACCAGTTTTTTTAACCATTCAATGATTTCATCCTGCTGCTCAAGCTTCAAGTCGCAAGCATTAATAATCCCTGAAAACAAAAACTCACTGCACTCAGCTAGATTCGCTGTCCATTGACTATTAAAACCTATAATTTGGACTTGCAAGCCATCAGCTAAAAACAACAGCGAATATTGCTGGCCTTTTTGATAACGTTGCCAATAACATTCAGAATCAACTTCTTCGCCTAAATAATGCTTTATGCCTACACCACCCAGCCCTCGGCTAGGCTTAAGCAACCAAGCTTCAAATTCATCAGGCTTATTGAATTGCACGCTTGGATAAGGAATATTTAAGCGCTTAAGCTCACTAAAAAAAGCTGGTTTGTTATGCAAAGCTATAAAAACCTCAGGCACATTCCCTAACAAAGATAGACGGTTATTTAAATAACACAGGCTCTCAGGATGATGTTCAAAACCACTACCATAAACAAGCTGAACAACTTGATAGCTTTCAATAAAATAATCAACAGCCGGCTTTAGATCCTGCTCTGCTAGAGACGCAATTTGCTTGAAATCTTCTGCATAGTGTTGAGTATCTAAGTCCGCAAACAAATCAATAACTAAGGGCCTAAAACCTGCAGCTCTTGCAGACTGGGCAAGCATACGACCAGAATTAGCGACAATAAGAATATAGCCATGAGTTATCTCAAGATCAATTTGTTGCAACTCATTATTCATCTGTATTTGAAGTGACTCAACGATTTAGAAAACAGGTAGGGTTGGCAAACGATAAATTGTTTGCACACCCTACAAATATTTAACTGTGGGCAGTTTTTGTAGGCCGGAATAAGGCTTTTCGAGCGTTAGCGAGGAAAGCCTTATTCCGGCCTACAAACCTTTGTAAGGGAGTCAAAACTCACGAGTTTTGTTGCTTGGCGTAGCGATAGC
>QVQD01000085.1 GCA_003584875.1 Methylococcales bacterium
AATTTAGAAATGATTTTGATCATAAATCAATTAGAAGTATGGGCTACCAACTAAGATCGGACAAAGCACTTAAGGTCGGGTTAGGCGCTAGCTTTAACCCGACCTACTACTTATAACGACTTAACAACACTTACTCAGTCAGCCACCTCCTCATGGTATGAATAAAGATTATTATCGTAGCTTAGGACTAAGCTTTTTTGCAGAGGATGTGGTCATCCGATCCGCTTTTAAATTACAAGCGCATCGCTATCACCCTGATAAATGCCCTGATAATCCAGTTCAAGCAACTCAAAAGATGGTAGAGATTAATGAGGCATATCAATGTCTATCTGACCCTATACTAAAAGATCGTTATGATAAGCACTATCCGTTTTATGCAGTTGATTCTGATTTTTACCGTGAATTAGGGGTTTTAAATAATGCTGATGCACAATTAATTAACGCTGCTTATCAAGCATTAATAAAAAAATATAGTGCTGCTAACAAGGCAGACTTGCTCCGTTTAGAAGCCATCAAACAAGCCTATCAAACTTTATCGAATAGTGGCTTACGTAAACTCTACGATATTAAACGACGCTCCCAAGGCGCTTTATTATTACCTCCTTCACGAGCAGGATTAAGTATTTGGAAGCTTTATCTGGCTTATAATTTTGCCTTTTGGTTATTTATTGCCCTAATATTGGGCGGTGGATATCTAATTAATATGAGCTTTTATCAATAATTAACCATAATTGATTATTTTTATATTGGGTTACAGTCAACACCCTCTAAATACACCAACTTATACAAGTAGCCTCGATGAAACGCGGTGGAATCGAGGATTTCAAAGAGTAATAAGTCCTCGCACCGCCTTGCTTGATCGAGGTTACTTGCTAATTAGTTTTAATGTAAATACACTGATCGACGTTTTTATCTCAAGACGGATCTCTATTGATGGGTTTATCACCCTATTTGTGTATATAAGTCATTTCCTTTAAAATTCGTACATGATTATTGAATTATTTAGAGATACACTGATGATTTATTTACTTAAAATAACACTAGCAAGCAAGCAAGCAAGCAAGCAAGCAAGCAAGCAGTAGATCTTTTTCTAAAAGCGCTTTGTCTATGCGTCTTCTCTATTAATGCATTTTTCCCCAATCGAGTTGTAGTATGACAAAAAGTCCCTCCCAGTTTTTGGAACAGGCAGCACAACCTGAGATGTTAATCGAACAGAACGAGCGACTTAACTTTATTCTTAATAAAACGCCTGCGCTGATTGGTTATTGGGATAGCCAGCTGATTAATCAGTTTAGTAATGATGCATATTCGCGCTGGTTTGGAAAATCACCTGAACAGATTAAAGGTCAGCATCTTAATCACTTACTTGGCGATGACATCTATACAGGCCTGTTATCTGAAATTGAGGGTGCGCTTAATGGCAATGAGCAGCGCTTTGAGCGTTATCTGATTGATGCCAATACCGGTGAAAAAATTCATACGCTAACTCGATATCTACCCGATATAGTCAATGATCGGGTTATAGGTTTTTTGGTGCTAGGTACCGATGTTACTGACGTTAAAAACTTAGAACAGTTAGCCTATTATGATAATTTAACGGGTTTACCTAGTCGCTTGCTGTTAATGGATAGGATTAATCAAGCGATGAGCCGAGTCAAACGACAGGGTGGTTTTGTTGCGGTATTGTTTGTAGATCTGGATGGCTTTAAATTTATTAATGATCATTATGGCCATGATGTCGGTGATGAGTTTTTGATAGCGATCAGTCAGCAAATGAAAAAGGCTATTCGTGATACTGACACGTTAGCGCGCTTAGGTGGCGATGAATTCGTCATTATTTTAGAAGCATTAAGCCATTCAGATGATGTGGATATCATTATTCCATATATTTTAAATGCCTGTAACAGCTTGATTTCATTAAGAGGTCTTGCCTTAAAAGTATCGGCTAGTATCGGGGTTTTCTTGTATCCAGAAGATGTTGATTGTTACGATATTGATGCGGCAAGTATTTTAAGTAGAGCCGATCAAGCAATGTATGTTGCTAAGCATCAAGGTAAAAATTGTTATCACTTGTTTGATCGTAACCAAGATCAAGCCATTATTACCCGTAATAATGCGATCGAAGCCATGCAGTTAGGTTTAAGTCGTGATGAGTTTAAACTCTATTACCAACCCATCGTTAATATGCGCACGGGTCAGGTTTTAGGGTTTGAAGCCTTAATTAGATGGAATAAAAATCATACTGAGCTACTAGAGCCCTCGAAGTTTTTATTTGTTGTCGAAAATAAGCCCTTAGGTATTGAGTTAGGGAATTGGGTTATTAAAACGGCATTAACTCAATTAGCCCAGTGGCATCAACAAGGGCTGGAGTTGACTTTAAGTGTGAATGTTGACGCAAGACAATTAATGCAAGTTAACTTTGTTGATTGTTTACAAGCTGAGCTTAATAAACTGCCACGCTTTAAACCCGGTAGTTTAGTGCTTGAGATTTTAGAATCTAGCGTGATTGATGATTTCGTCAAAGTGACAGATATTATCACTCGATGTAATGCCTTAGGGATTGAGTTTGCCTTAGATGATTTTGGTACCGGTTACTCATCCATCGCGCATTTAAAAGAATTACCTGTTAAAACCTTAAAGATTGATCTTAGTTTTATAAAGGGTATCACTCATTCTGAACAAGATTATAAATTGGTAAACCATCTCACGCATTTGGTGACAGATTTACGCAAACAAGTGATCGCCGAAGGGGTTGAAACGATAGAGCATGGTAAAATTTTATTGGGCTTCGGTTGTGAAGTAGCACAAGGCTATGCTATCGCTAAACCTATGCCAGCCGACAATGTATTGGCGTGGGTTAGAGACTGGCAATCAGATGCATCATGGTTAAATGTTCCTAGAAGCGATCGAAATTATCATCTGCTTTTTGAGCAGATGTCCGAGCCCATGCTGATCTCTAAAAATGGTCGTTATATTGATTGTAATGCCGCTGCAGTTAAGTTTCTGGGCTATCCCTATAAAGAGAGCTTATTAAGTCAACGCCCCAATGACATTTCACCTGTTTTGCAGCCTGATGGACAGCGCTCAGTGGATAAAGTGGAAATTATTAAAGCAGCCCTTCAACATTCTGGACGACAATCTTTTGAATGGCTACTTCTACGTGCTGATGGATCAGAAGTGTTGGTTGAATCAAATCTGTCAGTTATTAAATTGGATGATGGCGATATTGTGCAAGTCATTTGGCGTAATCTTAGTTAGTAGCTTTAAAGAAAAAAAGTTATATGAGATTTCAGATGTAGGCCGGAATAAGACTATGCTAGCGTAGCGCGTGGTAGCGTTTCCGGAGTTTCGATCAGTGCCAATGCCGGAAACGCTTTACTCGCTGTCGCTTGTAAAGCCTTATTCCGGCCTACAACTACAGTAGATGGTAGGATGGGTAGAACAAAGAGAAACCCATCAAACGCATGAAGTTGATAGAGTTTTCCAAATCGTTGGCTTGCGTTATTTTACAACCAAACTGTTATTGACCTTTTTAACACCTTTAATCGTTCTGACAACTTCAGTTGCTCTGGCTGCAATTTCACTTGAATCCACAAAACCGCTGAGTTGCACAATACCTTTAAATGTTTCAACGTTAATCTGTCTAAGACTTAGTTGCGAATTTTCTAAGATTGAAGCCCTTACTTTGGCGGTAATGGCAATATCATCGAAATATTCACCGGTACTTTCAAGTCTTTTTCCGCCTGCACAACCAGCAACTGTCACTAGCAATACAAGACTGACTAATAAACGATACAGTAATTTTAATGGGCTCATAATAGTTTTCTAAAATTAGGGAGGGGTTCGTGGTGTGGCTATTGATAACCACTATCTGTAGCATACATAAGCCGCAAACTTAAAGAAAGAGGCTTGAGGTGGGTGCTGGCAAAATAATACCTCAATCTTGTATAGATGTAACCAAGGCTTATCATTTTAATAAAAATGTAATATTTAGATCGACCAATTCTAACTTACCCCAGCATTAAGGCTAGACACCATGCGAGACAAAAAAACCTTAGCTTCACATTGCCTTAAATTAATAGGCACTTTGTTAATATCCTTATGTTTATCGGCCTGTGCGAATGCAGACATCTTTGAGTGGAAAGATAGTAAGGGTAGCGAGCATTATTCTGATCGTAACCAAGACCATGCAAAACCCATTCATATCAATCCTGGTTATGGATTTTATAGTATTAAAACCATCTATGATGGCGATACCGTCCAGTTAGAAGATGGTCGTAAAATTCGCTTGCTGGGCATTAATACCCCAGAAATCGAACATAGAGGCAAACCCACTGAAGCAGGGGGTGAGGCTGCTAAAACGTGGCTGATTAATAAATTACAAAATACCAAAGTTCGCTTGGAAATAGGTGTTGAAAAAACAGATAAATACGGTCGAACCTTGGCGCATTTGTTTACAGAAACTAAAGAGCATATCAATTTGTCTTTAGTTAAGGCAGGGATGGCGACACTGAGTATTTATCCACCCAATTTGAAATATGTCGATGAATTGCAAGCTGCTGAAAATCAAGCTCAGAAAAATAAGCTTGGTTTGTGGAGTCGACCTGAATATGCGCCTATAGCGGTTAATCAGTTAACAGATGCGGGTCATGCGGGTTGGACTCGTTTAGTGGGTAAAGTGACGGCCATCCATAATAGTGAACGCTTCGTTTATCTAAGTTTTTCTAATCGCTTCGAAGTTCGTATTGATAGAAACTGGCTGTCGCTATTTCCTGATGTTAATAGCTACATCGATAAAACAGTGGAAGTGCGTGGCTGGCTCAATAGAAATAGAGATCAGTTTTCGATGTTAATCCGTCATCCTGTGGCGCTGATAGTGCTTTCGGATTAGCTATATGGGAACGCTGAGCCCCAGCGTTCCCAGATTAAATAACGTGAATATAAAGCTTGCGTAGGTCTGGTTAGGCGATAGCCGTAACCCGACAAACCACGATTGAGTTGGGTTACGCTACCGCTAACCCGACCTACGCCTACAAACCTTTGCAATGGAGTCAAAACTCACGAGTTTTGTTGCTTGGTGTAGCGATAGCGTAAGCCAAGCATTTACCGCGCATCCTGTCGGGTTACGCTAACGCTAACCCGACGCCTAATAACATTATTCACATTGTCCCGTCTTTAGTGATAGTCGCATTTCGCGGCTAAAGCCGCTCCCATACTAGGAAACTTAGTGTTCAGTTAGCGAATTTAACTCGCCTTCTGGAAACTGCATGGCCATGCAATGCAAGCTACCATATTGCTGCACTAAAGCCATACACGGTATCGCAATGATTTCATGCTTAGGAAAGCATTCCGCCAAGCGAGCCACAGCGATGCTATCCATATCGTCACCATAACTAGGTACTAACACGGCATGATTAATAATTAAAAAATTAGCATAATTAGCCGGTAATTGTTGACCCTCTTCGTCATAGATTGGCTTAGGTAAAGGCAAGGGCACTAAATGATACGGTTCGTTAGCATGATTTCTAAGCTCCTGCAACTGACGTTCCATGTACTTTAAGCTGGTATATTGCAAATCGTTAGTGTCTTTACAACAGGTATATGCAATGGTGTTTGCCGAGCAAAAACGCGCTAAGGTATCAATATGAGAATCCGCTTCATCACCGCTCTGGCTTTCGTAATCTAACCAAAATATCCGTTTTACGCCTAGACTTTCTAGCAATTGCTGCTCAATTTCTGCTTGCATTAAACCGTGATTTCTATTGGGACTTAAGAGACATTGTTTGGTGGTTAAGAGGGTATCGATACCATCACTGTCTATACTTCCCCCCTCTAAAATAAAGTCTATATCTTTATGAACTTTACCTTTAAACGGTTTAACGTTTAATAATTTATGATTAAGGATATTGTCATGTTGATGCTGGTATTCTTCGCCCCAACCGTTAAACAAAAAGTTAAGGTGAGAAATAACACCGGCTTTTGCAACACTTAAAAAAACAGTATCTCTTACCCAGATGTCATTCACGGGGGCAAAAATAAAGTTTATATCGCCTTGATTAGCAATTAATTTTTGTATGTGTTGCTGATGGTTGTCGTCATGACAGACGATAATGAGTGGTTGATATTGTGTGATCGTATCGGCGATCACGCTGTAAGTTTGTTCTACAGCATCAAGATGATGGCCAAAATCAGCGCTTTTATGAGGCCAAGCGATTAATATGGCAGATTGTTTTTCCCATTCGGCTGGAAATCGAGTCATTGTATATTCCTTTGATTAATGATTTACAAATAATCCATAAAGCTCAAAACTACCAACGGGTAATCAATACAGGCTTAAGTACTCACTGACCATCAGTGAGTGGTTAAAGCTTATATAACCCGCAAAAAATAAATAGCCGTGATCTTCATGACGCATCACAACATGGGCATTAAGGCTGTTTTACTCCTAGACTTAACATTTCTTGGGCGTGGGCTAGCGTGTTGGCGGTCATGGTAACGCCACCAAGCATTCTAGCGATTTCTTCGACACGCTCTTCATTTTGCAATAACCTAACTTGAGAAGAGGTAATGTCGGATTTATTATTTTTTTCTACATAAAGATGATGATGCGCTTGTGCCGCTACTTGGGGTAAATGCGTGACACACATGACTTGTCGATATTGACTTAAGCTACGCAATTTTTGACCGACAATTTCTGCAACCCCGCCGCCTATACCAGAATCGACTTCATCGAAGATGAGGGTAGGCGTGGTTTTGTCATTAGCGGTAGTGACTTGTATTGCTAAACTGATACGCGATAATTCACCGCCTGAGGCGACTTTAGCCAACGGTTTAGCAGGTAGGCCAGGATTCGCGCTGACTAAGAACTCGATTTTATCTTTACCATTGAGTTTGGGCGTCGTGGCATCAAGGGTAGTCATAGCGATTAAGAATTCGCCTTGCGGCATACCCAGTTCTTTTATCATCACGGAAATATGGTTTTGTAATTTCTGTGCGGCTAGCTGACGCTGTTCTGTTAATTGGGCGCTGAGTTGTTGATATTCTTGTTCTAAAGCCAGAGTTTCTGTGGTTAAGCTGGCAATGCGCTCGCCGCTATGGCTGATGTTATCTAATTCAGTCGTTAATTTATTAACAACCTCAATTAACTGATCGGGCGCGACATGATGTTTGCGACTCAAATTTTGAATCACACCAATTTGATTCTCAAGATGCTCTAATTGCTGAGGGTCGGCTTCTTGTGATTCCAAAAAGCGCCGTAATTGCAAAGCGGCTTCTTCGGTTAAAATCTGCGCTTCTGATAATAGCGCACAAATATCATTCAATTCTGGGGCGTACCGGGCAATATGCTTTAATTCAGCCGCACTATGGCTGAGCATTTGATTGACTGATTGTTGATCACTTTCATAAAGCAATTCAACTTGAGCGCGGCCCGTGGTGAGTATTTGTCCAAAATTAGCGAGTTTACTGTGTTCTTCTGACAAAGCGGCATAATTAAAAGACGCTAAATTTAAAGCCTGTAACTCTTCTAATTGATAACGTAAAAACTCTTCACGTTCGCTTTGATCAATACCGGCTTTAATGAGTTCTGATAATTCTTTATGCGCTGATAACCAGTGTTTGTAACAGTGATTGACTTGATCTAATAAAGCTTGGTTTTTGGCGTAGGCATCTAATAAGCGCCGTTGTTCGTCAGGGTTAAGCAGGGTTAAATGCGCATGTTGTCCATGAATTTCAACTAGCTTTTCACTCAGCTCTTGCAAGTACTGTAAGGTCACTGGACGATTGTTGATATACGCTTTAGAACGACCATCTTGATTAACGATGCGCCTGATTAAACAATGTTGTTCATTATCTAGCTCATTGTCTTTGAGCCATTGTTGGGCAATCGGTGCATCAGCTAAGTCAAACTCCAGATTAACTTCGGCGCGTTTACAGTCAGGTCTTACATAACCCGAATCGGCACGATCACCTAGGGCTAAACCCAGTGCTGTTAATAAAATAGATTTTCCTGCACCGGTTTCTCCGGTGAGTACCGACATGCCTGTTTCAAGATCGAGATCCAGGCTTTTAACAACGGCTAAATCAATAATAGACAGGTTTAATAGCATAAGAATTAACTGTGGTAACCACTGCTCCAGTTTAATTTATTCCTGAGGATTTGAAAAAAGTCTTGATCTTCAGGGTGCAAAATTCTAATCGGTATAGGATCTTTCTTAATCAGGATCTTATCACTGATTAATACATCGGGTATTTCAATATGATCGCAGGTCACCAAGGCGTTAATTTGCTTGGTTTGGCAGAAGCTTATTTCAATCTCAGCAGAATCATGGATCACAATAGGACGATTCGATAAAGTATGTGGATTTAAGGGTACTAAAACCAGCGCACCTAATGAAGGATGCAATATTGGACCTCCTGCTGATAGGGAATAGGCCGTTGAGCCAGTCGGAGTTGAAATTATCAAGCCATCTGAGCGCTGTGAGTTTAAAAACACATTGTCTATTTTAGTGACGATTTCAATCATGCTAGGTGTTACCCAGCGATGAATAGCGACCTCATTAAAGGCGGTTTCTTCATGTATGACTTGCTCATCACGAATAATTTTGGCACGTAACAAAGAGCGCTTCTCTTCGATGTAATGGCCTTGCAGCATTTGGTGTAATTTACCGGGCAATTCGCTGGGTGATATATCCACTAAAAAGCCCAGATGCCCTAAATTGATACCGATTAAAGGGATGTTGTAAGCAACGATGGCTCTAGCTGCGCCCAGAAAAGTACCGTCTCCACCTACGGCGATCACTAAATCACAATATTGCCCCAAGGTTTCTAACGAACAGGCCGCTACAGCAGGACTATTAATAAAACTGACACTCTCTTCAGCCACATAGACTTTATAGCCATGCGCAACCAAATAGGTATAGAGGCCTGTTAAGGTCCCAGCAATACTAGCATCGCTCAGCTTGCCAATGATGCCTATGGTTTTAAAGGGTGTCTGCATTGAATATAGTCATCGATAAAGAGTTTGATTATACAAAAAAACCATCATTCGCCTATGTTTTTTGTAATTATTCAGTTCCCCTCTTTGAAAAAGAGGGGGTAGAGGAGATTTTATTAGATTGGAGCGAGCATGTATCTCATCGTTGTAAAGCTCTGGTGACACATCATTTGCAAGCGGAGTGACACTGTCCATAGTTAGTGGCGTTCCGAATTCAGTGGGAGTGGCTTTTGCCACGATTGTCATGGCTAAAGCCACTCCCACATTTTTACAAAACATTTTAACTGGGAGCCGTGACGCGGAGCATGGGAACGATAAAATGTGTCCTAACACCAGATGGATTGCCGGAATGATGCTGTTCTTATTCATTTTACACACACTAAATCCCGCCAGTCCGTGGTATAGCGTGGTGAAATGCGTTCAGATTTCGGTTGCCAGCTTTGCTCAAAGCCAGTGGCTGCAATAGAAATAGCCTTAGGAAAACGTCGATTGATTTGATCGACAGTCGCCATTAAGGGACGATTCTCGGCAGGCAAATCGTTATCAGCAAAGCCGAACAAATCATATTGACCGGGCATTGACGCTGAGTGTATCTGGCTGAGTTGCACGCCACATTTTTGATAGCCGTAACCCGCTTTAAATATTTCCTTTAGCAAACGATTAGCCACAGTGATCAGTGTGCGCGTATCTTGAGTCGCAGTATCCAATTTGATAGTCGCCGAACGTTGATATTGCGGCTCTTGAATATTAAAAGGACTGGTTCTTATAAAAATACTAATACAGCCGGTTACCGAGTGTTGTCTTCTAAGCTTTTCGGCGGCGCGGCTGCAGAACTCGGCTAAGGCTTCAAACAAGTCTTTATATTCAGTTAATCGACGACTAAAGCTGCGCGAACAGACGATTTGTTGTTTGTTGGCGCTAATTTCTTCCAATTGAAAACAAGAAACACCATTCAATTCCAGTACAGTTTTGGCGACTACAATATTAAATTGGCTTTGTATGCGTTCGCTAGATTGTGTTGCTAAGTCCCAAACGCTATGAATCCCTAACTGTTTTAGTTTTAAGGTAGTGCGTGAACCTATGCCCCACACTTCACCAACTGGTACTATGCGCATTAGTTTTTCTCGGCGCACGAGGTTTGATAAATCAAGAACGCCGCCAGTTTTGCACCATTTTTTAGCAGCAAAATTAGCCAACTTAGCTAAGGTCTTAGTCGGCCCCATACCCACACAAACAGGAATTCCTGTTGCACGAACGACTGTTTTTCTAATGAGATCGCCATAAGTTACAGTGTCTTGGTGGCAAACCCCAGTCAAGTCCAGAAAGGCCTCATCTATAGAATAGACTTCCATAGACGGCGCAAAAGCCTCCAGTGTCGACATAACCCGAGACGACATGTCTGCATACAGCGTGTAATTGGATGAAAATAGTTTTATCTGGTGTTGATTGATTAATTGCTGAATTTGAAAAACAGGAACGCCCATCTTGATACCTAAGTCTTTTACCTCCTTGCTACGAGCTACCACGCAACCATCATTGTTACTGAGTACTGCGACAGGTTTGCCAATTAAATCAGGACGAAATACCCGCTCACAGGAGACGTAAAAATTATTGCAATCAACTAAAGCGATTAATGTTTGCATTACAAAGCATGAATTACGTTGGTGACTACGCCCCAAATGACCATATCCAGTTCTTCGTGAATAACAATATCAGGGTAATTTGGGTTTTCAGCTTTTAACTGCCATTGCTCGTTATCGCGCGCTAATCGCTTTACAGTTAGTTCGCCATTCAACGCGCAAATCACTATCTTACCTGGCACCGCCTCAATGGAGCGATCAACAACCAATATATCGTTAGGATGAATGCCAACACCCAACATGGATTCGCCTTGAGCGCGTACAAAAAAAGTCGCTGCTGGTTTTTGCACCAGTAACTCGTTTAAATCGAGAGTTTTTTCAACATAGTCATCGGCTGGTGAAGGGAAGCCTGCCGCAACTTTGCCGCTGAATAGCGGTATAGCCAGTACACAAGGATGTGGTGTTGGTAATAGCAGAGTAAGCGAGGTCAGGTTTGGGGTCATAGGTATTTAAATAGCGGAAATAAGAGTAATGGATAGGCTGTGTTTTCTTTTTATTCTCTTTTTGTTCTTTTTTTGTTCTCTTTTTTGTTGCATTCTAATTTATTTTTGCTAAGATAACAAAAAATTTAAAGCAGATTGAAGGCTATAACAGATGAGTACATTAACTCGACGACAACGAGAGATATTTAACTTTCTACGTGATAACAGCGAGCATTTTTCTCGGCCACCCAGCTTAGATGAGCTTTGCGCGGCATTGGGTATGGCTTCGCGTGGTTCGATGTATAAACATGTCATGGCTTTAATTAAGGCAGGCTTGGTAGAGCCTTTTACAGGCAATAAACAAGGCGGTATTCGTCTGTGCATTCAGGCACAGAGCGAAGATGAAATAACAGAACAAGGCTTACCCTTTATCGGTTCAATCGCCGCTGGTAAACCAATAGAGGCAGTGGCCACCATCAACTATATGATGGTGCCCGATGCTCTAAAGACCAATAAGCCCTGTTATGTATTGCAGGTTAAAGGTGAGTCTATGATTGAAGCCGGTATTTTTGATGGTGACTGGGTCGTTATCGAACAGCGCGATTATGCAAGGAACGGAGAAATAGTGGTTGCTTTAATTGAAGACTCAGAAGCAACCTTAAAATATATTGAGCAAAGTGCAGAGCAAGTCTTACTGTTACCAGCCAATGCAAATATGAGCGCACAGTCCTATCAGCCTGAGCAAGT
This sequence comes from Methylococcales bacterium, assembly GCA_003584875.1. Taxonomy (GTDB): domain Bacteria; phylum Pseudomonadota; class Gammaproteobacteria; order Methylococcales; family Methylomonadaceae; genus Methylobacter_C. The sequence continues at coordinate 11,805 of QVQD01000085.1, forward strand.
CGCGATTCAGGGCGTGTTAGTAGGACAAATGCGTAGTTATCGATCACATTAATACAATTTATTTTTAATAACGAGGAGAGCAAACATGACACAAAGAATTCACATGCACGATCAAGTCAGTAATAAAGTAGAAGATATTATGAGTCATTACAGAAGTAATCCCATCAATGACTTAGTGCAACTAGTAAGGTATTTTATCAAACGCCAACATGTTATTTACTAAGGGTTTTAGCGTGTAGATGTGCTGATGATTAAGCACATTTATGGAAAGGGTGCTAGCTGATTTACCGTAGGTAAGTTGCTATTTCGACTAGGAAAATGCTGGATTTAGATGCATCCCATCGCTCCCATAAGGTAAGGAAAGCAAAAAGCGTTACACCTTTGGGCAGTCATTGTAGGCCGGAATAAGGCTTTACGAGCGACAGCGAGTAAAGCGTTTCCGGCATAGGTAAGCTCCTGTGCCGGAAACGCCATCATGCGCTACGCTTAGATGGTCTTATTCCGGCCTACGGGACTAATCCAATGTCATTAAGTTAAGGGCTGGGGGAAAGCAAATAATCTGTAGGGGCGAATTAATTCGCCCTTATAAAATAAGCTCTATAACATTGGACTTTCAATGTTGGGCGTATGCAATA
>QVQD01000228.1 GCA_003584875.1 Methylococcales bacterium
AAAGCGTTTCCGGCATAGGTAGCGATCCTGTGCCGGAAACGCCATCATGCGCTACGCTTAGATGGTCTTATTCCGGCCTACAATGCTGCTCTTATTCAATAACAATTGTTTTGAAACACGACCCTAGCGAACGATAACATTGTGGTGAAGATCGTAGGGGCGTATTGCATACGCCCTTATAAAATAAGCTCTATAACATTTACTTTCGATGTTGGGCGTATGCAATACGCCCCTACGGTGTTTTTTATCGTTTCAACGCCGATAAGAAACTTGTAGATACCTATGGCTAAAGAGGGGAAATATAAGAATACTTTCACAGTTTCGTTAGCGATAACCCAATTCAAGGTTAGTATTTGTCGATTTGATATTCTTCTCGTCGGTTTTATATTCTTTTAGGTCAACTTGATGCCCTTCTCATCGATTTAATGTTCTTTTGGATCAACTGAATATTCTTTTGGATCAACTTGATGTTCTTTTAGGTCAACTGAATGTTCTTTTCATCGATTTGATATTCTTTTAGGTCAACTTAATGTTCTTTTCATCGATTCAATATTCTTTTGGGGCAACTTGATGTCCTTTCCATCGATTTGATGTTCTTTTAGGTCAATTGAATGTTCTTTTCATCGATTTGATGTTCTTTTGGGGCAACTTGATGTTCTTTTCATCGATTCAATATTCTTTTGGGGCAACTTGATGTCCTTTCCATCGATTTGATGTTCTTTTAGGTCAATTGAATGTTATTGTCACAGTTCTAATAAATCTAAGCCGCCTGCCAACAAGGATATTTAGTCATAACCTGCTCAAATAACGACGAAGCTAAAAAATTATTCAACCACTGCCTAATCAAGGGATAAGGCGAAGACTTAAACCATATTGGATCGACCGCACAAAACTGTCGGATAAAAGGCAAGAGAGCCGCATCAGCCAAAGAAAAATACTCACCACACAAATAAGCACGTTGCGTTAATAAATCTTCAAGCTCAGCCAAAAACAACTCACCCTGCTGCCGATAATAAAGTTCAGAATAGGCAGGATAACGATCCGCATATTTATAGCGATCCAGATAATATTTAAACTGCTCATCATTACGCTGAATTAGCGCTTTCGCATGACCCAAACCAGCCGCATTAAGCCAATGCTCAGGATCATTTTGTTGCAAGGCCCACAACATAATATCCAAGCTTTCATCCAGCACCCTACCGCTCTCAAGTTGCAAAACAGGCACCGTAGCTTTAGGCGAAATCAACAACATAGCCTGCGGTTTATTGCGCAACTCCACCTCCCTTAGTTCCACAGCCACGCCAGCATAAGCGATAGCTAATCTAGCTCTCATCGCATAAGGACAACGCCTGAAACTGTATAAAATGGGTAGTGTTTGTTTGGGGTTTAAAGTTGGATTATTCACACTCATTTCTTATTTACGGCTATCTTTTTAAGCGCGTGACAGAATATCTTATAGGACGAGTTTATAGTTTTGTTGTTTACCCAACAAAATAGAGTAATATATTTTGGGGGCAAAGAGCATTGTAATTCAATCATACTTCGGACTTAAATTAACCGCATTTTACTAATATTTATACGAAATTGTTTTGCGATTACAACGTCACTGGAAAATCTGAATCCAAAACGGCATCAATAGGTGGAGCTCAAATTGGTTATGAATTATCAGAGTTTCAAATAGGAAGTAGCTCGTCTGGTTGGGGATTGCGCCCAGCTATTGAACTTGAAGGGTACTACTTAGGTTCTTCAATGAACACTAACTTAAGTAATCCAAATCCTGAAGCCTTTGCAGCCGTTAATTCTGTAGGCCCTAATCCAAACACTCACTCACCTCTCGCGGCTAATAGCCATACCTTTAACGATACGATTAATCTAAACATGGGGGTTTTACTTGCAAATACCGTATTTAATTTTAAAACACCTTGGTCTAACAAAATATTACCTTACGTTGGTGTAGGTATAGGTGGAGCAATTACATCTTTATCGGGTGCGAACTCAACACAAACTAGCAATCCGCAAATGCCAACAGGCTATGAAGCTGGCATTAATCATTTTAATTCTAACAATAATGCTACAGGCTCGGCTTTTGCCACTCAACTGAAAGCCGGTGTTCGTGCAGAATTATTTGATAAATTTTCTATTTTTGCTGAATACCGCTACCTAAATATTACTGATTCAGGCTATACATTTGGCTCAACTGAATATGGCCTTGAACATGCAAAAACAACAAGCTGGAATGTTAACTTAGGCTCAATGAATTACCATACTGGAGTGTTTGGTATTCAATACAATTTATAACTCACAATTAGCAAAACACGCGAGACGGGGTTTATAACCCCTCTCAAACGTTTGATATTGCAACTATCGTTAAAAGAACTGCGATGATAGATTCCTACTTTTAGCTAGATAGCAACGCTTATAGGTATCTAAATGTTTCAGTCGGGGTTGCAAACTCCGACCGGCATTGAGGCACTAAACTACATGACTAACAAGGGAACAACCTCTGCAACGACGGTTAACGCCAGCATCCATTGCACTAATGTCAACTTAGCATTGATTTCAGCCTTCATTTCACGCAATTGACTTTTAACACGTTCGATATCGTGCTTAGTTGCCATTTCTGCTGTTCCAAGAGCCTCTTGCAAGGCTTCAGATTCTGCTTTAACCTGTAAATCAGGAACACCAGCAGCTTTGAGCTTTTCAACAAACTTCAACGTATCAAACGTAATCGTTGCCACAACATACTCCTGTTAATTTAAATAGACATGAGTTTAAGCCGTAAGGCGTATTCATACCAACAATCGGCAAAAAACTTCATATTGACATCAAAGGATGATCACATCCTTCTAAAAATCCAGCTGATTAACAACCCGTATACTAAATTCCGCAGCGTCTATATGCTGACAAAAACCTTGATCGATAATCTGCTGTGCGGCGAGTTGCTCTAGGCTGGCTTGTGGATCAATGACGGCTGATTTAACAAGGATGAGTTCTGTGGCGGATACTTGTTTTGCTAGCCAAGCGGCTAAACTGTCTGAGGTGATATCCCATGTCGATTGAACCCCAGATTGATCTAGCTCTGAGCTATTAGGTGACCAGATCAGGATTTTGTTTAAATCTTTGGCTGATTGTAATTCCGATAAACGACTAGCAATAGCCCAATGCGGAACCAGACCTTTAAACATTAAAGCCATTTGTTGCATCGCTAAAATAGCCATCTGATGAGCAATAAAATCATCAAACTGCCATTGCTGTTGTGCGATTCTAACTTGATCAGCAAAGCCACCACCACCAGGAACGATGATCACTGCCCTGCCCTGATAACGGTGCTGTATTTTATTAAGGCAATGAATCAGAGCTCCTGACTGCGCCAAACTGCCACCTAATTTAATAACAATCACGAAACCGTCAATTGCCTTAATAAGGCTAGCATGGCGGCGGCTTTATCAAAACTTTCTTGATATTCATCTTCTGCGACTGAATCATGAACAATACCGCCACCCGCCCAGCAACGTATGGTGTTATTGGCATGTACCAGCGTTCTTATAGCAATATTAGTATCCATATTGCCATTAAAGCCGATATAACCAATCGCGCCACAATAAACACCGCGACGATGAGGTTCTAGTTCTTCAATAATTTCCATAGAACGAATCTTAGGGGCGCCAGTAATAGAGCCGCCTGGAAAGCAACTTTTTAATAGATCTAAAGCATGTTGATGTTCTGCAAGCAAGCCAGTGACGGTACTGACTAAATGATGCACCGTGGCATAACTTTCTACTTCAAAAATGACAGGCACTTTAACGCTGCCTTTGATACAAGTTTTACCAATATCATTACGCAGCAAATCAACGATCATTAAATTTTCGGCTCGATCTTTAGCGCTATTTTCTAAGGAGGCTATTTGCTCCTGATCTTCTAGCTCATTTTGTTTTCTAGGACGCGTACCTTTGATAGGCTTAGTTTCGACCTCCCCTTGAGTCAGCTTTAAAAATCGCTCGGGTGATGAACTTAAAATTTGTACTTCGGGTAAGTTTAGATAGCAACTAAATGGAGCCGCATTTTGCTCACGTAGTTTTAAATAAGCTGACCAAGGCTCACCCGCGCAATCAGCCTCAAAGCGCTGGGTTAAATTAACCTGATAACAATCGCCTTCTTTAAGATAATACTTAATTCGATCAAAAGCCTGCGTGTAAGTAGCCTGCGTCATATTCGAACTAATGTCACTTTGCACCGTAAAAGCTGTTTGTGGCTTCGATGTAGGTAATTGGCTAAATTGGTCGATTAAACTTTGCCATAAACTATCTGCACAATCTTGTCCGACAAGAACACTTTGCTGTTGTTGATGATCGACGATCAGTGCCCACTGATAAATACCTACCGCCATTTCGGCAATCTGTTCGGCATCTTCAGCAATGACCGGTAAATTTTCTAAACGACGCGCCAAATCATAAGAAAAATAACCGATAGCACCGCCGTTAAAAGGCAGTTCATCAAAACCCATTAACGCTGGCAATAACTGCTCTTTAACTAAAGTAAAGGGATCTTGCTCAGAGACAACCACGACATCATCACGACTAATAGTCGTTTTATCACCATGCGTTACCAGCGTGCAAATGGGGTCTGCAGCGATAATATCGTAGCGACCTTGAGTACTGTAAGGATATCCACTATCCAAAAAAACCGACCAAGGCCGCTGGACTAGGGCAGAAAACAATAAAGAACTATCAGTAAAATAAGGTAGTGATGCTATACGTTGTTTGCTTGATGACATTTAATTGCAATTGGATGGGGAAACAACAACCTCGATACTCAAGTGAGTATGCGAGAAAAGAGTAATAACGTTTATGCTTGAGTATTAATTAAGATAGATGACGTTCATATTTTTACCACAAAACAGCAATGTTATAGGCATTTAAATCATTTTCTTGCTGCTGTAGAGCCAACATTTCTTCTAATGATATGTTTAACTCGAGCTTACCTAACTGTGCTTTTATTTGCATTTCCCATAGGCTAGCCATGCTTAGATATAATTCATTACTCGTATCTTGACAAACTTCTATAGCCTTCTTAGATAACTTCTCTGGCTGAGAATCCAGCCAAATAAACGCATGTGTATCAAGTAATATTTTCATGGGCGGATGCATTTCCTAACCAAAAATCATCAGATAAGGAATCATTAAAGTCTTCACTCATAATTACCCTATTACGATGCTGGCCAAAAACTCTGGCTTTAGGCTTTTCAGTAAAAGAAACTAGCTTGATTTTAGCTTTGTTGTTACCAATAATAAAAACGTCTTCACCTTGCTCTACTAAGTTAATTAACTCAGAGAGATTATCTTTCGCATCTTGCATCGATATATTTAACATAAACTTATCTCTAAAGTTATGCTGATTCCCAAGCTGAAACTTAGAAACCAGCAACAATAAGAAGCAATATCGTCCTTTATTACAAGCAACGCTTCATAGCCACACCAATATCGGTCGGTGCATTAACCACTTCAATACCCGCTGCTTTTAAGGCAGCAATTTTACCTGTCGCTGTACCTTTACCACCAGTAACTATAGCTCCAGCATGCCCCATACGTTTGCCAGCGGGGGCTGTTTGTCCAGCGATGTAAGCAACGACGGGCTTAGTAACATGAGCTTTAATATAATCGGCAGCGGCTTCTTCTTCTGTTCCACCTATTTCACCAACCATCACGATGCCTTGAGTTTGCTCATCGGCTTGAAAACGCGCCAAAACATCCACGAAGTTCATACCATGAATCGGATCGCCACCAATACCAACACAGGTGCTTTGCCCTAAACCTTGCGCTGTAGTTTGATGAACAGATTCATACGTTAAAGTACCTGAACGCGACACAATACCAATCACACCCGGTAAATGGATTTTACCTGGCATAATACCAATTTTACAGGCTCCTGGGGTAATCACACCGGGACAATTTGGCCCTACTAATAATGATCCTGTGCCTGCCATAGCGGCTTTAACACGCAACATTTGTAAGATAGGAATACCTTCGGTAATGCAAACGATTAATTCTATGCCGGCATCAACCGCTTCTAAGATGGCATCTGCGGCATAAAAAGGTGGTACATAAATCACCGTAGCAGTAGCACCTGTGCTATCAACCGCTGCTTGTACGGTATTAAACACCGGCAAACCTAAATGTTCCTCACCACCTCGATCAGGCGTAACGCCACCCACTAATTGAGTACCGTAATCTAAAGCTTGCTGAGAATGGAACGTGCCTTGTTTGCCGGTAAAACCTTGGCAAATAACTTTAGTGTCTTTGTTGATTAATATGCTCATACTGCCTCCGCCAATGCCACGACTTGTTCTGCCGCATGCGCTAAATCTTCTGCTGCGTAAATATTAAGACCGGTATTACTTAATAAAACTCGACCCTCTTCGGCGTTAGTACCTTCCAAACGCACGACTACCGGAACGGCAACGTGAATTTGTTCTATGGCCGCCAAGATACCCGCTGCAATCACGTCGCATTGTACGATACCGCCAAAAATATTCACTAATACGGCTTTAACACTGCTATCAGACAAAATCAATTTGAAGGCTTCACAGACTTTTTCTACATTAGTGCCACCACCGACATCTAAGAAGTTAGCCGGCAGCCCTCCTTTTAATTTAACCAAGTCCATAGTCGCCATGGCAAGACCCGCACCATTAACCATACAGCCGATATTGCCATCTAAAGTAATGTAATTCAAACCGAACTGCTGGGCTAGATTTTCCTTGTCATCTTCTTGAGATGGGTCTTTCATAGCTAAAATGTCCGCATGTAAAGCCACGGCATTATCATCAAAATTAATCTTAGCATCCAAGGCCATTAAATCGCCGCTGTGCGTTTCAATTAAAGGGTTAATTTCGATTTGACTGGCATCTTTAGCTAAAAACAAATCATAAAGCCCTTGCATTATTTTGCTTAGCGCTTTGATCTGTGCGCCTTGTAAACCCAGAGCATAAGCGACTTTACGACATTGATAACCTTGTAAGCCTGCCGCAGGATGGACAGAGACAGAGATAATTTGTTCAGGCGTTTCATGGGCGACGGTTTCTATATCCATACCACCTGCTGCTGAGGCAATAAAGATAATACGTTCACTACCTCTATCAACCACTAAGCTTAAATATAACTCGCGTTTAATCGGATAAATTTTTTCTATCAACAGAGAATTGATAGGCAAACCAAAACTATCTGTTTGGATGGTAACCAAACGCTGACCTAATAAAGCCTGACTAAACTCAGTGACTTCGGCCAATGTTTTTGCCAGCTTTACACCGCCTACTTTACCTCTACCACCCGCATGAACCTGAGCTTTAACCACCCAACCTTCACCGCCCAAATCTTGGGCAACTTGTAGCGCAGCTTCTGGCGTAGCAGCGTATTGCCCCTCGGGTATGGAAATCCCATACTGTTGAAAGAGTTGCTTAGCCTGATACTCATGAATATTCATTTATTGCTCCTGTGACCGATAGAGGCCGGCGAGTTTTATTACATCAATGCTGTGAATTTTATCCCTACTTGCCCCCCGACCTGAGGCACACTGCCCATTTGTATGCCGGAATAAGGCTTTTCAAGCGTTAGCGAGTAAAGCGTTTCCGGCATAGGCATTACTCCTGTGCAGGAAACGCCACCACGCGCTGCGCTAGCGTGGTCTTATTCCGGCCTACAATTGCAACGCTTTTTTTCCTAATCCTTTAACTGAAGGCAGTAAATTTAAGCTGGGATAGGCAATATTCTAACCAAGTCCCAGTAAAACACCATCCTTAAAACTTAAGCCATGACGATTTGCTGTTTTTTGGAAAGCAACTGTAACCGCAAAATAGCACTAGACGTCATTATTCAGCCCCCCTCTTTAACAACATAGGTATCTACACAAGTTTCTTATCGGCGTAGAAACGATAAAAAACACCGTAGGGGCGTATTGCATACGCCCAACATCGAAAGTAAATACTATAGAGCTTATTTTATAAGGGCGTATGCAATACGCCCCTACGATCTTCACCACAATGTTATCGTTCGCGCGTGGGAACGCTAACAATTATTTGTGTAGATACCTATGATTTTTAAGAGGGGCATGAGGTGAATAATTACCACTAGACAGCCATACAAGCAGCACGTTATGCTCTAGAACTATAACTCATACATCGAGCCTAGCCATGACCTTAACACCTACCTTATTACCTAAGTTAATCGCCGCCATCTCTGAGACATTGGCTAGCCATGCCGATGAAATCACCGAACTAGATCAAGCGATCGGTGATGGCGATCATCTCATTAATTTACAACGCGGCATTAAAGCCTTAACCGAAAAACAACATGAATTAACGGCATTAGATTGGCCTAGCGCTTGGCAAAAAATAGGCATGATTTTAATGTCAGCCATAGGCGGCGCTTCTGGCTCCTTGTATGCGACTTTATTTCTAGCCTTAAGCAAAGCAGCGAAAGATCAAGCCTTAAACGTACAACGCTTTGCTGATAGTTTTAATCTCGCCGTAGAGGCCGTTAAACACCGAGGTAAAGCAGAAGCCGGCGAAAAAACCTTGTTAGATGTTTATATCCCCGTTGCTCTGTACTTAAACACCGCAGCAACTTCTAGTATCCCTTTACCTGAAATCTTAAATACAGTCGTAACGATTGCCATAACCGGCATGGAAGCGACCCGCGATATGATAGCCACCAAAGGCCGTGCCTCTTTTCTGGAACAACGTTCAATAGGCCATATTGATGCTGGTGCCAAAACCGCGCAGTTAATGATATCTGCGATTGTGGGGGTATTGATTGAGGAATTATCAGCTTCAGTTTAGTTTATGTACTTTATTGATACACGCATACGCTATGATGCCATCGAGGCAAGTAAAATATCATTGTGCTCATGATAAGAAATAACGTATTACTAAATAATACTGCATCCATAGATTGAATTTAAAGGACAACATCATGAACAGAGCCGAAATAGAACAAGCTGTATTAACAGAAATACACTCCTTGCCTTTAGACAAAATCGAAGCCACCTTAAATTTTGTTTTGTCTTTAAAAAACAACCCCGTTAAAAAAAGGCCGTTAGGATTGCTAAAGGACAAGGTGGAATTTGCTATCGAAGAAAACAATCAGGCCTTACCCAGCTCAGTCACGGTAAAGCAAGCCTCGGAACATGAAGTAAAACAACATTTTTCTGAGCGCTGGCAAGGCCAATTTAAATTAAGTGATAAAACGGACGATGCACGGTTGGATTATTTAAAACAGCGCTATCAGTTATGAAAATATTCGTTGATTGCGATGTATTGATTGATGTGGGCTTGGGGAGAAAACCTTTTTGCCTCGCATCGGGTGAATTACTGGATTATCTGGAAAATAATAAAAATAACGGTTTTATGGCTTGGCATTCTATAGCCAACTTTTTCTATATCACCGCAAAAGGCGACAATAAACAACAGAGTAAGCAATTTATTTTAGAGCTATGCGACTTTTTACACATTGTTTCTGTTTCCAATCCAGATTTGATGATTGCCTTGGCATTGCCGCTCAGCGACTTCGAAGACGCGATGCAATGCGCCTCTGCAATGGCCTGTAATGCCGATGTTATTGTTAGCCGTAACGTTAAGGACTATCAGAATTCACCCATCAGAACAGTAACGCCTGAGCAGTTGTTACTGGAATTAAAAGGCTGTAGTTAAAATCAGATCCGTATCAGATGATCTATATCTGCTTTATTGGCACAAACAAATACTATGACGCAATCTAGGCAAGCAAAATATGAACATTTTCCCCATAAAAAATGACACTGATTATCAGACGGACTTAAAAATAAATAAGCTCATGGATGCCGAAATCAACACACCCGAAGGGGGGTAATGCCTTGGATATTTGGGTGACTTTAGTTGAAAGTTACGAAGCCAAACAATTTCCTATTTCAGCACACCCATAATAAAACCATTTAGTTGCAAATAAGGAAATCCCATGTCCGCAGCGTTGATCCAATCACTCATTCCTTATCTCCCCCGTTATGCCGAAGAAGAAGGTGCTTTTTATAGTGTGACGCGCGAATCGTTGATTGATGGCTTATGCCGGCAACAAACGCTTGATCGTGTCGTCGCTGAACATACCGTTGCCTTACTAGAAGCGCTACTTGATACCTTGGCTGTATTAAATAGTGCTTATTTGCAAAAAAGTGAATGGTGTTTTGTGTCTTTTCCTGCGCAATTATTGGCGACATCGATTTTAACGGCATTAAGCGATACCGAATCGCGTTTGTTTGCGACTAACTTTTGGACCACCCAAGACGTTTCCAACGACAAAAAAGATCAGCAACGCGAGGTATTAAAGTTCATCGAAACAGCGCGTAATGAACATCACGCCAGTCAACAAGCGCCAGCCATTCGTTATTGTTATGTGGCTTGGAGTCTGATCAAATTAGATGGAAAAATTTTGTTTTACCAGCGCGAAGACACTCGAAAACGCTTTGATAAAAGCGCTGGTGATTATGGTTTAGTAGGCGGTAGAGCTAATCAAAATGACATTGCTATTACTGATAAGACGACTGTACTTAAAGCATTGCAATCAGCTGATTCTGAATTAATCAAAAATGCTTTACCAGAAACCTTAAAGCGAGAATTACGTGAAGAAGCGGGCTTGCTTTTTGATGTGCATTACACCTTCAAGCCTTGGCGACGTTTAAAGCCTTATCAACAAGTTCAGGGTGCAGCGCCTAATCATGCCTTAACTGAGTATTATCTGGATATTTTTCAGATAAACTTAACCTTAGAGGGCTATCTATTCTTAGCAGAAAAAATACAATCCGATGAGCGTTTGGTTTTATTTTCGCTAGAAGAACTGGTGCAAGGTGTAGCCGCCGATGGAAAAATACCTTATATCAAGGCGCTGTATGACGATTTTGCCAATGACAGAGTAGCACTTAAATATGAGTTACTGGCTTTAGCTGACAGCTTTGATAGTCCTTATTTATTTAAGCCACAAAAATATAGCTTAACATTGCCTATGGCAATGGATAGACCCATTTTAGCCGGCGTACTCGGTAAAGAAAAAGCACTGGCTATTCAATTAACGGCCAGACAATTAGCGCTTTTATTGGGTTTGGCTGCACATTTACGCGACTTTAATTTCGAGCTTCTTGAGCAAGATATCACTTTGCATACTTTAGGCTGGATTGAAGTTAAAAAGGCCTCGACCTTACAAGCTGAGTTAATAAGCCTAGCTCAACTGTTTAAAGAGACTGACTTACCCATAGAAAATCATCACGATCGTTTTTTTCGCTGCTCGATTAGCCCTACTGTGGTTTTCTTCGATGAACAACTATTTTCCTTTACCGTCAAACAGGCCGATTTAAAAAGTATAGAATCTAAAATTCCTGTGGCACTCCATAGAGAAAGCTTTAGCACGGCTCTGGGTTTAGTTAAAGCGACAAGCCATGTCTTCGAACTGACCCTTGAATTCGTGCGTAGACTAGAGAAATTAACAAACCATCAATATGCTACCGATAATGAGGATGCCATAAAAATTGAAGATACTTACAAAAAAGGCTTACATAAAGAACCTAGATTTCTAGCATTAGGTTTAAGAGCTTTAATACGTCGCGAGGCGGGGATCATGAAATTTGTTTTGCCTTATATCAGTAGCCAAACATAAAGACTACTCATAACAACTCCCTATCCGCTTAACAACCCCAGCGTAATCCTGCTGTATGTACAGGCGCATCCCATAAAGCTAACCATGCCTCATCTAATAACGTTAAAGTAATAGAACAACCCGCCATATCAATGGAAGTGGTGTAATTACCTACTAAGGAACGAACGATATTGATGCCGCGTTTTTCCCAGTATTGAGCGGCTAAATCGTAAATCAAATACAGCTCCATTAATGGCGTGGCACCAAAACCATTCACATGTAGCAATACCGACTGGCCTTTTTGCGGTTTTAAGTCTTCATCAATCAACGCTGCAATATGCTCTACGATCTCGGTGGCAGACGTTAGGGCTAAGGTTTCACGACCTCGCTCACCGTGTATGCCTACGCCCATTTCCATCTCGATATCGCTAAGTGCAAAGGTCGGATGTCCTAAGGCGGGCACCGTGCAACTGCTTAAGGCTACGCCCATCGAGGCGGTGGCTTTGTTGACGCTATCGCCTAAGGCTTTACAGTAAGCTAAATCAGCGCCTTGCTCAGCGGCAGCACCGACTATTTTTTCTACAATTAAAGTACCCGCTACACCACGCCGCCCTGTACTGTGGTTTCTGGGTAAGGCGACATCATCACTCACTAAGATACTGGCATTAGGTAGCTCTAGCATCTCGGCGGCCATTTCAAAATTCATGACATCACCGGCATAGTTTTTTACGAT
>QVQD01000199.1 GCA_003584875.1 Methylococcales bacterium
TCTAAATTTCGACTTCCTTCGCTCCATTGTTGTAAGTGTGATTCATAAAATACCCCGCTTTTTTCAATGGATTCGCCTAATTGTGTAGCTAAATGGGCAGGCTCTAATTCTTTGGTTGATGTTAATAACGGTGAGCTGCCATTAATTTGGGCTTTTTGATTACTGCTTAAGGCTAGTTTATCTAATAGTTGAGCGGTACTGCTTAAATTAACGGTTTCTGCAGAGCTTGATGTGCTGATTGAAAAATTAGGCTTGCCATCATTGAGTGATAATAAGGTTAATTGTATTTGATCGCCTACTTTAAAGCCCGCTGGTAGGCGCATCTGTAGGTTGCTGATTTGTGTGCCATTTTGAAGGCTAACTACGTTGTTACCATTGCTAAGTAATGAAAGTACTTGAGCTTGTATGGCTTTACCGATTTGAATCTGATCTAACTTAATAACGCCATCTTGGCTAGGCGCACCTGTGGCTGCAGTATTGCTTATTGGGCTTGGAGCTGCTACAGGGGAGTTGCTGCTTAGGTTTATATTGGAAACCATGGTCTTTAGCGAGTTTTAAGACTGGCTGATTCCTTTGTTTCTGTTCTGTTCATATTATAAATTAGTGCAGATAGTTCATTTAGCCAAGGATCGGTAATGTCTTTAATGGCTTTGTCATTATCTAAAATACAGTGTAACAAATGAATTTTTTGATTTCGTAGTTCGCCGGATAATTTTGCAAGCCCACCTTCATTTTTTATGCTTCTGATTTGATAATCAATCCTATCTTCTAGGTATTGCATTTGTTGGTTGTCATTTTTCTTTGCGGCCTCAAGCATTTTTTGAGTAAAAAACAATATATTTTCATAGGCGGCTAGTGTTTGTTGGTTACTTAGCATGTTCACGCTCTATAATTAGTTGTGAGGCTATTGTTGATAAATTTATGCATTGGTTTTCCTTAATACTTTATTGTAATTATTAGGTATTCTGCTGAGTAATTTGAATTCAATGCTGAATCTGTTGCTAAATTAACTAGACTTTATGGGTATATTTCATTACAGAGATTAGTTAAAAAATAACTATTAAAGTTATTTTTAGTAATTAGCTGACGAAAAAGCCAAGGGGAGCCAAGTAATATTTTAGTTAAAAATATTATAATGGAAATTAATGGGGTTAATTTGTTGAGGAAAAGGCTAATATCTCCTGTGCTAAAGATATTGAAGCTAAATTTGTCTTAGCTGGGTAGGGCTGATAGGGGATGTGGTGTAATAAGTAAGCTCTATATAGATAGAGCTTACTAAAGAGAGATATTTCTAGGCTTGAGATTGTAAAATCATGCCTGTAGCAGGATTGACTGGGTTATTGCTTAAGGTTTGAGCCATAACTAATGCTTGCTCGGTCGGCATTTGTCTAATTAATTCTTGATTAGCGGTGTCCATGATTTTAATGACAAGTTTGCCGGTGCTATTGTCTATATTAAATGAAACCTTAGAATCAGTAGAGTTAGCGTAGTTATTAAGTGACTTAACAGCGTTATCAACAGATGAAAAGCTTGGTGGATTATTGCTGCTGCTAAAAGAATCTGTTATTTTTGCAGAACCAATAGTTGAAGATTGTATAGTTTGATTTATGCTGGGGAAAGGTGCTGGTGCCCCTGCATTATTAATGGCAGAAATGTTCATTTTATTACCTATATTTCCAAAATTAAAATGTAAGATACCGTTTGTTGTACAGATTTAGGCATTCCCCCTAAATTTTGAGCTAAAATAGCATAAAGAATTTATTTTGTCTAGTTTAAATTCATTATTTTTTATAATGATTCCGACGATTTGAATTAGATTGCATGCCCTATATTTCATGTCTATTTAAACCTTTGAATAATATTTGATATGAGATAATCAAATTTCAAGATGAGAGCTAGACTTGTAAGAGATTCAAAAAAATTACACAGTCATTGGTAACTATGTTTGTTGATTAGGGTATCTAGCTAAAATATTAACTGTTTATGCTCCAGTGGTTTTTAATGACTTACTGCTTAAATGGTTTGTTAATTTTCTATTGGAGTATTTATGAATATTAGTTCTGCAACGAGTGTTGGTTCATCCTCTGCTACACATGCCAGTAGCGGCACTAGTCCATGGCAACAAATGAAACAAAGCTTAAGTCAGTTAAGCGAAGCATTATCAAAAGGTAATGTAGATTCAGCTAAACAAGCTTTTAGTACTTTATCAGCCAATGCACCCAAAGGTATTAGCTCTGATCCAGACAGCGCATTATCTAAAATTGGTAAAGCCTTAGAATCTGGTGACGTACAGGCTGCTCAAGCAGCATTATCAGCTATGAAAGCAGGAAATTCTGATGCACCTGCAAAGCAAACTCCCAAGGAAGTTACACCTCCGACCCCATCCGCAAACATGGGTACGATGATTAATACAATGGCCTAACACACAAGCTTCAACCGCGTACTTAAGCATCCTTGCGGATGCTTAAAGCTCGGGTTTCGATGTGTAAAACTATAGTGTCTAATGGATAGCATCATTTAATGTGGTCACCTAGTTAACCAAACAATAAAGGCGGCTTATTTTTTTAGGATCTTGTTTTTGCTTGATCAGCTTAAATATACTGCGCATGACGAATGTTTAGTTGAAGCAAGTATCGGCTGATTGTTTCGAGTTGCACTGTCACCTATTGCTTAAGCTTGTAAAAGTTTAATGCAATGTCAAACAAACGCATATAGACAAAGAACCACTAGTGCTGCATTCCCATGGTAGGCAGTGTAGGGGGGGGGGTAGTGATGTGGCTGTAGGCCGGAAAAAGCTTTATGAGTTAAGTTATAAGTGAGTAAAGCATTTCCGGCATCTGCTGTGCTCCAGTGCCGATAACGCGCTTTTCGCTGCGCTTGGGTGGTCTTATTCTGATCTACAGAGGTTTGGCTATAGGCGGCCAAGTAGGGTGGATAAAGTTTTTCTGCTCAACGAACAATCCGCAAAAGCTATAAAGCTGTTTGCACACCCTACATTTAACATTTCCATGCTCTGCGTAAAGCACTCATGTCGTTTCAGTGTTCCGTAACACTAAGTATTTGAGAGACAAATCGGTATATCTTATGTAGTGACAGGTCGCGATCTGTCACTTTATTACGATCGATCTCAGTATTTCCTCGTGTTTAATTTAACCAGCTACTAGTAGCGTAAACCTATCCAACGAATAAGAGCTTTTGTGGTGATTAGAAGTTATTTAGCTAATCCGAAATGCACCCACTAGTTCTTGTAATTGTCTTGCTTGGTCTTCTAGTGATTGTGCGGCCGCTGCAGATTGTTCAGCTAAGGATGCATTTTGCTGAGTCGCGTTATCCATTTGCAAAATCGCGAGATTTAGTTGATCTATGCCTGTGCTTTGCTCAGCTGATGCAGTGGATATTTGAGACATGAGTTCAGTCACAAGAGTGACGGCTTTTGATATTTCTACCATGGTTTTGCCAGCAATATCGACTTGATTAGTGCCATTCTTGGTGGTTAATACCGAGTTATTAATTAGGTCTTTTATTTCTTTAGCTGCCGAAGCAGAGCGTAGTGCTAATAAACGTACTTCACTGGCGACCACAGAAAATCCTTTGCCATGTGCGCCGGCACTTGCTGCTTCTACCGCCGCATTTAAAGCCAATATATTGGTTTGAAACGCTAAGCCATCAATAACCTCAACGATATCAATCATTGTGCTAGAGCTTTTAGAAATATTATGCATGGTATTGATGACTTCATTGACAGCTAATCCACCTCTTTCGGTTAAGCTTGAGGTGTTCTTTACCATGTTATTAGCGTCTTTTGCGTTCTCTGCATTTTGCTTTACTGTAGAAGCTAATTCTTCCATGGTTGAAGAATTTTCTTCCAAGCTAGACGCTTGAGCTTCAGTACGTTCCGATAAGTCTAAAAAGCCAGCAGCAATCTCTGAAGCTGAGCTATTAATAACGCTAACAGCGCTTATAATTTCATTAATTAGTAATAACAGGGAGTTGCGCGTTTCATTGATACCTTGAGCTGTAACACCAAATAGTCCAGAGTATGATTTATCAATACTTTGTGTTAAATCACCCTTAGCGAGCGCACTGGCTATACGACCAATGTCACTTAAGGCGAGCTCTGAGGTTTTATTTAAGTTATTTGATAATTCAGCTAAAGTTTTAGCATAACCTTGATGACGATTTTCATCCATGCGATAGCTAAAATCACCTTTGGCAGCGGCTTCTACTGATTGACTGATATCAGTAATAATAGCGTTTAAGTTTTCGCTCATATTAGCCATAGCAGCAGTAATGCTTTCGTTATCGCCAGGGCGTTTGGTCAAATTATTATTTAAATGGCCTTCAGAAATTTGTCTTGCGACATGAGCTACTTCGTCCGGATTGCCACCGATCTTTTGTAGTAAGCCTCTATTTAAGGTATTAAGAGTAGTACTTATTTCTAAATCAAAACCGTTTTTGCCTTCTAGGTCAATTTGCTGCGTGAAATCACCTTTAACGATATGGTCAACATTATCTTGTAATTGAGTGATGATGCGGAGCAATTCATTCTGCATTAAATTGATAGCCGCTAAAAGGCTGTGATGATCACCTGAGTTAAGTGAAATTTTATTATCTAAATGACCTAAAGCAATTTGATTTGCAATGTCAGTGACTTCGCTGGGCTCGCCACCTAATTGGCTAATGATGCTATTGGCAATAGCGAAACCAAGAATCATAGTGCCGGTAAGAGATGTTAATAAAATAGCCAGCATTAACAGGTTGCCGGTATGAGTTTTTTCAGAGGCTAAAGCTTCATCTGCTGAGGTACGTTGATTGATCAAGGGTACAATTTGATCAATCACTAAGCGATGACTTTTATAGATTTGATTTAAGCGATTTTGAGCGGACTTAATAGAGGCTTGATCGGCTTTTTGAATAGCAGGAATTAGCTCTTTTAGGGCGATACTATAAAATTGAGAGGCGGATTTATAAGATTGCTCTAAAAGCAATGCCGACAATTCTTCAGATAAGCCTTGCTTTGTCCAATAGTCATGACGAGTTTCATATTCATCTTTTAATTGTTTAAATTTAGTGATTAATAGGTCTTGTTCTTTTTTATTAGGCGCATTGGCTAATTCAAGGCTGACTAAATAAGACTCTAATATATATTCTGGTGGCGGTAATATGTCAGCCACTAGGTCTTTACCTTGGACTATGCGTTGATATAGCGGGCTATTTATTTCTAATTCGCTAAGGGTTTTAAAAGACCATAAACCATAAGCACACAAGCTCATAGTAAAAATCGCAAATAAAATGATAAAACGTTTTTTGACTGTAAATCCGGTGATTATTTTATTCATTGATTGATTAACCAAAGTGGATAGATGGAGTGCAAATTTAGACTTTATTGCTTATATTATAATGGTTATTGCTGACAAGCAATGTCATAAGTACAAGGCATAATAGCCACTAATTTAAATTTATGATTTAATACCCACAATAAAAAAGTTTATGCAGCTCTATCTGATTTAGATTGGGTAATCCTACTGATCTCTTAGGCAATAGATACAATTTTTATTGTAGGGGCAACGGATGTTCGCCCAGTATTTAATCCGCGTTGTACTGGGCGAATCTTTCGCCACTACATTATCATGACCCGTTTATCAATTTTATCCATTTAATCAATGAAATGATAAACATTAACCCTGCTCATTACCTTAGTATTATTACATGCATTAGGGAGTCCTAATGTGAAATCTAGTTTATTCCATTAATTGGCGAATCACTTTGACCACTAAACTAAAGCAATTAGTAATAAATCAATCACTCTTCGTATGCAGATAAGTTACTTTAAAAGAATTTTTTATACTCTGAGCATTCATCTAGCTATAGCCGTTATCTATGCCATGTTGGCTTTGTTAAAGCTTCGTTATTTTGGTCAAGATTCACTGTTGATGTTAACTACTGGCTTTGCTGTAGCAGTGGTATTAATAGGCGGGTCTCGTTATTTTTGGTCACTTTTTGTCAGTGCAATGTTAGTTAATCTATATTGCCAAAATTCACTGGCTTTTAGCATTATTGTTGCATTAGGTTGTGCTTACACACCCTTGATGACTACTATTTTTATACGAAAATATGCGGTCTACAAGCAACAAACACTTACCCTAGAATCATTAACACCTATTAAAGTACTGGTCAGTACCGCCTTAAGTTCTCTGATAGTAATGATATTTACTAGTAACTTATTGATTGCGTCAAATTACATAGATACTCAGTTCTTTTTAGCTTTTGTTTTGAAAAGCTGGATGGGTGATGTGTTAGGTATCATAGTTCTAATGCCATTACTATTAAATAGCTGGCATAAATTCAAAGCACCCAATGCCACGCATACTATCAAACATGCCTTAGAGACGAGTGTGGCCATGTTGATCAGTTTTCTTGCGGGTCTTATCATTTTCTTTAAGGTCGGTCATGTCTACATCGCCGATTTATTTATATTTTCTTCAGCTATTATTGCTAACTTTTATTGGTTCTATGCAATACTCGCTTGGTGTACGCTCAGGTTAGAAAAATACCAAAGCAACTTAATTATTTTACTAGTGACTTTGATGGGCGCTATTGCCACTCATAATGGCAATAGTTATTTTGAATTAACAACTAACTCTATCAATATATTAATTACTCCCTTATCTGCTTATGTAACGTATTGGTTATATTTGATGGGTTACGCGACTATTGGCATGATTTGTAGTGATGTCATCTCTGAATATAAGGAGAAGCTTCAAATATTAAAAATTTTGAATCCACAACGTGCACAGAGTGTGACGGTGACTAATAAAATGTTTGATACCAGTCGCGCACGAATGTATGCCATGATCGACGATTTGCCCTTAGCTATTTGGTATAAGGATAAAGAAGGCAACATTATTGCAACCAACAAGACCTTAGTGAATTTATTGGGCTTTGATGATTTAACCTCAATCTTATATAAAAAAAATGCCCAGTTATTTACTAAGAAGCTAAGTACAATCTTTGATGCAGATGATGCTGAAATAATGATTAATGGGCAACCTAAAACAACTGAGCTTAGTATCAATCAGGGAGGGCAGTTAAAGCATTTTCAAAGTACTGTTTTACCCGTCTTTGATGTTCTGGGGCATGTCAACGGCTTAGTCGGTTATCAATTAGACATTACTGAACTCAAGCAACAAGAACTTGAATTAAGGAAGGCTAAAGAAGAAGCTGATCAATTGAGTTTATTAAAGACCCAATTCATCGCTAATATGTCACATGAAATTCGAACGCCCATGAATGGAGTGATAGGATTATCAACATTAGCATTAGATTGCACAGATTTTTCTGAAATTAGACAGTATGTACAAAAAATTAATCAATCGTCTTTAAGTTTAATGGCTATCTTAAATGACGTACTTGATTTATCTAAAATTCAAGAGCCTGGATTTTCTTTGGATAATAGAGCCTTTAAGCTTAATGACCTCATCGCATTACTTAATGCTTTATTCACTTTAACGGCACAACAGACAGGAGTGAAATTTTCTGTAGAGTGTGATCAGCATGTACCCGTTTATTTATGCGGGGACGAATTAAGATTAAGACAAGTACTGATTAACTTACTGGGTAATGCTTTTAAATTCACAGAGCAGGGTGAAGTTAGTTTGATTATTCGCTGTGATCAATCAAATATTGAGCCTGTAACTAAACTACGTTTAAAGTTTAGTATTAGTGATACAGGGATCGGCTTATCAAAAGAGCAAATGGGTTTGATATTTGAACGATTTACTCAAGCAGATAGCTCGGCAACCCGTCGTTTTGGTGGTACGGGTTTAGGTTTAACGATCTCTCAAGGGCTGGTACGAGCCATGGGTGGAGAAGTTCAAGTGCAAAGCACGATTGGGCAAGGTTCTGTGTTTAGTTTTGAACTTGATTTTAAAGTCATGGATACCCCAATGCCGGTTATAGCAGCCGACCCAAATAGTCATTCCAGTCAAGCCATACAAACTAAACGTGTACTAGTCGTTGAAGACGATCGTATTAATCAATTGGTCACAGGCTTAATGTTAAAAAAGATCGGCATCGTTTATGATATCGCCGAAAATGGCGAAGTCGCTATAGATTGTATTAAGAATCAAGTCTATGACTTGGTGTTAATGGATATACAAATGCCAGTCATGGATGGTCTACAAGCAACCCAAGCAATTCGTCAGCTTGATGCTTATAAAAGCTTGCCTATCATTGCAATGAGCGCGGGTGTCATGTTAGAAGAAAAACAAGCCTGTACCAGTGCGGGGATGAATGGATTCGTGCCTAAGCCCATTAATATCGAGCAACTTACAGAAGAAATGCTGCGCTTGTTGAGTTGAGCTTTGCTGTTGCTTAAATCAGAAGCCAACCCCAAGGGTTTGGACTCCAATGTTACAGAGTTGTTATTTACTCGGAGTCCAAACCCATGGGGTTGGCTTAATATGATTATTCTAAACATTGATGGGATCGTTCGTAGGGGCGTATTGCAAACGCCCTATTAAAAATACTGCGTTTGTTGTTGCTTAAATCAGAAGCCAACCCTAAGGGTTTGGACTCCAATGTTTCAGAGTTGTTATTTTAATCGGAGTCCAAACCCATGGGGTTGGCTTAATATGATTATGTTACACATTGATGGGATCGTTCGTAGGGGCGTATTGCATACGCCCTTTTAAATAAACTGCGTTTGTTGTTGCTTAAATCAGAAGCCAACCCCAAGGGTTTGGACTCCATTGTTACTGAGTTGTTATTTACTCGGAGTCCAAACCCTTGGGGTTGGCTTAAAATGCTTTCTTTAAACATTACTACGATGGATTTATCGCATAAATGCTCGGTCGATACTACCTATGCCTTTACTTTTGCACTGTCCAATATTTTAATTTATCGTGAAGTTTACTAATAGTCAGTGGCTTTTCAATGAAGTCATTCATGCCTATTTCTATGCAATGCTGCTTTGCTTCATCTGTAACGCTAGCAGTTAAAGCGATAATGGGTTTCGCTTTGTATTCGGCAATATTACGTATTTCTAAAGTTGCCTCATAGCCATTCATCATCGGCATGTGCAAGTCCATTAAGATAATATCAAAGTTATTTTCTTCTAATTGCGATAACACCTCTAAGCCGTTATTAACTAGCACATAAGAAACTCCAAAATGATCTAATACTTTGCCGATGACTAATTGGTTTAAAAAATCATCTTCTGCAACAAGAATCCTTAATTGGTTTGATATTTCAATGGGCACAGGGAGTACAGTGTCAATGATTTCAGTTGAGACGTCATCTTCCTCGAGCTTAACTAAGGGTACAACAGGTAATAAGAGTTCAAAGCTAAAGCAACTGCCCATGCCAAAGTTGCTGTCAATTTTAATCTCACTGCCCATCAAAGTGACTAAGTCCTGACTGATCACTAAACCTAAGCCTGTGCCTCCAAAATTTCGACTATAACCATCGTCCAATTGACTAAATGGCTTAAATAATTTGGTTTGCTGCTCAGGGGTAATGCCGATGCCGGTATCTTTAACAGCAAATAATATTCTAGCGTTTGATTCGATAGATTCTAGTAGGCTAATACTTAACGTAACAGAGCCTTGATCTGTAAATTTGATAGCATTTCCGACCAGATTAATTAGCACTTGTCGTAAACGTAGGCTATCACCTATCAAGATGCTTGGAACATTTTGATCTTTATTTAGGCTTAAATGTAGGTTTTTTGAGACTGCTGCGTTCAATAAAAGATAGTGTGTCGTACTGAGTAGTTCATCTAAATCGAAGGTTGCAGGCATTAGCTGAATACGACCTGCTTCTAGTTTAGATAAGTCGAGTATGTCATTGATAATAGCGAGTAGATGGGTCGCTGCTGTGTTGATGTGTTTTACATGTGTGCTGAGTTCTGTTGAGTTTTCTTCAAGCAAGGCTAGGTCTGATAAACCGATGATAGCGTTCATCGGCGTACGAATTTCATGCGACATATTGGCTAGAAATTGTGACTTGGTTTTTGCGAGTGTTTCGGCTAATTCTTTCGCCGCCAAAAGTTGCTCATCTTTATGTTTACGTTCAGTGACATTTTCAATAATTAAGATGAAGTAATTGGGCTGTCCATTGCTTAAATGAATTAGCTTGATGGTTAATTGACCCCAAACTTGCTCTCCATTTTTACGAACCTGTTTAATTTCTAGGGTTGTTGCAGAATCTTCCGATACCAACATATTGTTAATATTATCGACGTAGGCTTTTTGATCTGTCGAATGAACTAATTTCTTAAAACGTATATTTATTAGGTCATCACGACTATACAAAAGAAAATCACAAAAGCTTTGATTGACCTCCATAATGTAACCGTTGATTGACATATTAACTACGCCGATAGGTGCATTATCAAAGCTAGTTTGAAAGCGCTGAGTAATGATCTCCAATTCTTTATCGCGAGTAATTAAGTCTAATGTTTTAGCGGAAGCGATTCGAACGGCTTGTTGTCTTGATTCTATTAAGATTAGTTCGGCTTCTTTAATCATCGTTATGTCTGTATGAGTTCCAATCATACGTAATGGATTGCCTTGTAGATCACGACTGACGACCATACCTCGACCTAAAATCCATATATAGCTCTCATCCTTGCACTTTAAGCGATATTCAACTCTGTAAATAGTAGCGGCACCACTCAGATATGAACGCATAGAGCTTGCTACCATGGCCTGATCTTCTGGATGTATGCGTGTTTGCCATTCTTGGTTAGTTGGCTGTATATCATCTTCAGCATAACCCAACATTTCTTTCCAGCGTTTGGAATAGACGGCATGATCTGTTTGTATATTCCAATCCCAAACGCCATCGCCAGAACCTTCTAAAGCAAATTTCCAGCGTAATTCGCTTTCTTGTAGAACAGCATTGGCTTGGTTGCGTTCGGTAAGGTCACGCCAGGCAACATGAAATAGTTGTACGTTATCAATATTGATTAAAGTAAGCGTGACTTCAACAGAAACAAGTTCGCCAGTATAACGAAGGTGCTGCCATTCAAAGCGATGAAAGCCATGTTCATAAACAATATCATGTAGCTCTTTTGCAATATCTTTAGAGCTTTTGCCGTTTGCTTGAAATTCAGGTGAAATTTGCCAGGGACTTAAGTTCATCAAGGCATCTTTATTAGGATAAGCCAGAAACCTTATTGTTGCCTCATTGCAATCGATGAATTTATCATCTTTGGCTCGTATTAGGAGTATAGGATCAGCCATTTTTTCGAACAGAATTGAATGCAAATTCTGTTGAATAGTCGTATGACTATGCATTACACCATCGGACAGTGCAGTTACTTTGAGAGCTGATCTAAGTTTTCGGTAAAATTTAGAGATCATCTTAAACTATTTACACTATCAGTGATGTTTGCATAATGGTTATTTTGACTAGGTAGTTCAGTTGTTAAATCAATCAATATTGATTTGCTACCGTCTATAGCTGGCATTAAATAGGATTTTTTTACATTGGGCAGTGACGCTTTATTGCTCTCATTGCTGGGAGGAGGTACGAATCCCAGTAGTCGAAACTACATTTACAAAGTCAATATTAGCTCTATAAGGTAACTGCAAATACTTTTGCAACGATTGTTAGCTATGATATTAGCTGATAAAAGCAATAACTTAGGTGCTATTAATACAAATTATATGTTGCACTTGACTGCTTGAGACTGTGCTTAGTACCAACTAGTTATGATTCATTAAGATTGTATCATTCTTGATGGCAACTCATAAGTAGAATTACCCGCAAGTTTGGTAATTGTATGTCAATTGTAATGATTAAAATCTAAAAAGGTTCAGCAAATCTTGCATTTGATAGTGAATCCTAGCTAAAAGAATCAAAAAATAACAGAGTTTTGCGAGAATTGAAGTGCAATTGTTCGTTCTTCAATGCCATTTTACGCCTCACAGTTGAAGTTTTTTCTAATCAATTTCGGAATCAGTAGCTATCGATTGCAATTCAAGAGCTGAGTATCTACAAAAAATTTAAAAAAGTGTGCCATTCAAGAGCCCCCGTATTCAATTCAATTAGCCACAAATCCCGAAGAAATTTTTTTTAGTGCAAACTTGGGCAAATAAAATTGCAATCGGATCTAAGTTAATTGCACTTGGGAGGGCTTGGTTGCAAACAGTTTGCAGAAGATTGCCATTTTGGAAGGATGAAATCCAAAACAAATCAGAAAAGTGGAGTCAATAATACATAATCGTAGGCCGGTGAAGGCTTTTCGAGCGCAAGCGAGGAATGCGTTTCCGGCATGGGCATAGCGAATAAAGTGGAGTCAAAACTCACGAGTTTTGATGGCAAAAAAAGCGATGCCGGTCGGGATTTGCAAG
>QVQD01000048.1 GCA_003584875.1 Methylococcales bacterium
CTGGAAGGGGGTTATGTTATGTTGGCTTAGCTATTTCTATAACTGCCCTAAACTATTAAATACGATTGCAAAACTAATGGTTGCTGCACTGATAATCATTGCCCATATCGTGGTGCGATGATTATTTGCCATTTGCTGCCGCAATAGCGTTAATTCTAGTTGCTGCGCTTGTGCATTAGCTTGGCCTTGTGCCGCATTATCTAAAGCTTTGTAAAGCAATGAGGGAATATGTGGAAATTGCTCAGCAAACTCTGGAAATTGTTTAATGATTTTTTCGATTTTGGCTTTAGGGCCTATACGCTCATGAAACCATTGCTCTAAGTAAGGCTTAGCAGTTTGCCATAAGTCTAACTCAGGATAAAGTTGCCTACCCAAGCCTTCGATATTCAATAAAGTTTTTTGTAGCAAGACTAATTGCGGTTGTACACGCATATCAAAGCGTTGAGCGGTCTGAAATAAGCGCAACAATAATTGACCAAAGGAAATATCCTTGAGAGGCTTTTCAAAGATAGGTTCACAGACACTTCGTATGGCTGATTCAAATTCTTCGATGCGTGTCGTACTCGGCACCCAGCCCGACTCTACGTGCATCTCTGCGACTTTACGGTAATCGCGATTAAAAAAGGCCAAGAAGTTTTCCGCCAGATAGCGCTGATCAGAAAGTGACAAAGAACCTACAATACCAAAATCTACCGCAATATATTTATCGGGCAAATCAACAAATATATTGCCAGGATGCATGTCTGCATGAAAGAAGTTATCTCTAAACACCTGCGTAAAAAATATTTCTACGCCACGTTCTGCCAACGACTTAAAATCAGCACCACCAGCTTTTAGTCGTTCAATATCACCGACGGGTATGCCATAAATGCGCTCCATGACCATCACTTTTTGACGAGTCAAAGGCCAATGAACCTCTGGAATATAGATTAACGGCGAGTTTTCAAAATTGCGTCGCAACTTAGCGGCATTAGCCGCCTCTCTAACTAAATCTAATTCATCTAAAGTTGTTTTTTCAAACTCAGCAACCACTTCTTTGGCGCGTAAGCGTTTGGCATCCGGCCAAAAGCGCTCTGCAAAACGTGCGAGTTCATAAAGCAAGCCTATATCTGATCGAATACGCGCTTCAATATCTGGGCGCAAGACCTTAACGACCACATTCTCGCCACTATGCAAGATAGCCGTATGAACTTGAGCAACCGATGCTGAAGCCAAAGGTGTAGCATCAAATTCTAAAAAAGCTTCGGCAATAGACATGCCTAACTCTGATTCGATAATGTTACGCGCAATCTCGTTGCTAAAAGGCGGAACTCGATCTTGGAGTTTTATAAGCTCATCAGCAATATCATCTGGCAGTAAATCTTTACGAGTCGATAAAGCTTGACCAAATTTGACATAAATAGGGCCTAAATCTTCTAAGGCCTTTCTGATTCTAACGCCACGCGGCTCTGATTTTTTCTTAAGCCAGTAACTGGGCGTAATAAAAGCTAGATAGCGTATAGGGCGAAATAAATGCGTCCTTAAAACAATTTCGTCTAGACCGTGAACGACCAATACCCAGCTAATATGGATCAGGCGTAGTAAAATGTTAGGTCGAATCACGAGATACCTTTAAGTGTTGGGCTTGAGAGATTTATCAACTAGGTTATTTTCTAAGCGCTGTATACGACTTTGTAAACGATCAAACTGCGTGCGTATTTCATCTACTTGAGCATGAAAAATAGCAATTTCTGGTTCAGAGGGAAGATCACGAGTTTCTTCTTGTAAATATTCCGAAACATTAAGTCTAAAGCTTTCAATAGACTCTTTACCCCACTCATGACCCGATCGAAAAAACTGACTGAGATGCTGAGCCACATTATCCCCGGCGTAGCGAGCAATATGCGGCTCGAGATTAATATCCAATTTAGAAAATAGCGCTTGAAACTTGCGACCTACTTGCGTATCGCCTTCGATTTGAATATCACCTGAAAAAATGGATCGCATAGGTTTAGAGCTAAGCCCCATTAAGCCAAAAGCAAACACAGAGCCGGTTAATTGGGTATCAACGGGCTCTGAGCTGAAATCCATTAACTGTATGGCATCGATGCTGGGGCACAAATAGAGGCTTTCATTAAAGGTCGTTATCGTCACCTTAATGACTTTACCAGCTAAAGGCGCTAAAAAAGTAGAAGCATTAGGATCTAAGCTAAGATATTGATTGATAGCAATTTCAAAGGCATTCATCAATAACGCTTTAATAGCCATATTAGATTTTATAACCTCTATGCACAGCAACAATCCCTTGCGTCATGTTGAAGTACTCGCAGCGTTCTAAGCCTGCATTCTCCATCATTTTTTTAAGCTCATCTTGTTTAGGATGCATACGAATAGATTCAGCAAGATAACGATAGCTATCTTCATCTTTAGCAACGACCTTACCGATTTTAGGTAGTAGCTTGAATGAATAAAAGTCATAGACTTTTTCAGTGACTTTATCAACGGGATGTGAAAATTCCAACACGATCACTCGACCACCGGGCTTTAACACGCGGTACATAGAACGCAAGGCCGCGTCTTTATCAGTAACATTACGCAGACCAAAAGCGATACACACGCAATCAAAGGTATTGTCTTCAAAAGGTAAGCACTCGGCATTAACTTGGGCATAACGAATATTGCCAACTAGGCCTTTATCAATCAGACGACTACGACCAGTACGCAACATTTCAGAATTAATATCTGCTAAAACGACCTGACCCTCTTTGCCGACACGTTGCTCAAAGAGTATGGTTAAATCGCCTGTTCCGCCGGCTAAATCTAGTACTTTTTCACCTTGACGCACATTGCTGAGTTGGACAGCAACGCGCTTCCAAATACGATGTATGCCCAATGACATCAAATCATTCATGATGTCGTATTGTCCGGCAACCGAATCAAATACGCCTCGTACTAAATTAACTTTTTCATCGGTTGCAACTTGCTTGAAACCAAAATGGGTGGTGTTATCGTTTGTCATTAGTTATACCGTGTATTAATTGATTCTTGGCGCTGATGGCCAGCATCTTTAAGTTCATTCAGGTAGTTAGCCCATAAGTCTTTATATTCAGCGCCTAGTTTATATAATAAATCCCAAGTGTAAATGCCACTATCATGTCCGTCACTAAAGACCAGACAAATAGCATAATTGCCAATAGGTTTTATTTCGCTAATACTGACTGTTTCTTTGTTCAGTTGCAGCGTTTCTTGACCAGGCGCATGACCTATCGCTTCTGCTGAAGGCGTGTAGACACGCAAATATTCGCTAGGTAGCTTAAAAACGTTGCCATCATCAAAACTGATTTCAAGTATATTCGACACTTGATGCAGTTTAATTTCAGTAGGCCAAGTATTGCAAGGTGTTACAGTTAAACGCATTTTCAATTTAAAGGTAAGTTATGTAGGTCGGATTAGCGATAGCGTAACCCGACATTTTGCTAAGACTGATTATTGATAGCGACCAAGCCGTGAGCTCAGAAACTATAAAATATAGCGACTCAAATCCTCGTCTTGAACTAACTCCCCTAAACTTTGGTTAACATAAGCCGCATCAATAACGATGGTTTTTTCTGTTAAGTCAGGGGCATCAAAGGAAATAGTTTCCAACAAGCGCTCCAACATAGTATGTAATCGTCTTGCACCTATGTTTTCAGTGCTTTCATTCACCTGCCAAGCTAGTTCTGCAATCCGCAATATGCCTTCTGGTGCAAAGCTTAACGATACGCCTTCTGTAGCCAATAAAGCGATATATTGCTCCGTTAATGAGGCATTCGGCTCGGTTAAAATTCGCACAAAATCATCTGCAGACAAAGCACTAAGCTCAACCCGAATCGGAAAACGGCCTTGTAATTCAGGAATCATGTCAGAAGGTTTAGCAACATGAAAAGCACCCGAGGCGATAAATAAAATATGATCGGTTTTAATCGCGCCATATTTAGTGCTGACGGTACTACCCTCAACTAAAGGCAACAAATCACGCTGTACACCTTCGCGCGAGACATCACTACCACCACTGCCCATTTCAGAGCGTTTACAAATCTTATCGATTTCATCTAAAAATACGATACCGTTTTGCTCTACCGCATCAACTGCTCGCGTGCGTATATCGTCTTCATTAACCAATTTAGCCGCTTCTTCTTCTTGCAAAGTTTGCATGGCTTTCTTAATAGACATCTTGCGCGACTTAGTTTTACCAGACCCCATGCTTTGAAACATACCTTGCAATTGGCTGGTCATTTCTTCCATACCAGGAGGCGCCATAATTTCTACACCCACAGGTGCAACATGCACATCGACGTCTATGTCTTTATCATCCAATTGGCCTTCACGTAATCTTTTACGCATTTTCTGACGTGTCGCTTCTTGCGTGTCAGATAACATACCGCCATCCGCTACAGGCAAAAGTATATCTAAAATCTTTTCTTCAGCGGCATCAAAAGCTTTGTTTTGAACCTTCTCCATTTCCACTTGGCGAGTCAATTTAACAGCCGTATCAACCAAGTCACGAATGATAGACTCGACATCTCTACCAACATAACCCACCTCAGTAAATTTAGTCGCTTCTATCTTAATAAAAGGTGCATTAGCTAATTTAGCCAAACGCCTTGCAATTTCTGTTTTACCCACACCGGTAGGGCCTATCATTAAGATATTTTTTGGGGTAATTTCATCGCGTAAGGCAGGATCAACTTGCTGACGACGCCAACGATTTCTAAGGGCAATGGCCACGGAACGCTTAGCGCTGGCTTGACCAACAATATGCTTATCTAATTCACTTACAATTTCTTTAGGAGTCATTTGTGTCATGCGTTTACTCGTTGGGTTCTGCGTCTAATTCTTCTATGCGGAGATTATGATTGGTATAAATACAAATATCAGCGGCGATATTCAAAGATCGTTCGACAATTTCGCGGGCACTAAGATCGGTATTTTCCAATAAGGCCCTAGCTGCAGCTTGCGCAAAAGCACCGCCCGAGCCAATAGCCATTAAATCATATTCCGGTTCGATAACATCACCGGTACCAGAAATAATCAATGAGGTTTTTGAGTCTGCAATGGTCAGTAAAGCTTCTAATTTGCGTAAAGCACGATCAGTACGCCAATCTTTAGCCATCTCAACTGCTGCACGAGTTAAGTTGCCACGATGTTTTTCCAACTTGCCTTCAAAATGTTCAAACAAGGTAAAGGCATCAGCTGTGGCACCTGCAAAACCGGCAATCACTTTATCATGATAAAGTCTACGCACCTTACGGGCATTGCCTTTCATAACTGTATTACCTAGCGTGACTTGCCCATCACCGCCAATAACAACCTTGTCGCCTCGACGCACAGAAAGAATGGTAGTTCCTCTAAACACATTAACATCCCAAATTAACAAAAAACAAGTCGGCGATTTTACATGTTATAACTTTAAAATGTTAGGAAAAATACCGCCACCATATACCTAACCCTCCAATAAAACTAAAAAGTCGCTCCTACAAACTCTTTATAGGATGCTGCCGACAGGCGCATCAAAATAGATCGTAGGATGGGTAGAGCAAAGCGAAACCCATCAAACGCAGCTACCCATGTTCAAATTTGAAAAATTAATACCTTGTAGGGGCGAATTCATTCGCCACGTATTAACAAACCAATGTACTGGGCGAATGAATTCGCCCCTACAGTATGATTTCCACAATTTATGGTTACTCATGCCAGATGACTGTCCGATCGGGAGGCTAAATAATAATACTTTCACAGATCGTAGGTTAGGTAGAACAAAGTGAAACCCATCAAACGCAGCTACCCATGTTCAAATTTGAAAAATTAGCACCCTGTAGGGGCGAATTCATTCGCCACGTATTAACAAACCAATGTACTGGGCGAATGAATTCGCCCCTACAGTATGATTTCCACAATTTATGGTTACTCATGCCAGATGAACTGTCCGATCGGGAGGCTAAATCATAATACTTTCACAGATCGTAGGATAGGTAGAGCAAAGTAAACCCATCAAACACAACTGCTCCCAAAAAAACTTTGTCAAATACAAAAAACAGTGTAAATAGTCCCTCAGACAAACCAACTATAAGAGCTAAAAATGATTCGTTTAATTTATGTGAGTTCAGCTAATAAGCTTTTAAGTCCTGATGAGCTTGCAGACTTATTAAATATTTCAGTAAAGAATAATAACCTTAGCCATATAACAGGATTATTAATCTATTTAGATGGCAACTTTATGCAAGTTCTAGAAGGTGAAGAAGCTGATGTTGACTTCTTTTATAAAAAAATCTTACGCGACTCCAGACACCATGATGTGATCATCATAGATCGTTCAACCATTGAGCATCGTGATTTTGAATCATGGTCTATGGGCTTTAAGGCATTGGCTAATGATGAAATTGCCCAAATCACCGGTTATTCGAGTATTTCAAGCTTAAAGTCTTTAGCAATGCACAGTGAAGCGCTGGATATTTTATTGCAGTTTTTGAAGAATAATAGGTCATGAGTTTTTAATGTAGGGGCAGGTCGCGGTAGCGTAGATCCTAGGTTAGGTAGAACAAAGAGAAACCCATTAAACGCAGCTACGGAGCTACCCATGTTTGAATTTGAAAAATTAGTACCCTGTAGGGGCGAATTCATTCGCCACGTTTTAACAAACGAATGTACTGGGCGAATAAATTCGCCCCTACAGTATGATTTCCACAATTTATGGTTACTCATGCCAGATGACTGTCCGATCGGGAGGCTGAATCATAATACTTTCATAAATCGTAGGTTAGGTAGAGCAAAGTGAAACCCATTAAACGCAGCTACTGAGCTACCCATGTTTGAATTTGAAAAATTAGTACCTTGTATGGCATAGGTATCTACACAAATTTCTTATCGGCGTGGAAACGATAAAAATCACCGTAGGGGCGTATTGCATACGCCCAACATCGAAAGTCCAATGTTATAGAGCTTATTTTATAAGGGCGTATGCAATACGCCCCTACGATCTTCACCACAATGTATCGTTCGCGCGTGGGAATGCTAACAATTATTTGTGTAGATACCTATGCTTGTAGGGGCGAATTCATTCGCCACGTATTAACAAACCAATGTACTGGGCGAATTTGTCGCCCCTACAGAACAAAGTGAAACCCATCCTACGTGTTTGACATGATGGGTTTCGCTAACCGCTCTAGCCATTAAACGCAGCTACGCAACTCAACGTTCCCAAAAAACATTGCACTCAATGCGATAATTAGAATGCGAATAACACCCTTACTCTAAGTTTGGTAATTATCTAAATGAGTGTTATATTTTCACGTTGGAAATCATCATATAAGTCTATGCTGTCAATATACAATATTAAGCAAGCAAGCAAGCAAGCAAGCAAGCAAGCAATAGCCCTTATTTTCTTTATTTAATACTTTACTTTTTACCTTCCCCAAGCGCACTGTGCCTGTAATATTTAGAACCTTATCATGACTTACACAGATTCAGACTTAGAACTAGCGATGGCGCAATGCGCTGCTGAGCCTATCCATCAACTTGGTTTTATTCAACCGCACGGGGTTGCTCTAGTTTTAAGTCCAGCTAGCCCGCACACTATCTTACAAGTCAGCGAGAATCTAGCTGAACTACTGGGAATGTCAGCAGATCATTCCCTAGATAAACCCTTACATTTTGTGCTTGGCAAAAATGCTGCTCATCAAGTCGAAAAATTAATTGCCACCGCTTTTCAATCTAAGCCAAACACCGCCATAGGTGTCATTGACTTTAGCAACCAAGCCTTTAATAAGCTCGATGCCCATGTCTTTATATCGGACGGTTTTCCGGTATTGGAATTATCGAATGACGCCAGCATTGCTAAACCTGAAAACTTAACCGAGCTGATCTTAAAAAACCAAGTATTACTCCCAGATGACACAGACGATACTCAGCTAACCGAGTATTTATACAAAACTGCCGTCGCTGTTCGTGAATTAATGGCTTATGACAATGTCATGATTTACAAGTTTGATGAAGACTGGAATGGTCAAGTCATCGCTCAAAGTCGTTGTGACGCGGCCACTAATTATCTAGGCCTACACTTTCCAGCCAGTGATATTCCAGTACAAGCCCGAGCTCTTTATAAGCAGAATTTAGTCCGTGTGGTGACTGATGTTGATGCACTGCCAGTTGCCTTTACTCCAGCACTTAATCCCCACACTCAAGCGCCATTAAACTTAAGTGCCTCTTCCTTACGAAGCTTATCGCCCATCCACATGGAGTATCTCCGTAATATGGGGACAGCGGCGACCATGACTATTTCCTTACTACAAAACGGTGAGCTGTGGGGTCTGATTGCCTGCCATCATCTTACGCCTAAAAGAATTTCCGTAACCATGCGTGAAACTGCTTACTTAATAAGCAAAATGATTGCCTCAAAATTAACTAAGCTTGAGCTCGCTAAAAACCACCAATTGACCCATAGTTTTTTAGATTTGAACCTACAAATCGTGGATCTATTAAGCAAGATATCAACTCATCAGCACACTAATTTACTACAAGAACTGAAATCTATTTTAAACGCCACCGGCATCATAGTTATCGTTGATGGCGAGCGTTTTATCAGTGACATAACCCCGACACAACATGAAATTAATAGCTTAATTAATTGGCTAGAGCAAAACATTACAGACGGCTATTATGTGAGCAGTCAACTTAGCAGTCAGTATAATGAAGCAGCAGCTTTTCAAGATAAGGCCTCGGGCTTACTGGCTATCAGCTCTGACAACAGCCTGCAAAACTGCATTATTTGGTTAAGACAAGAAAAGCTACAGACTGTCAATTGGGCGGGTGCCTACTCTGAAGGCCTCAACCAAAATACCGATGGCCAATACCAATTAACGCCGCGTCAATCCTTTGAGGCTTGGTCTGAAACTTGGCGTGGGCGTTCTGAAGCTTGGTCAGAAGCTGAATTAAAATTAGCGCAACATCTTAAAAAATCAATCATTGAATCTCAACAGCGCAATTATCTAAACAACCAACTTTTAAAAGCCCAGCAAGCCTTAGACGAACTCGCTAATTTAATACCCAGCGGCATTGTCATCACCGATGCGCAAAGACGCATTACCTTTGTTAATAAAGATTTTGAACACTTAACCGGTTACAGTTGCCAGGAACTCATTGGCAAACCTTGCTCAATACTACAAGGGCCAGATACAGACCTTAAACAAATTCAAGCTATCAGGAATGCACTGAATGAGCAGAAAACTTTTGTAGGCGAGTTAGTAAATTATAAAAAAGATGGTTCAATATTTTGGAATGAACTCTCTATTAACCCTATCTTTAATAATAATCATCAATTAACTCAATTTATTGGCATTCAGCGCGACATTACTGCCAAAAAACTACATCAAACCGAATTGACTCTTTCTGAGCAACGCTTTCGTGAGCTTTCTAACGCAGCTCCGACTTTAATTTGGCAAGCCGATTGCCACAAAAATCGTTTTTGGTTTAATAAGAGCTGGTTAGAATTTACGGGTCGTAGTTTAGTTGAAGAACTCAATCAGGGCTGGATGGAAGGCCTACACCCCGAAGACCAGGCTCCTTATATGAGTATCTATAATCGGTCCTTTGATAAAAAGGACGCTTTTCGAATTGAGTACCGTTTACGCCGTGCCGATGGTGAATATCGCTGGATAGACGGGCAATGCGTACCACAATTTTCTTCGAATGGCGTGTTTGAGGGTTATTTAGGCACCTGTACTGATATTACCGATGTTAGAAACTCAAAAGCCGCGACGGATTATTTTGATATCGCTCATGAAATGATCTATAGCACCAATCTCGATGGCATGATTGTTGATTGTAATCAGCGTTTTTCTGAGATTACTGGCTATAGCCGAGATGAAGTTATAGGCCAAAATGTGCGCATACTTAAATCTGGAGAACACGATAAAGACTTCTACGTACAGATGTGGCAAGCCATTTTAAACCAAGGTTTTTGGCGTGGCGAAATTATCAATCGCCATCAAGCAGGTCATCACATCACCTTAATGACCACTATCTCGGTTGTCCCTGATAGTCAGAATAAACCCAAGCGTTATCTAGCGGTTGCTAGTGACATTTCCTCAATCATTGAAAAACGTCAGCATTTTGAGCAACTGGCCCATTACGATAATTTAACGGGCTTAGCGAACCGCTTATTACTGATGGATAGACTCAATCATGCCATGAGCGGCGTTAAAAGGCGCGGCGGTTTTATTGCGCTGTTATTTATTGATCTGGATGGCTTCAAGTCGATTAATGATCACTATGGCCATGAAATGGGCGATGAATTTTTAATCGCCATTAGTCATAAAATGAAAGAAGCCATTCGTGATACCGACACCTTAGCCAGATTAGGCGGTGATGAATTCATCATTATTTTAGATGAATTGAATAACACACACTATCTTGAGGTGGCTATTCCTCGTATCTTAGCAGCCTGCAATGCTGAACTTTTTTTAAGAGAAACCGCGATAAAAGTCTCAGCAAGTATTGGTATTTCTTTATATCCTAAAGAAAACGAGGGTTTTGATATTGATGCGGAAATGCTTTTAGCGCAAGCCGATCAGGCCATGTATGTTGCTAAGCAACGAGGTAAAAATTGTTACCATCAGTTCGATCGAACTCAAGATCAAATCATCATCACCCGTAACAATTCTATCGAAGCCATACGCTTAGGTATAAGTCGTGATGAGTTTGAATTGCATTACCAGCCTAAAGTGAATATGGCTACAGGTGAAGTGTATGGCTTTGAAGCCTTAATACGCTGGAATAAAAATCATACTGAACTCTTAGCGCCGTCGAAATTTTTGTTTATCGTTCAAAATCATCCCTTAGGTATTGAATTAGGTTACTGGGTGATTAAGAGTGCATTAAAGCAATTAAATACTTGGAACGAACACGGTTTAAAAACCAGCATCAGTGTTAATGTTGACGCAAGACAACTCATGCAAACAAACTTTATTGAAATTTTAGCCGCCGAAATTAATAAACAGCCTAACTTTAAAGGGGGAAGCTTAGAGCTAGAAATATTAGAAACCACGGCGATTGAAGATCGCTTGCTAGTTTCAAAAGCGCTTAATCGCTGCCTCGAACTGGGACTTGAGCTTGCCCTAGATGATTTTGGCACCGGCTATTCATCGATCACTTATTTAAGAGACTTCCCTGTTAAGACGATTAAGATTGATCGCAGCTTTATCATGGGCATCTCTCATTCTGAACAAGACTTTAATTTAGTAAGCCATATTATCCACATGGCTAATGATATGGGTAAACATGTGATTGCAGAAGGCATTGAAAGCATAGAGCAAGGTGAGTTGTTACTCAGCATGGGCTGTGAACTAGGCCAAGGCTATGTAATCGCTAAACCCATGCCCGCCTCTCATGTATTAGCATGGGTAAAAGACTGGCAATCTTATCCAACTTGGCTAAAAGCAACTAAAAGCGATAGAAATTACCATCTGTTTTTTGAATCGATGGCAGATCCCATGCTGATCATCAAAAATGGTCGTTTTGTTGATTGCAATGCCGCCACTATTAAATTTTTAGGCTACTCCAACAAAGAGCGTTTTTTAAATCTACGTCCTAGTGATATTTCGCCCACCTTTCAACCTGATGGTCAGTGCTCTGAAGAAAAAGCCAGGGCAATCCTTGAATTAGTTCATCAAACTGGTTATGAGTGCTTTGAATGGTTACATCTTCGAGCTGATAACTCTCAAGTATTGGTTGAAGTAAAACTGACCCTTATCTCAACAGAACACGAGCAAATTCAGCACGTAGCTTGGCGTGATTTAACGGAGTCAATGACTCAACTCAATAACTAGTTTGGAGACTAACGGAGTCAAAAGCAGCAAAACTCGTGAGTTTTGACTCCAGTATTACTTAAATGTGGAGATTAACGGAGTCAAAACTCACGAGTTTTGTTTATAAAAAAGCCTAGCACCTTAGTCATCCATGTTAGACTGAATGTTAAATAAGTACCTCGGGATACTAAAAGCAGCAAAACTCTTGAGTTTTGACTCCAGTATCACTTAAATGTGGAGACTAACGGAGTCAAAACTCACGAGTTTTGTTTAAAAAACGGAGTCAAAACTCACGAGTTTTGTTTTTAAAAAAGCCTAGCACCTTAGCTATCCATGTTAGACTGCATGTTAAATAAGTACCTCGGGAAACTAAAAGCAGCAAAACTCTTGAGTTTTGACTCCAGTATTACTTAAATGTGGAGATTAACGGAGTCAAAACTCACGAGTTTTGTTTATAAAAAAGCCTAGCACATCAGCACCTTAGTCATCCATGCTAAACAGCATATTAAATAAGTAC
>QVQD01000052.1 GCA_003584875.1 Methylococcales bacterium
GTAATTAGCCTTAAATTAATGATTTAAAGCCCTCTATTTGGAGTATGCCTAAACAATCTTTCAAAATTTAACAAAACCGAATGATTTAGTTAATTATAGTCATAAAATAACACTAAGCCATTAATTTTATTTGAGTTATAGGTGATTTAAAAATTAGATCACAATTATTAATAATTTGTATATAATTCAACGTAAGGAAAAAGCTGTAAGCATTGTATTAAATTACTGACATTTATCTATTAAAAATACCGAAAGCACTATACAAAAAAATCTTAATCAGCCTAGAGAATAAGTTATGAATTTTATTAACGATCTAAAAACAGCAGAACAAAATGTTGATTATATATTGAATAATATTATTCCATCTACTTCAATACCGATAAAGACTCAAAAAATCCAATCCGAATCTGAATTAATTACTCAGGATTATCGCTTATTCTCTACGGCGCTTTTCTGTGATTATATTATCAAAAATACCGAAAGCACTACTATAGGCTTAAAGAAATGAGCTATCTGAATACCTCAAAAACAGAAGAGACCGATACAACCCTACTTGATAATATTATTATTCCATCTAGGCCGACTATATTATTAAAGATTCAAAAAGCTCAAGCTGATAAGGATGGCGCTAATCTAGTTGAAATGGCTGAATTAATTGCTCAAGACATAGGCTTATCTGCAGCTGTGTTAAAAACCATTAACTCTGCTTATTATGGCTTAGCAGATAAGGTTACCTCGATAAGACAGGCTGTTTTCTTATTAGGCATAAATAGAATTTATATACTGGTTGCAGCCTTGTCTCTAAAAAAGATTGCAGAGACTAGCGGTTGTTTAGATCTTGATTTGTTCTGGAATCATAGCGTAGAAATTGCTTCTAGCTCTGTATTTATCGCCCAACATCTGGACAGCATTAATACAGATGATGCGCAATTATTTGGACTATTTCATGATTGCGGCAAAGTTTTGTTAGCTCAGCAATTTGATGGCTATCAAGAGACACTCAAAACAGCAGCAGGGATAGAAGATACCTTAATAAATATCGAAAGATTACGTCATGGTACCGATCACTCTTTAGTCGGCGCTTTATTAAGTCATGCTTGGTGCTTACCAACCTCAATTACCCTCGCCATTAGACACCACCATACCATTACTGCCTTTCGTGAAGGCGTTTTGTCAGATGAAGTACTAGCCTTATTAGCCGTTAATTTTTTAGCAGAATCATTAACCAATCATAATAACGACTACAATTATAATGAATGGTCAATTCATGGCGATGAGTTTATGGAAACTCTAAAAATAAGAGAAAATGATGTAACGAACTTGCGTTCTGAATGGCAGGCTAAGCAGACGTTAAGTTAATTGTAGGCTGGAATAAGACCATGCTAGCGTAGCGCGTGGTGGCGTTTCCTGCACAGGAGCAGTACCTATGCTGGAAACGCTTTACTCTCTTACGTTCGTAAAGTCTTATTTCGGTCTACAGCTATAACTAATTGTAGATATCGATCGTAATGTAGTTGCGTAGGATGGGTAGAGCGCTAGCGAAACCCATGATATGACATCCGCTTGATGGGTTTCACTTTGTTCTACCCATCCTACAATCTAAGCCCCTCTAAAAATCATTGCTATGATCATCGTTTTCAGTCAAATGCATCGCACTATCATCAAGTAGATGAGATTTCTCACAACCTAACTTTATCATTAAACGCACTTCGTTCTTTGAATCGGCTGAATTCAAGGTATCGTCATAACTAATTTTACCTGCCAAATATAAATCATAAAGCGCTTGATCAAAGGTCTGCATAGACTGTTCTCTCGAGTTTTTCATTAACTCTTTAAGCTTATGAATTTCACCTTTACGGATATAATCTTTGATCAATGGCGTATTAATTAATATTTCTACCGCTGGATATCGACCCAAGCCATCATTACGTTTAATAAGTTGCTGGGCAACAATACCTTTCAGGTTTAGCGATAAATCTAACAATAATTGATTATGCATTTCATCGGGGAAAAAATGTAAAATCCGATCCAAAGCTTGATCTGCATTATTTGCATGTAACGTAGACAAACATAAATGTCCTGTTTCAGCAAAGGTGATAGCATTCTGCATGGTTTCTCGGGTTCTAATTTCACCAATCAAAATAACGTCCGGCGCTTGTCTTAAGGTATTTTTTAAAGCGACTTCATAAGATTCAGTGTCAATTCCGACTTCACGCTGAGTAACAATACAACCTAAATGAGGATGATGGAACTCTATTGGATCTTCAATAGTTATAATATGACCACTACTATTTTGATTCCTATATTTAATTAAGGCCGCTAATGAAGTCGATTTTCCGGTACCTGTACCTCCCACAAAAATAATCAAGCCACGCTTTTCCATAATCATAGTTTTTAAAATAGGCGGCAAACTGAGATCATCAGCATCTGGTATATTACTTTCTATTCGTCGTAACACCATGCCTGCACAATTACGCTGAGTAAAGGCGCTGACCCTGAATCGACCTAGCTCATTAACATTAATAGCAAACTGACATTCTTTGGTTTTTTCAAACTCATGCTTTTGTCGCTCATCCATAATACTTAATACCAGCACTAAGGTTTGCTCAGCCGTTAAAGGCATGTCAGTAGCAGGTAATAAACTACCATCAACTTTTAAGGTCGGCGCTCTTTCTGCAGTAATAAACAAATCAGAGGCTTTTTTTTGCACCATCAGTGCCAGCAAGGCATTAAAATCCACAAAGCCTCCTAATGAAATAAGGTTTTATCAACGGCTTTTGTCGCCGCTATTTGCGAATTGACCAGACCTTTATCTACCAATTCTTTCAAACTTTGATCCAAGGTTTGCATACCATCTCTCCGCCCTGTTTGTATCGCCGAATACATTTGTGCCACTTTAGCTTCACGAATCAAATTTCTAATCGCTGAAGTACCAACCATAATTTCATGGGCAGCTATGCGACCACCGCCAATTTTCTTCATGAGTGTTTGTGAAATAACAGCCTGCAAAGATTCTGATAACATGGAGCGTATCATGTCTTTTTCAGCCGAAGGAAACACATCTATGATCCGATCGATGGTTTTAGCGGCAGAACTGGTATGCAAAGTACCGAACACCAAATGACCAGTCTCAGCTGCTGTTAATGCAAGGCGTATGGTTTCTAAATCACGCATTTCACCGACCATGATAATGTCAGGATCTTCACGTAAAGCAGAACGCAGAGCCTCATTGAAACCTAAGGTATCTCGATGAACTTCTCGCTGATTAATCAAGCATTTTTGGCTTTCATGAACAAATTCAATAGGATCTTCAACCGTCAGTATATGGGCATAATCATTGCAATTAATATGATTGATCATGGCGGCTAAAGTTGTTGATTTACCAGAACCAGTAGGCCCGGTGACTAACACTAAACCTCGTGGCTTTCTTGTGACCTCCTCAAAAAACTTAGGTGCCTCTAAGTCAGCTAGTGATAACACTTTTGAAGGAATCGTTCTAAAGACTGCCGCTGCACCTCGTTCTTGATTAAAAGCATTAACACGAAACCTTGCAACACCGGGCAATGAAAAAGAAAAATCGGTCTCTAAAAATTCCTCATAATCATGACGCTGCTTATCGTTCATAATGTCATAAATTAATGCGTGGATGGATTTATGATCCAGGGCAGGAACATCAATACGCCGAACATCACCATCCACACGAATCATAGGCGGCAAACCTGCAGATAAATGTAAATCAGATGCAACACTTTTAACGGAAAAAGCTAATAATTCAGTAATATCCATAAACGCTCCTTTTAGGTAACTGCAATAAAAAATGATCCACATAGAAAAATACCGATAGCCCCATAGGATCTGCTGAACGACCGTGAAGCGCCTCCTAAAAAATGGCTATTTAATCGTTGTAAATTCTTGTATCCGAAATTATACAAACCTCGTAGGGGCGTATTGCAAACATCCTATTAAATAAGCTTTGGATAAATGGGCGTATGCAATACGCCCCTACTGACTATCACCACCATGTTATCTAAGAGTGACTTCTTGCTTTTTAAAGACAGTGCGGTTTAATAGTAGCCACTTTGACCGTCACAAACTCTGAATTCACATGATATCCAGTCAATTAAAAGAAATACTCAACCAAATTAAACAAGCAGAAATAAGCTACCATCGTGAACCTGGCTCGGTTTTATTATTAGCAGTGAGTAAAACTAAGCCATCCGCAGACATTGCTCTAGCTTACCAAGCCGGGCAACGTCATTTTGGTGAAAACTATTACCAAGAAGCCTTAATAAAACAACGTGAATTAGGTGCTTTTGCAATTACTTGGCATTTTATTGGCCCCATACAATCCAATAAAACTAAAGCCATAGCCAGCCATTTTGATTGGGTACATAGCGTTGATAGCTTAAATATTGCTCAGCGCCTTAGCAAGCAACGCCCGGCTAACTTAACACCATTAAATGTATGCTTACAAATTAATACGAGCAATGAGCTCAGCAAATCTGGCATCAGCCTAGACGAATTACCAGAACTTTGTGAACAAGTTACCGCATTGCCTAACATAAAACTGCGTGGCGTTATGACTATTCCAGCACCCGAAGATGATTTTGAAAAACAACGCCAGCCTTATAAAAAGCTTTATGAAGCGACTAAAAAACTTGATCATTTCAAACTAGATACTCTGTCTTTTGGCATGAGTGGCGATTTAGTCGCAGCGATTGCAGAAGGTTCAACTATAGTTCGAGTAGGCAGCGCCTTGTTTGGAGCAAGGAATTAACTCTCATCGTTATAAATATCATTGCAGCTCTGCTCTAATCGAAGGACTATTTCTCTGAAACTCCGCAGGGACAGTCCCGTATGCCAAATAACAGTACTTTTAGGCCGGAATAAGACTTTACGTGCGTCGTTTCCGGCCTAGGCATTGCTCAGATTGCCGGAAAAGCCACCACGCGCTGCGCTCAGATGGTCTTATCCGACCTACAGCTAAAAAGCTAACTGCCCAACCTTTAGTTACTAGCCAAAATAATTAAGTGATCTCTTTAAAAGCGGGTGCTACCATAACGCCTCAAAACAACTCTTTGCTATTTACAATCTAGGAATATCAATATGCCAAAATTTATTATCGAACGTGAAATTCCAGGTGCTGGCGCTTTAAGCACTCAAGACTTACAAGGCATTTCACAAAAATCTTGCAGCGTCCTTAATGATTTAGGTCCAAAGATTCAATGGTTAGAAAGTTATGTAACGGATGATAAGGTCTACTGTGTTTATATCGCACCCGATGCAGAAACCATTAAAGCTCACGCTGAACAAGGTGGCTTTCCTGCAAATCGTATTTCTGAAGTTAAAACCATTATTGATCCAACCACTGCTGAAAGCTAAAGCATGAGTAGGTCGAGTTAGGCGATAGCCTTAACTCGACACACATTACGACATATTGTCGGGTTACGCTATCGCTAACCCGACCATAAAAACTTGACTTTGGTCTGTGACAATAAGCGTCAATGCTCACAGTTAAGGGTAATCAGTTGTAGGGGCGACAGATTCGCCCTGTATCTTGGAACATCGGATTACTGGGCGAATGAATTCGCCCCTACAAATGCTTAACTTTGAGCAGTTAAGTAGGTCGGATTAGGCGATAGCCTTAACCCGACACACATTACGACATATTGTCGGGTTACGCTATCGCTAACCCAACCAAACTTAAAAATGATACAAAGTGATGTGCCGGAAACGCTTTACTCGCTACGCTCGTAAAGTCTTATTCCGGCCTACAAACTTTGGTCTGTGACAATAAGCGTCAATGCTCACAGTTAAGGGTAAGAAAAAAGAGTTTCAGTTGTAGGGGCGAATTCATTCGCCCTGTATCTTGGAACATCGGATTACTGGGCGAATCTGTCGCCCCTACAAATGCTTAACTTTGAGCAGTTAAGTAGGTCGGCTTAAGACTGCTTATCAAGCTCCTGCAAATGCTTTAATTTTTCTTTGATCTTGATTTCTAAGCCACGATCGACTGGCTGGTAATAACGTGTTCCTATCAATTGCTCTGGAAAATAGGTTTCTCCTGCTGCATAGGCATCGGGCTCATCATGCGCATAACGATAAGCTTTACCATAATCGAGTGACTTCATCAGTTGAGTGGGGGCATTTCTTAAATGCACAGGCACCGAAAGACTTCCACTCTGTTTTGCATCAAGCATTGCGGCATTATACGCCTTATACACCGCATTGCTTTTAGGTGCGCACGCCAAATAAACCACCGCCTGAGCCAAGGATAATTGACCCTCAGGACTACCCAGTCTTTCCTGAGCTTCCCAGGCATTGATAGTGATTTGTAAGGCTCTAGGATCGGCATTACCTATATCTTCAGAAGCCATCCGCACAATACGCCTTGCTAAATAAGCCAAATCACAACCGGCATCCATCATTCGGCATAACCAATATAAAGCCGCATCAGGTGAACTACCTCTGACTGATTTATGCAACGCTGATATCTGATTGTAAAATTCTTCGCCCTGATTATCAAAACGTCTGACACCACCCGATAGCACCTCAAGCGCACAGCTTTCATTAATCACTGTACTATTCTTGGCTGCCGCAAGTTCCACGGCAATTTCCAATAAATTAAGCAATCTTCTCGCATCGCCATCCGCAGCTTTTGCGAATTGCAACTTAATGTCATCAGACATTTCAATATTCAAACTACCCAAGCCTTTATTTGAGTCGGCTAAGGCTTTATTCAACACACCCAACAAATCATCGCTCGTTAAAGCATTAAGCACATAAACACGTGCGCGAGATAACAAAGCATTATTGAGCGCAAAAGAGGGATTTTCAGTAGTTGCACCGACAAAATAAACAGTACCGTCTTCTACATGCGGCAGAAAAGCATCTTGTTGTGATTTATTAAAACGATGGACTTCATCGACAAACAAAATAGTCTGCCTCAATTGTTCTTGCTGAATTTTTTTAGCATCGGCAACAGCCGCTCTAATTTCTTTAACACCCGATAACACCGCAGAAATCGGCATAAACTCGGCATCAGAATGTTGAGCAATGAGTCGCGCCAGTGTCGTTTTACCCGTACCTGGAGGCCCCCAGAAAATCATGGAATGTAAGCGCCCAGATAAAATAGATTCATAAAGCGGCTTGCCGGGCATC
Source organism: Methylococcales bacterium (assembly GCA_003584875.1). Taxonomy (GTDB): domain Bacteria; phylum Pseudomonadota; class Gammaproteobacteria; order Methylococcales; family Methylomonadaceae; genus Methylobacter_C. Next base: position 7,162 of record QVQD01000052.1, read on the forward strand.
AGTATGTGCTGTTGACCGACATAATCATCCAATGATTTAGGCCGCATTCTATCAGCCAAAGGTTTAGTTAAATCATCAAACATAAAGAATATAGAGTTTTGTAGTTTTGTAGGGTGGATTTTAAAAGGGCGTATGCAATACGCCCCTACGAAGCATCACCACAATATTATTGTTCCTTTCGCCTTTCGCCTTTCGCCTTTCGCCTTTAACCTTTAGCCTTTAGCCTTTAGCCTTTAGCCTTTAACCTTTAGCCTTTAGCCTTTAACCTTTAACCTTTAGCCTTTAGCCTTTAACCTTTAGCCTTTAGCCTTTAGCCTTTAGCCTTTAGCCTTTCCCTCTTTAACCTACTGATCAGAAAAAACATCAGCGCCTGCAGGTGCTTTAAACTCAAACACAGTTGGCTTTATAGGTGGGTTTAGCAATACATTGGAAAAATAAATACGGGTGAGTTGTCCGAAATTATCACTAAGCTCCATACCACCCAACACGCCTTTATTCAGTCCGATGACGATATATTTAAAGGTACTGTCCTTGTTTTTTGGCAATAATCTAATCCAAAGCAAATCACCTTCTTCACCTTGATTCTCCATAATAAAATTATCTTCTAGTGAGATCTCACCACTTAACAATAACGCTGGGGTTGAACCTACCGACTCATCCAGGGTTTTAACGGTAACTTGCTCTAAATCAGCATCATAAAACCAAACCTTGCCGGACGTGGAGACAATTTGCTGTTGAAAGGGCTTTAGATAATTCCAACGAAATTTTCCAGGTCGTTGTAAATAAAATACCCCCGAACTCGTTTGATAAGGACTACCCGCTTCATTAATCAGCACTTGTTTAAAATCAGCCGTCAAAGATTTTGATGTTTTCAAAAATGCTTGCAGTTTTTTAATAGGCTGATCACTCGCATAAACGCCATGACTGAATATAAAAAGACTCAAACAAAGCAAGCGAACAAGGTTGTTATTAATCATAGCTACTCTTTTATAATTTATTATGTTGGTTACTGATTTTGTTTGGGCTCATCTTCATGAAACTCTTCAAAAAATGGTTTATCTTGCTCAAAAACACTTTGTCCACACTCTGAATAAGTCGTAGGTTCATATCCTGCAATATAAGGATATTGTTTGCTACTACCACAACTATCTCGGTTTAACAGACCTGATTCTGAATCAACCCACATTAATTTGACATTATCAGGAGCTATCAGATTCACGGCTTGGGTCGATATTTTCTGCATTAATGCCGTCCAAATAGGTAAAGCTCCGGTCGCACCAGTCAAACCTATCGGCTTATTATCATCTCGCCCTACCCAAACCACTGACAAATAATCGCCAGTATAACCAGCAAACCAACTGTCTTTAGCATCATTAGTGGTTCCTGTTTTACCGACTAAGCCATAATCTTTAGGAAAAGAGGCATAAGCCGCATGCCCTGTACCTTCATGCATCACTTCTTGCATCATAGTATTTACGATATAAGTTGCCGCAGGATCAACCGCTTGCTTAACGTTAAGCGGATAACTTTGCAATTGTTTTCCATTGGTATCAACGACCGCTCTAATGCCTTTAATGGGCGTTGAAAAACCATCTCCGGCAAAGGTTTGATACATCTGAGTCACTTCTACCGGCGTTAATGAAGCAGCACCCAATAATAAAGACGGATACAAATCCAAAGATCGATTAACACCCATATCCTTAATAGTCTTAGCAACGCTAGCAACGCCCACATCCATACCAATACGCACAGTGGCTAAATTATAAGACTTAGCTAAAGCCGTATGTAATGCGACACTACCGTGTTCTCTATGATCGTAATTTTTGGGTATCCAATCAACTCCATTCTGGCTTTTAACGACGATAGTTGAGTCGTCTACATGCGTAGTAATCGAATATTTTTCGGGAGATTGTAAAGCCGTTAAATAAATCGCAGGTTTAATTAATGAGCCTATGGGGCGAACGGCATCTAAGGCTCGATTAAAACCACCCACTATATTTTCACGACCACTCGTTAAAGCAACAACTTCACCACTATCCCTACGCGTTACAATAACGGCCGCTTCAAGATTATTAGCGCGAGGCGTTTTAGCTAATTGAGCTAATTTTGTAGTAACGGTACTTTCCAATATATCTTGAGCTTGAGTATCCAAAGTAGTAAAGATTCTTAAGCCTTGCGAGGTTAAATCTTCCTCATGATATTCTTGGTTTAATTGTCGCTTAACCAAATCCAGAAATCCCGGATAACGATTAGAAGAATGTTGGGTGCGAGCAATCACACTTAACGGTTTAGCCTTGGCTAGTTCAGCCTGACTATTGCTGATATAACCTTCTGCAGCCATTTCATCGAGCACTAAGTCACGTCGCTGTATGGCACGATCTGGAAAGCGTCTAGGATCATATTCAGAAGGGCCTCGCACCAATGCCACCAAAGAAGCAACTTGTTCTAAAGGCAGATCTTTTAGAGTACTACCGAAATAAAACTCACTGGCTAAACCAAAGCCATGCACTGAACTTGAGCCGTTTTGACCTAAATAAATTTCATTTAAATAAGCTTCAAGAATTTCATTCTTACCATAACGATATTCTAAAATAAACGCCATCAGCGCTTCTTTAGCTTTACGAGACAAACTACGCTCATTGGTTAAATAAAAGTTTTTCACTAACTGCTGGGTAATGGTACTGCCACCTTGAACCATGCCACCCGCTAAAACGTTAGTCCATATCGCTCTGGCGATACCTTTGACTGAAACGCCGAAATGCTGATAAAAATCACGATCTTCTGAGGCAAGTAAGCCTTTAATAAGCGAGTCTGGTGCTTCTTCAAGCTTAATCAGCACCCGATCTTCTTTGACAGTAGGATAAAAACTACCAATTTGCACCGGATCCATGCGAACAATGGCAACATCCTCTGCAGTTGTTATATCTTTAATAGATACAATGCCCGCAGCAGAAAAATTCAACTGCATAGCGACACTTGCTTGATGTTGATCCCAAAATACAAAGTCACGTGTTTTTACGGTAACTTGGGCGCCATTTTTAAAATAACTGCCTTCTGCAGTGAGCGCCTTATCTTCACGATAATGTAACATTTTTAGCAAGGCTTCAAGCTTATCAATGGTCATAGCATGACCAGCATAAAGCTCAACAGGGCTAGCATAAACCCGAGCAGGAACCGCCCAGCGCTTACCTTCAAACTGTTTACGTACATTAAAATCTAGATAACCCAGATAACTGAACAGCATAAACGCCCCGCCAACTATCATCAGAAGAAACAAGTTTCTTATTATATGTAGTGGCGACCTTTTTTTCGGCTTAGTATTGTTGTTATATCGATTACCGCGTGCGCTCATGTTTTTGCCATAGCCTTATATCGTGTCATTGTTTAATTATCATCCTTGATTTTGGGGGCTATTATACATAAATGAGTCGCAGCAAGTAGCCTCGATGAAACGCAGTGTATTCGAGGAAGTCGGAGTACAGTAAATCCTCGATTCCGCGTTACTGCATCGAGACTGCAGACTACAACTTATGGATTTTCCGTGCAAATACACCTATTTCCCGGTGAAAGCAAACGTTTCCAAGTGAAAACACTTGTTTCTCAGAGCTATAATATGCGCCTCAATGGCTGATTCCAAAGGTAATACTTTGCTCACATGCAGCTTTTGTAGGCCGGAATAAGGCTTTACGAGCGTAAGCGAGAAAAGCGTTTCCGGCATCGGCATGAATCCTGTGCCTCAAACGCCACCACGCGCTACGCTAGCATGGTCTTATTCCGACCTACAATAAGTTCAAATATTCCTTAACTGTGGGCAGTGACGCAAAGCTTGGAAACGATAAACTTGTTTAGATACTTTTGTCCAAAGGAGGGAACCAAATTGACCATGATTGATCGTGCTAGATTTAATTAGCTAGCCATTGCCTACGGTAATCTTGGTAACTATCTTGCTTAAGATGCTTTAAATTTTTATCTTGATGAAGATAAATATCCGGAAACGGATAGCCATTAAAACGATTGGCTTTAATCAAGCTATAAGCGCCTAAATCTTTAAAAACTAACCTATCGCCTACTTTTAAAGGTTGATCAAATTGATATTCACCGAACACATCACCTGCCAAACAGGTACAGCCTGCCAATAGTGCGCTATATCGTCCCTTTGCATTATGCTCATGCAAGAGTGGTTGACGCTGATATTCAAAGACTTCGGGATTATGATTGATTGAAGTATCTAAGATAGCAATAGTTTTACCATCGCTAACAAAGCTATCGATAACAGTCGTCACTAAATGACCCGCATGACCGACTACGCCTTTACCGGGCTCAATATAGACCTCAAGCTGATAATCAGCTCTGAGTTGATTGATGGCTGTCACCAAAGGCCGATGATCTTTAATTTGCCCAAACAAATAACCACCTCCCAAATTCAACCACTCTAGTTTGGCGAGATCTTTAGCAAAATATTGTCTCAGCTTTTGTATGGTTTTCAGCAAGGGTGTGTATTCGGTGGCAGAAAAAACGTTATGGATATGTAAACCTTTAATGCCTTCGAAATCGGCTGATTGCCATAACTCATCGATAGAAACACCTAGCTTTGAATGGATTCTACAGGGATCAAAACGCTCATCATTAAGAAAAGACTGCTTAGGATTAACTCTTAAACCTAAAGATAATTCAGTTGTGCCTTTATCTGCAAAACGTTGATATTGGCTAAAAGAATTAAAACTAATATGAGTGCTGTAACGCACAATATCTTGCCATTCATCGGGTCTGATACCTGGAGTCGTTAAATGAATACTGCCAGCATCTGATAAATATTCATAAGCCAATTGCGCTTCAAATAAAGAACTCACTGAATAGCCATCGACATAAGGCTTAGCTAATTCCAGAACGCTAGAAAGCGGCAAGGCTTTGAGTGCATATAAAACCTTAACGCCACATTGCTCACGCAAAGACGCTAAACCGGCTAAAACATCAATCATCGCCTCAGCATCTAATACAAAGGCTGGAGATGATTTAACACTATCTTTTATTACTTGGAAATCCATAGATGCTGTTATTTAATCAAAGAGAGCTAATGTTAAGGT
>QVQD01000203.1 GCA_003584875.1 Methylococcales bacterium
TCAATATGGTAAGCGGGCATTCTTTTTCCTTTTATTTGTAAGTTTGTTAGATTTGATTTAATGAAAAATTGATAGGCACGATGACATTACAAGGCACCGCTTTTTCGCCTTTTTTAGCGGGAATAAATTTCCATTTTTCCACGGCTTCAACAGCAGCGTCATCTAGTAATTCATGACCACTACTTTGATGTATCGATACCGATAAGGGAGTACCTTCAGCAGAAACACTCACGCGCAATAACACCTTCCCTTCCCAGCCACGATTTACAGCCAGTGGTGGATAAACCGGCTTAGGATTAATGCCATAATTGGCTTTAAAATTAGCCTCGGTATAAGTTTCTGTTTTGGGGGCAGGACTTTCAGTCGGCCGAGTATCAGCGACGGGTTCTGCAACTGTTGGCTTAGCAACGGCTTCATCAGCGAGAGCTAGAGGTTTTGGTAATTGAACCTGTTTAGGAATCACCCGCTCTTTCTTGTTCTCCACTTTTTTAGGCGGTATTTTTTTTGGCTCGGGTGGCTTAGGTGGTGCTTCAGCAGGCTTAGGACTAGGCGCATTTAGCATAGACACCTCCATCATCATAGGCTGCGCCAAAGTCAACTTTTCCGAAGGCTTCAACAACCAAAGTACACCCCAAACATGCAACAACGCCACTAAAACCATCAGCAGACTAGTCATTAACTTGGTATCGTCTTCACCAGCAAATAACTCATATAAGCTAAACTTTTTAGTGTCGCCAGCAATTTCCGAACGACCTAAGCTAGATAGAATTTTTTTAGCTGATCCTTCTTGCTGGTTATTAAATAAATTCATAAAGCAGCATCCCAATCTTCGACTTAAGTTTGTTACTGGTATTCGCACACAACTGATTAAATCCAGTCATTTCAACAACCCTCATCCTAAGCCCAAAAATGCCTTAACTTTAGTAATACGGCATAATAACGCAAACTCTATCATTAAAATAAAAATCAGCGACAGACCTAACAACGGCAATAACGTCCCTAAAACGACAATAACCAAACCTAACAATAAAGGTAACTTTTGATTTTTGGGTGCCTTAGGTGCGCCTAAAGTATTCGCTGGTTTCCGTGACCACCACATCACCACCGAACTCACAGCTATTAATAAAATCCCCAGTGCCGTCATCAAGCCTAAGAATTGATTAAACCAGCCGAACAATTGACCTTCATGCACTGAAATGCCAATACCTATCATCTTGTCTAACAAGGGTTTGGAAGCAAAGTCTTTACGCTCAGTTATCTCACCGGTACTGGCATCGAGTTTAAGATTTACGCGTAACATACGATTTTGACTATCTGAACGCGCCGACCAAACAGCATTGTTCTTATTCGGTGGTGAAATTAATACCGGTGGCGCTAAGTTTTGTAAAGCAACGATATCAATCAGCTTATCTAATTGCTCATAGCCAGCCTGAGCCGGTGCATGCCCCATGCCACGATGAAACTCATGCTCATCAACCACTGGACTGTTGGTCGCCACACGCAACGCTTGTTCTGATGAAGGACCGGTCGTCCAATCTTGTTTAACCACCGTGGTTTGATTCATTTGACGCACTTGCTTCAACATACCGCCCCAAGACTTCGCCCACGGCAAACCAGAGATCAATAAAAACAGAATGAAAAACGACACCCACAAGCCGGTAACCGAATGAATATCACGCCAAAAAGTGCGGCCATCTTGGTTTAAACGAGGATAAACAATACCCGCCAAGCCCGAGGCATTTCGTGGCCACCACAAATACAATCCCGTGATGATGAGCACGATCATCCAAGAGGCGGCCAGCTCAACGATCATAGAACCTTTATCACCTAATAATAAAGTGCCATGCAATTTATGTACTAATTGCATTAAGCGTTCATCTTCAGGCTGTACCCTCAAGATTTCTAAGGTTTGCGGATTGAGATAAACACGCGTTAATTCTTTGCCCTTACCTACCAAGACACGCACGGCAGAGTCTTCGCTATCAGGCAATATATAAGCATTTAAGACAGTGCCAGGTACCGCAGTCAAAGCAGCCGTGACCTGCGCTTGAGCAGTCGCACGTTCGCCAGTAATTTGTAAACTATCGAAACTACGCTCTTGCCAAGATTCAACTTGTGGCTTAAACAAATAAATAGCCCCTGTAGTTGCCAACCAAATAGCAAAAGGAATACAAAACAAGCCCGCATAAAAATGCCAACGCCATACCGAGGCATAGCTGAGTTGTCGTTTAATAATGGGAGTTTTTTCTGGCGAGTGTGATTTGTTAGTCATGGTATGAAATTGATTTAATTAATATTAAAGTCATAAGGGCAAGCCCTGCGCGCTTTGATGCTGTATATGAGCACCAATGGGTATTTTACGCGTCTACTGATAAAGACACCAGCAAGGCGCGAGGGAACACACCTTACTGGCAAGGAGAAACAATCACCTCACTTTACAGAATAGTAAAACGGGATGATTTTGCTTTAATGCTTAGAACTTATAACCCACTTGCATAAAATAAGTGCGCTGTGGGAACGGATGATTAAAATAAGCTTGATAACCATTGACGTTGTCTATACCCGCTGAGACATGACCTTTCTTATCGTTAAAATGATAAGTAGTTTTCAAATCTACAAACACAGACTGAGTAAAAGCTCCGTAATAAGTCAGTTGTAAATCTTTATTATCAGGCTGAGAATTCATAGCACTCTGATAACGCGTCCCTACCGACATATCCAAATCTTTACCATAATGATAAGTGGTTAACATATTGGCACGATAATGTGGCAATAAAGGCATTTGATTACCAACCAATGCTGGATTAAGCGGATTAGCCACAATGGTGGCATCGAGCATGGTTGAGTTAACTTTGACATCAAAGTTTGATTTTAATACTCGATCAAATTGAGTCGAAATATCTAAACCATTGGTTTGCACTTCACCTATAGAAGACATCACCGAACTTAACGTTGAAGCGCCTGGTATGTAAATATATTGGCTATATATAGCATTTTGGATATTTTCATGGAATAAGTTCAAACGCACATAACCATTTTCGAAATCATACTCACCCAATAAATTATGATGCGTACCATCTTCAGGTTTGAGCGTTGAATTAGCAAAAGATCCACCACTAGCCTGCGTAGAGGCTGAGTTACCAAATAACTCATCCGCTACAGGATAACGATAAGCTTTAGCCACCGAGTAACGAAACTTCCAATTTCCAGGCTGATAACCCAGCGAGAACTTAGGCGCCCAGTTATTAATATCTCTATCTTTAGGGCTCAATGAACCTGTCATATTAGCCGCTGTTTGATAAAGTCCATCCGACATACCCCAATGCTCTAAACGCACACCTGGCGTAGCATCCCAATCTTTCAAGAAACGCCAGCTTAATTGACCAAATAAAGCATGACTATCAGTAGTTCCCCCACTCAGAGAGGCAATAGGCGCTGAAGAACTGATTGTATTACTAGCAGAATTGCTTAAAGTATTAGTCGTTTGTAATAAACGCGCATGTTGATAATCATAACCGGTAGCAAATGACAGATCTTTACGACCTAAGAATTCATCATTATTAAATTTCGTAGTCACCGTATACCAACCGGTACCGGCCACAGAAGTGCGCGAACCTGCAAGCCCCGTACCTCCTGCTTTGTAAGCAGGATCGTTCGGATTATAGTTAGACGAAACTGTCGTATCATTAAGCACATCAAAATAACTGACATTAGTATTGTTATACCAATTACCAGAAACCTTACCATTCAAGCCCCAACCCACCGTAAAAGTTTCACGTTGCTGATCACTTTTTCCAAAAGCCGTTTGGTTTGTTAAGCCCATGCCGTTAGCGCTATAGCCAGCTAGTTGCGAACCCCATACGGTTTGCCCTGCAGCATTAGTCACTAATGACTGCCCTACTTTAGAGACTTCCAAATTTTCATAAGCCAACACTAGATTGGTCTTTAAATCAGGGGTTATCTCATAACCGCCTTTCCATTTATACAAATCATCAATGGTATGGGTTACACCATCACTACCAACTTGTATCATAGGCGCACCAGCTGCGCCGCCCGTGCCATTGCCTTTAGGATTAAGTTGAAGTTGTGCGCCCGTCGTTGAATTAAGCAACTGCGCAGCCGTAGCTTTAGACAGCGTTGTTTGCTCAGTCGGTGTCATAGGCTGACCTTCATTTTCCAAATGGTTATAGGAAAAATAAGTGGTGAATTTGTCAAACTTGTCAGCGTAAGAGCCAAAGGTTTTAAAACCTTGCAGATTGGTGTTAATGCCAGAAATATTGCTAGGTTGTAGCATATACGTGGCTTCGGTATAAATTTCACGCTTTGTCGGCGTCACTGTGTTGTAATTAATCACACCGCCCATCGAGTTGCCACTGTATTCAGCATTAAAAGGCCCGCCTAACACATCAACAGACTTTATTTCTCCAGGGCCTATCAAACCAAAACGCGGAGAGCCATTATAACTAGACTGTAATGGATTCCAGATCGGCATGCCATCCATAAACACCATGACTCGACCCGCTTCATAAGGACTAGAACCTCGCATACCCACAGGCGCATTAGGATCACCGATATAACGTTGACGAGCAAAAATACCAGACTCATATTTAATGGCATCTGCCGTAGTCACCGCATTGGTTTTATCAATATCGGCTTTTCTAACCTTTGTGACAGGTGTGGCAACAATGGTATTAGTTTTTGTAGGGGTCTTAAATATTGCGCCGCTATCATCATCCTTCGCTCCACTGACTTGCACTTCAGGTAAGGTTGCGTCTGCTGGTGCGGGTGTTGCAGCCATCAAGCTGAAACTAGGGAACAACGCCGCCGTCACGGTAAGTTGTAATAACGTTCGTTTAAATGGATTCATACGGTCTCTCTGTCTAATTATTATCAATAGCCTAAGTATTTAAGTACAACTACTTAGCAAGCAAACAATACTAAAGCACAAAGCTTGCCAACTTAACCAACCCCTCACTATTAAGGCCTCTAAGCTAACATTGAAAATCTAATTAAATTGAAAAATAGGTCATTTCACTCACTAAGTGTGGCATATGCCACACTTTTTAATAAAAAACCAAAAGAACTACTCCTGCTTTGCATAGTTATCAATACAAGCAATTGTCTTGGCACAGCATAGTTGTATCTACATAAGTTTTAAATAAAACTCTGTAGAATGAATAAACGCTAGAGACTGTGAAAGTATTCTTTTTATTTCCCCTCTTTAGCAAAGAGGGGTTAGGGGAGATTGGGTCTATTAAAAATAATCATTAAATATCAGCAGCCTACAACACCCCTCGCCCCCTTTTTACAAAGGGGAAAGCCAAAATCAAAAACTTTCACAGTCTCGCTAGCGCATCCACCAAGTTATTGCATCGTGCACGGTTTCATTGACTTTATAGGTAAAACATTTCGATTATAGTAGAGGCCTATCGTAATGTATGGACAAGTCGCGACCCGTCCATTCGGTACAAAATGTACCGATAATACGAACATACTTGTTTAGATAACAATGTTTAGTACAGAGGGCTTTTTAGGTTTCAAAACCCATGTTGAGTTTATTACTCTGTAAAGACATTTTCTTAAGGAAAGTAAAAATCCACTCTTGTAAGACCACAATTGCGTTAATCTACTGAATTACCAGCAATAACTAAGGGATATCATCAGGAGATTTCGAATTAAAAACGATGAGGACAACTGATTCCGCCAATACACACCTTCTGCTTACTAGGACTGGAATAAGCTATAAACCCTATCAGATTATTTTTTATGTCGCACACCACACAATAACATCTATTTATCAGTACCATGACTGGGTTTTGGCTACAAAGAATTGATTATCTAATACACTAGCAATGTCTGCATAATCGATAATACTTTTGTTACTGGAAATAATGTATTCCGCTAACGCGAGTATTGAGCGCCAATTGTTTGAATCCTTAATAAAGGCAAAGGTCTTTAAAAATAGTGCTGTTATTTTTGCTTTGCGTTGATCTGAACTTAGCTCAAGACAGTCGATATATTCATTAATGGTAGCTAAGTCAGAACTGCCACCGTAATAATGTAGCGCATCCAAATTAACTATGCGGGGACTTAAAGGCTCATTATCTCTCAAAGCAACATAGTTTGCCTCAGACAGAGGACCGGCTAATAAATTAACGATATCTGCTTCAAAAGCAAGTTGATATTGGTATTTTTGAAGTTGCGTAAAATCACTCAGTGCTTTAGCAACTGAACAGGGTAAAGTATGAATTAAACGACCATTCTCTATTTTAGTTAAATAGGAATTGTCATGTTCATAAGTATTACTTACATCTCTTCGCCAATGATAAGCGTGATTAATGTAGATTTGAAAATAGATCGGTGGTAGTTTTTCTTGTGTATTTCTGATGTGAATAGCGGTAGCGTGTCCTGCTTCATGAAAAGCAATTTGCCGAACAAACTCTGTATCATTAACACAATGCGGGACATCCATTAATTGAGATCTGTTCATGATTCACACTCACAATATAAAAAGATACGGCCAAAAATACTGACCGTATTAGAGAGGAAGGAAGGTAACTCTAATCCTTTAAGAGCAGGAGCACAGAAGAGTTGCAAGTATTCTAGTGACAACAAATAAGCTTGAAAATGTGGCATATTGCCGCGCGACATTATGCCGCTACTTTTGGCATAGTGCTTGCTTTAACAATTAGTTTTCCCTAAAGAAAAGCGGTCAGAAGCCATGTTTTTCAGGGCTATTTTAGGGCATAAACATTAAAAGTGAGGCATATGACCCATTCTATAGGTGATATAGCCTAATTTTCTATGCGATGTTAGGCAACGGCGTCGCCTTACTATTGATAGCCGCGATTAAAAGCGAAAGTTTTGTTGGAATTTGTTTGAAGGGGTACGGCAATGGATGCAACACGGTGCCTAAGGACGCTATATCAATGGCTATTAATTGTGCCGATAAAAGTAAGGTGGGCAAACAGCTTTATCGTTTGCCCAGCATTTACTGATAAAAACGGTGAGTAGAAAAGCATTGCTCACGCAGTCTCCCTTATTTATAATCCATATAATATGTACTTTAAATCCGAAATTCACGTAAACAACTTCCGTAATTTACGAAAATATAAATGCATGACCCTATCATCTCTTTATCCACGCCTAATCAAATCGCGTATAGCAGAAGCCTTACTGGATACCCCCGTCGTCTTAATTGCTGGACCGCGTCAATCAGGCAAAACTACGCTGGTACGCCAGATTGCTGAACACAAGTTTCGTTATCTGACTCTTGATAATCAACTAACACTCTTATCTGCGCGAGAAGATCCTGTTGGTTTAATTCGTAGCCTAGATTACGCAGTGATTGATGAAATTCAACGCGCACCGCAACTACTACTAGCCATTAAAAAAAGTGTCGATGAAGATCGTCGACCAGGACGTTTCCTACTGACTGGCTCGGCTAATCTAATGACACTACCAACCGTAGCCGATTCATTAGCTGGTCGCATGGAGACCCTATCACTATTACCCTTATCACAGAGCGAAATAGAAACTCGCACAGCTAACTGGATTGATAACGCCTTTTCGGGGCGAATTTTAGAAACCACTTCACCTTCAATTGGTGATGACCTGATTAAACGAGTGCTCAGAGGAGGTTACCCCGAGGCCATTTCACGATCATCAGCAAAACGACGTACGGTCTGGTTTCGGCAATATATTGATGCCTTAATACAGCGAGATGTACAAGACATAGCTGGCATTGAAAAACTAGAACAACTACCTAGATTCCTGAGTGCCTTAGCTCAAACCTCAGGCCAAATGTGTAACTACAGTAAATTAGGGGGGCAAGTAAATTTAGACGGCAAAACAGCTTCACGCTATATCGGTATCTTTGAGCAAATGTATCTGCTCAAACGCATTGATGTTTGGTCACGCAATCGCCTCAATCGTGTTGTTAAATCACCAAAATTGCAATTCATTGACTCAGGATTACTATCTACAATCATTGATTTAAGCATTGAGGAGATTTATAAAGATCGCACACGATTTGGTAATGTATTAGAGAGCTTCGTGTTCGGTGAATTACTTAAGCACACCACAACAGCAGAAGGTGACTATCGCCTAATGTACTACAGAGACACTGATAAATTTGAAGTTGATATCGTGATTGAAAACGCTGCAGGACAACTCGTGGCCGTCGAAGTAAAAGCAGCTGCAACCGTCAAAAACACAGACTTCCGTGGCTTAAAGAAATTGGCTAATATTGCAGGAGACTCATTCAAAATGGGCGTGCTACTTTATGACGGCACAGAGACGCTCCCATTAGGCAATGAGCTCTACGCAGTCCCTTTATCTTCTCTCTGGGGAGTTTAAAAATAAGCATGGAGCGAGGGTTAACGACTTTATTGTTTGCCCAATATTATTAGCTTTACTTATCAATTCTTGATCTACCAAATTTCGCTCAAAATAATCAACTAGCTCCTCATATAATTCCTCTGGGTGCATGTTACAGCAACAATAAACTAGATCAGCACCTAGGGATATATTTTGTTCAACCGCAAGGTTATTAGTTATTAAGGTTTTACTGTGCTAAAAGATAAAGCTCATATCTGCCATCAACATATATAAAGTTTTGTTAATAAGTTTAGGTATCTACACAAGAAAAAAAATCATTTTTACGAAAGAACGCTAACATTGTGGTGATGGTCGTAGGGGCGTATTGCATACGCCCTTATAAAAAAGTTCTATAACTTTTACTTTCGATGTTGGGCGTATGCAATAAGCCTCTACGGTGTTTTTATCGTTCTCACGCCGATAGGGAGCTTCTGTAGATATCTATTTCTAATAAGTGAGTTGATAGAGTCAATTTGATAATCATCGCAAATAATCCACCCTAGCTTTGAATTCTTTGCCGGGCTTAAAATAAGGCCATCGCCTTGTTGGTATCATTATCCTTTCTCCTGTTTTGGGATTATGACCAAACCTTGCTGGCCTTTGATGTATTCTAAAAGTGCCAAAGCCTCTGATCTCAATTCGTTCGCCTTCTACTAAAGATTTAGCCATTTCTTCAAACATTAAATTGACTGCAGACTCTATTTCTTGGCTTGATAGAAAAGTCAGTTTTTCAGATAAGTTCTGGATAAACTCTGATTTAATCATAAATACTCCTGTGTAAATACTCGCCCTTCAATGACCATCAGATCCGGCTAAGTTATAAGATGACTACAAGCGGGTGATTAATAAAAAACAAAAGTCAGTTGTAAATGACTCAAGCTAAAGTTAACAAAGCAAATATGAGACCAACTAATACAAGCACTTAAGTTGCAAGGCTTAGGCTCTTTTAGGTTAAGGGCGTAAGAAATTAAACTGTGTTATTTGACTCAATCATTAAGTCAAATAACACAGTCTTATGCTTCATTTGAGACATAAGACCAGCATTGCCTAATGCACTTCTGTTTTATGGAAAATCAGCAAAAAAAAAGCGCTACACCCTAAAGTATAGCGCCGAACCCATACAGAGAGACCTGCTGCCGCTACTTTGATACTCCATTCAAATATCAAAGCAGCGATACTACGGGAAAACTTAAAACTTATAACCTACTTGCATAAAGTAAGTGCGCTGTGCCAAAGGATGATATTGATAAGCTTGAAATCCGTTTACATTATCAATACCAGCCGAAACATGGCCTTTTCTATTATTGAAATGATAAGTACTTTTTAAATCAACAAATATAGATTCAGTCATAGCACCGAAGTAGGTTAGCTGAGTATCTTTGTTATCGGGGTACTCTTTCATCGAACTAGTATAGCGAGTGCCTACTGACATATCTAAATCCTTACCATAATGATAAGTCGTTAACATATTAGTACGGAAATGTGGCATAAGTGGAAATTGATTGCCAACATAAGCAGTGTTAAGTGGATTTGCTACTATCGTTGAATCCAACATAGTCGTATTAACCTTAACATCAAAGTTAGATTTTAATACTCGATCAAATTGGGTGGAAATATCTAGGCCATTGGTTTGAACTTCGCCTACTGATGATAGCATTGAGCTTAATACTGAGGAGCCGGGCTGATAAATATACTGGCTGTAAATCGCATTTTGAATATTTTCGTGGAATAGGTTTAGGCGCACGTAACCATTTTCGAAATCATATTCACCCAATAAATTATGATGCGTGCCATCTTCAGGTTTTAAGGTTGAATTAGCAATAGATACACTGCCATTGACTGCGTTTGAATTACCAAATAACTCATCAGCAACAGGATAACGATAGGCTTTAGCAACCGAATAGCGAAATTTCCAATTACCAGGTTGATAACCTAGTGAGAACTTCGGTGCCCAGTTATTAACAGCTCTATCGCTCGGATTTAAAGAACCTGTCATATTGGTTGATTTTTGATAAAGTCCGTCTGAAGCAACCCAGTGTTCTAAACGTACGCCTGGAGTTGCATCCCAATCCTTTAAGAAACGCCAGCTAATTTGACTAAATAAAGCATTGGTGTCGGTAGTTCCACCGCTTAAAGAGGAAATAGGTGCTGTTGAGCTGAGAGTGTTGGTAGAATAATTGCTTAAGGTATTTACTGTTTTCCTCATAGTGGCATGTTGGTATTCATAGCCCGTTGCAAATGATAGGTCTTTGCGTCCTAAAAACTCATCATTATTAAATTTTGTAGCTACTTGATACCAACCTGCGCCTGCCATAGAAGTAATGGTGCCTGCGCCTGTTTTATAAGCAGGATCATTAGGGTTATAACTAGAAGCTTTGATAGTATCGTTAAGAATATCAAAATAACTGACATTAGTATTATTGTACCATTTGCCAAATATTCGACCATTCAAGCCCCAGCCTACCGTAAAAGTTTCACGAAGCTGGTCTGACTTTCCCATCCCAGTGGAATTTTGTAAAGCATAACCATTAGCACTATAGTTAGCTAATTGCGAACCCCAAACGGTTTGACCGGCGGCATTTGTTACCAACGATGTGCCAACTTTATTGACTTCCATATTATTGTAAGCCAAAACTAAATTAGTATTTAATTCCGGTGTAATGGCGTAGCCACCTTTCCATTTATATAAATCATCATTAGTGTGAGTGACACCATCACTACCTGTTTGTATCATGGGCGCACCCGATGGAGTCGTAATAATGCCAGTGCCACTGTAAATAGGTAAGGGATTTAAACCTGCTCTAGCACCAGTTGTTGTAGGTAATGCAGAGCTTGGGTTGCCTAGGCCAGTTGAGACTACTGGCGACATTGGCTGACCTTCATTTTCTAAATGATTATACGAGAAATAAGTCGTAAATTTATCGAACCTATCTGAGTAAGAGCCAAAAGTTTTAAAGCCTTGCAGATTCGTATTAATGCCTGAAGTGTCGTTAGGTTGAAGCATGTAGGTGGCTTCGGTGTATATTTCACGTTTCTCAGGCGTCTGTTACCTTAGCATCTGGATCAGATAATAAATTAAAGGTGAGCTTATGTTCTTGATGAAATTCGAGTAACTTTTGTACTTCATCAGTGCTAACGCCATAAACTTCAGCGTTGTTATTTCTAATGACCTGAATTGCGTCGCGAAATGCACACGCTTGTTTTGTGCAGCCAGGCGTTCCTGCTTTGGGATAAAAATACAGTACCGTCCAGCCTATATCTTTACGTGCAGCCAAATTAAAGTCACTGCCATCTTGTACTTTCAATTGAAATTGTGGAGCTGGTTGACCAACAGTTAAAACGTCTGCGTGCACAGCTGCGGCAAAAGGCAGCCACGATAATAATAGTGCTAGTTTTTTTAGGATAGGGTTTTTCTTTTGCATTTAATATCTCTTTTATATGATGATGGATCGTTAAGTTATCTGTATGGCTATAAATTAACAGCCTACCTTATTAATGAAAAATTATTTTTAGATTTTTAGTGTAAAACTTCACTTCCATGCCAAATCTTAAGTCGGGCCAGTTAACTGAGGAGCGTGTATGACACGCTTAAGTACAATGTTTTTTAAAAATACCCCGCCCCCTTAAGAAATGAGATCGGGATATTACTTGCTTACCTGATTTCGTGCCCATTCTAAACTTTAGGCATCAGAATTTTGCAACTATGCCTCCCATAATCGTTGCACCAGGGGCAATATAACCAATACCATCATACTTAACATTACCTACGTTCATGAAGGTCATTCT
>QVQD01000238.1 GCA_003584875.1 Methylococcales bacterium
GTCATCCGACCTACGCATTTATGCCAACTGCGCTTGCAGCCAAGCTGAAACACTGGCTAATTCTGTAGTTCTGTAGGGTGGATAAGCATAGCGCATCCACCTAAGTTTTTTGAACCGAAAAAATTGAGACCGATGAAGGTCGAGCTTATATTTATGGCGCTCGCTACAATAACAGGTGGATGCGCTAGCGCTTATCCACCCTACAAAACTTTTCGCGTCCGATCATAGCGACCATAAAACCGTCACCCGACCTACGCATTTATACCAGTTTTTCTTGTACCCAATCACAAACACTGGCTAATGCTGCATCCAATTTACTTGGATCATTGCCACCGGCCATAGCTAAATCGGGTTTACCACCGCCTTTACCGCCGACTTGGGTGGCGACAAAATTTACTAAATCACCGGCTTTTATCTGAGTCATTTTATCTTTAGACACACCAGCCACTAAATTGACCTTATCGCCGTCAACGACGCCTAAAACGATGGCGCAACTACCCAGTTTATTTTTTAATTGCTCAGCCATCTCACGTAGTGATTTAGCATCTACATCATTTAGCTTAACTGCTAACACTTTGATGCCAGCGACATCGACCGCCTGCGCACCCAGTTCATCACCAGCAGAACTAGCCAGTTTTGAGTTTAAGCGTTCTAGTTGCTTTTCCAGTGCTCGCGTTTTGTCTAGCAGTTGTTCGACTTTTTCAGCTACTTTTTCTGGAGCGCTTTTTAATAAGCCAGCCACTTGATTTAGGGCTTTATCTCGATTAGCTATCCAATCAATACAAGCGGCGCCGGTAACTGCCTCTATGCGTCTAACGCCCGCGGCAACTCCGGTTTCACTGATAATTTTAAAGCAGCCAATATCTCCTGCTCGCTCGACATGCGTACCACCGCATAGCTCAGTTGAAAAATCACCAATTTTTAATACTCGAACTTCAGCACCGTATTTTTCGCCAAACAAGGCCATTGCACCAGCTTGCACGGCTTCATCTTTAGCCATGATTTGTGCAGTGACTGAATTATTGATGCGTATTTGCTCATTAACTAATCGCTCTAATATCTCGATTTCTTCAGGCGTCACTGGCTCAAAATGAGCAAAGTCAAAACGTAAACGCTCAGTATTAACCAACGAACCTTTTTGACTGACATGCTCACCTAAAGTCTGCCTTAAAGCAGCATGTAATAAATGAGTCGCTGAATGATTGAGTTCGGTGGCGACCCTATCTACTTTATTAACGAGTGCATTACAGGATTCAGCTAGGCTAAGAGTACCAGACAGCACAGTTCCTTTATGTAAAAATAAAGTACCTGCTTGTTTTTGAGTATCCTTGACCTCAAACACAGCTTTGGCTGTGGCAATTTGTCCGCTATCACCAATCTGACCCCCAGACTCTGCATAGAAAGGTGTTTTATCTAAAACCACCAAGCCTTCTTCGCCTGCTTGTAAACTATCGACCGGCTGTCCCTGTTTATACAAAGCAACAATATGCGCTTGATCATCTAATTGCTCGTAGCCAGTAAATTCAGTCTGACTATCTAGCTTAATATCTTGATCATAATCCGCAGCAAAACTGCTGGCTGAACGCGCCCTTTCACGCTGTGCGTTCATAGCGGCTTCAAAACCCTCATGATCAACCGTGAACTGATTTTCACGCGCAAAATCAGCCGTTAAATCAACAGGAAAACCGTAAGTATCATAAAGTTGGAAGACTGTTTCGCCCGGTATAACAGTACCTTGCATTTTAGCGACACAAGCTTCGAGTATTTTCATACCCTGCCCTAGGGTTTCCGCAAAACGCTCTTCTTCTTTCTTTAAGATACGCTCAACCTGAGCTTGTGCCTCTTTAAGTTCAGGAAAAGCCTGACCCATTTCTAAGGCTAAAGGCGCAACCAATTTATAAAAGAAAACGTCATGGATGCCCAATCTATAACCATGGCGAATGGCGCGGCGAATAATTCGACGCAACACATAACCTCTACCCTCATTAGAAGGCATGACCCCATCAGCGATTAAAAACGAACAAGAGCGTATGTGATCAGCGATAACGCGTAAAGAACTCAGCGTTAAATCAGTAGTGCCGACCAATTCAGCAGCGGCTTTTAATACTGGCTGGAATAAATCAATTTCATAATTATTATGCACATCTTGCAAGACGGCGCTGATGCGCTCTAGCCCCATACCGGTATCAACAGAGGGTTTAGGCAATGGCGTTAAAGTCCCATCCGCAGCACGGTCATACTGCATAAACACCAAGTTCCAGACTTCGATATATCGATCGCCATCTTCTTCTGGCGTACCCGGAGGGCCACCCGGTATGTCTTCACCATGATCATAAAATATTTCTGTGCAAGGACCACAAGGTCCTACGTCTCCCATAGACCAAAAATTATCCTTTGCACCAATTCTTGATAAGCGATTAGCAGAAACACCGACTTCATTAATCCAAATAGCTTCGGCTTCAGTATCTTCTTCAAAAACCGTGACCCATAGCTTTTCAGCCGGGATACCGAGTTCTTTCGTTAAAAAATCCCACGCATAATGAATGGCGTCTTTTTTAAAGTAATCACCAAAGCTGAAATTACCGAGCATTTCAAAAAAAGTATGATGCCTTGCGGTATAACCTACATTTTCTAAATCATTATGTTTACCGCCCGCTCTAACACAGCGTTGCGTAGTAACTGCCTTATTGAAATCGCGCTGTTCTCGGCCTAAAAACACGTCCTTGAACTGCACCATACCGGCATTAGTAAACAATAAAGTAGGATCATTTCCTGGCACCAATGAGCTTGAAGGCTCTATTGAATGTCCTCGTTGATGGAAGAATTCCAAAAAGGCGGTGCGCAACTCAGCGCTAGTCATTTTTTTCATGGTCTGTGTGATTTTAAAAGGATGCTTCAACACACCCTACAATTTAATATTTAAATGATCAAATAAAGTACTTATCATCGTGCTGGAAAAACCGCGTTGCATTAAAAACCGACTGCGTTTTGCCCATTCATTACGATCCAAAACTGACGCTTGTTTATATTTTTTACTATAAACCTGCTCCAGCAGATCCATCCAACTTCCTGCTAATTGCCGAACTACGTCATCAACCTCATAGTTATCGATACCATTTTTACGTAGTTCATAACTGATCCAAAGCGGACCATAACCTTTATTAATGCGGTAACGGGTAAAACTTTCCGCATAACGTAGATCACTTTGCCAATTTTGCATAGCCAAGTCATCAATAACAGCGACTATGCTATCAGCGTCCCAACCCTTTGCCAGAGATTTATTAAGCAATTCTTTTTGGCTATGCTCTCTACGAACCAACAAAGCCAAGCAATAGTCTTTAATTGATTTTAAGTCATTAATTGCTATCGTTTGCTCTTCATTCATTAGAGGTTGGGACTAGCTAAGTCGCTGAGCTTAAATATCATCCTCAGGGACTTCAGTGATAGGAGCAAGTTTCTTAAAGGCTTCATCTCTTATTTTAGCTTCAATTTCTTTAGCTTTTTCAGGATGTTCTTTTAGGAATTGTTTTACATTTTCTTTGCCTTGGCCGATTTTCTCATCACCGTAACTATACCAAGAACCCGATTTTTGAATAAAGCCATAAGTGACACCTAGGTCGACCACTTCACCTAAAAAGGAAATACCTTCACCGTATAAAATCTCAAACTCAGCTTGTCTAAAAGGCGGCGCGACTTTATTTTTGACGACCTTTACTCGGGTTTCATTACCGATAATCTCATCACCTTTTTTTACAGAACCAATACGGCGTATATCTAAACGAACCGATGCATAAAACTTAAGAGCATTACCGCCGGTAGTGGTTTCAGGACTACCGAACATGACGCCAATTTTCATACGTATTTGGTTGATAAAAATAACCAAGGTATTAGAGCGTTTAATGTTACCGGTTAGTTTTCTTAAAGCCTGTGACATCAAACGTGCTTGCAAGCCCATGTGGGAATCGCCCATATCACCTTCAATTTCAGCTTTAGGTGTTAGAGCCGCTACCGAGTCAATAACCACAATATCCACCGCACCCGAGCGCACTAACATATCGGTAATTTCTAAAGCTTGTTCACCCGTATCGGGCTGTGAAACTAACAACTCATCGACATTAACACCAATCTTTTCAGCATAGCCAGGATCCAAAGCATGTTCCGCATCAACGAAAGCCGCAGTGCCACCAAGTTTTTGCATCTCCGCAATCACTTGTAGAGTTAAAGTCGTTTTACCTGAAGACTCAGGCCCATAGATTTCGATGACGCGACCTCGTGGCAAGCCACCACAGCCTAAAGCAATATCTAAGCCCAAAGAACCGGTAGATACGATATCAATATCACGAGAAGCCGTCACATCTCCCATGCGCATGACCGAGCCTTTACCAAACTGCTTCTCAATCTGCATAAGGGCTGCGCCTAATGCTTTCTTTTTGTTCTCATCCATTATTATTGCCCTGTTGATTCAAAATATATTAACGATCGAATTAATGACTTTTTTATACTTAAAGCACTTACGGTTATAGATTTAAACAAGTGTAGCTTGGGTTTATGCTCCCACGCTCTGCGTCACGCATCGCTGGAGCAATGCAACTGTAGGCCGTAATAAGGCTTTTCGAGCATCAGCGAGTAAAGTATTTCCGGTATTCACATCGGTACGTGTGCCGGAAACGCCACCACGCGCTACGCTTGGGTGGTCTTATTCCGGCCTACTGCAAAACTCTAAATTAATATCATACCCAAGCTCTGCGTGGGAACGATAAATAAGGCGAAAGTATATCACATAGATATTCTGACAGCCTTTAGCCTTTAGCCTTTAGCCTTGAGCCTAAACATATCTAATTATTTTGCATCGCATTAACTTGCACATAACGTTGTTTAATACTCTGAGCTAATTGATGTACGGCCATCGCATATTTATTACTATTATTATATTTCTTGATTACACTAAAATTAGGATAGATACGCCAATACTCATTACCTTCATAAGTACTTAGCTCAATAACGCTAGCATCAGCTTCTTGAATTGATCGCTTAGTGACGGGATTATGTAGTTGCCAACCACTATGAGAAAAATAATTAGCGACACTGCCTATTGCATCTTTGGCATGCCATAAATCACGACGCCCATCGTTATTAAAATCAACAGCTAGGGGTTTAAAATTACTCGGCATAAATTGACCATAACCCATTGCCCCTGCCCAAGAACCTTGGGGTTGTCTAGGGTCAAAGCCTTCATCACGTGCCATCAGTAAAAAACTTTCTAGCTCAGACATAAAATAATTAGAACGCCTAACAGTATCAAACGACAAAGTCGTCAAGGCATCTAAAATATTAGTTTTACCAAAGTTCTTACCAAAATAAGTTTCGACACCAATAATACCGACTATATATTCTGGATCAACATTATAAGTGGCACTGGCTTTTTGAATAGCATCAGCATTATTACGCCAAAACTCCACACCATTGTTAATATGGGATTCCGTCAAAAACTTATCGCGATAGCGTGTCCAACTACCTATACTAGGTTTGGTCGGGCCAGCAGTTGGCGGCGCAGGATTTTCTAAACGTATGACTGAGTCGAGTCGATTAGCTTGTGAAAACAAGCCATTTAAATAGCTTAAAGAAAAACCTTGCTGATGAACCATACGCGAAATAAAATTCTTCAATGCACTAGAATTTGCATAAGTTCCGGTTAATTGTTTTGCTGCATACTGACGAGAACCAGGCACTTTAGCCGAATTAGAAGATAGCTGGGTATCCTCAACACTATTACCATCAAGAACTGGCAGTTGAGGTAAGTTAGTAGGCGGCTGCTCAACAGCAATTTTCTCAGGGCTGCTGACACAACCAGCGAGCATAGCAACAATAACTAACTTAACAAAACGCTTAACGACTAAACTACCCATATTGCTATACTCTTGATCATTGCTTTTAAATAAAGTCTTTCGATAACTAACAAAATAATGAGCCTTTATTTAAAGCCTACTTAATAAACGCAGTATTTTATCGCAATATGATTTCATTTGCGTATTTTCGGTAATTAAAATTCATGACCATCATAAAACACTGGCTAACTGACGCTATTAAAACTCCATCACCCAACTTTGATGAGCGCCCTGATACCGAAGACATTTCATTAGTCGTTATACATTGCATCAGCCTTCCTCCCGGCGAATTTAATACACCTTACATAGACCAGTTATTTTGCAATACCCTCAACCCTGATGATCATCCTTATTTTAAAGACATACATCAGCTTAAAGTATCAGCGCATTTATTAATTAAACGTAATGGTGAATGTGTGCAATATGTAGCATTCAATAAACGCGCTTGGCATGCAGGACAATCCAGCTATAACCAGCAAGAACGCTGCAATGATTTTTCTATCGGCATAGAGCTAGAAGGCACTGAATTTTGTGATTACACAGCCGAACAATACTCAAGACTGGCAACTATTATTGATAGCTTATTAGCCGCCTACCCTAAACTTTCAAGACAACGAATCACAGGACATAGTGACATTGCTCCAGGAAGAAAAACAGATCCAGGGCCGTCATTTGATTGGCAGAAGATTTTGTAAATTGATAAGTTAACAGCAGCCTTAAATTAGCCTGTGTTTATATTTTGTAAGGTGTGCAAACAGCCTTATCGTTTGCCCACATTTTGTCGACATAGTGGTGGTCAAAAAGCGTTGCCCACCCTACTCAATCTTACCAATCAAAATAAGCACCGCCATAAATTGCGGCACCTGGATAATTAAAACCATATAAATCGGGTGTGCGTTGATCAGTAATATTCTCGCCTCGCAAGGTCAGTTTAATTTTAGGCGTGACTTGATAATTAACACTAGCATTTACGCGGGGTGCAGCTTGAACTTGGATAGTGTTGAGTTGATCTGACCAATAGCCTTCGCGATAAGTTAAATCAACTCTCAAAGTTATCGGAGTGCGCACTTTCCATTCTGTCCAAACTGAACCTTGATTTTGAGGGCGACCAGAGACTTTTAAGCCTGTAAGAGGGTTTTGTGCAAGCATGTAACTGTAAGTAATGCCACTCTTCCAGCTTGGGTTCCATTTGAAGATATTTTGAGTTTCAACA
The DNA here is from genome assembly GCA_003584875.1 of Methylococcales bacterium. Taxonomy (GTDB): domain Bacteria; phylum Pseudomonadota; class Gammaproteobacteria; order Methylococcales; family Methylomonadaceae; genus Methylobacter_C. The sequence goes on from QVQD01000238.1 coordinate 7,099, forward strand.
CCAAAAATATGAGCTTCATTTATATTGGTGCTCGCGATAGCACCAGCTGCTGTTTGTTGCAAAACAATTAAATTTTGATAATGCTGTAAATAACTGGAGACACTGACTTCATATAAATTATTCGGATTCCAACGCCAACCTAATTCACCGCCAAAATTACTTTCTGGCGCTAATTTGATGCTACCAAAAACGGGATGTAATAGTTCATTCATCGCCGGAGTCCGATAACCCGTGCCCATTTTTGTCCATGCCATCATAGTAGGTAAAAATCGCCAACTATTATTAAAATTAAACAGCACACGATCACCGCCAAATTGATCATAATGATCTAAGCGAGTTTCTGCAGTCGTCAACCAATTACCCCAACGCATTTCTGCACGAGCAATAGGACTTAATAAACTATTAGTTAAGCTATTAACTTTAGATAGATTATTAAGATTTTCACCATGTTGTTGTTGGCCATCAACGCCCCAGATAAAACTCAGCGCCCTGTCTTTTTGGCTATTTAAAGCTATTTTGTGAGTATTTTGCCAACGTGCTAGCAGTAATTGAGTGGTTAAATTCATTGAGCAACAATTAGGTAGCGTCCCTATTCTTCCATTCTGTTTATCTTCAGTAAAACCAATTTGCAAGAAACTATCCCAGTAATCCGATACATGGTAGAAAGCTTGACTCTGAGCCACCCACGTTTGCTGCTTTACTAAGCCATTAGGATCTACTGCCCAACCCCTCTTACCATTGGCTAATAAACCAGGGCCATCATAACCTTCACGGTTATTCACATAATATAAGCTGGTCTCTAAACTGAGCGCTTTATAGTCTTTAGTCCAACGCAATAAGCCAGTACTTAATTCAGATTTTTTGGTTTCGCTATTGCCACCATTACTGGGACTCGCTTGACTGATACCCTCAAAAATATTAGTTTGCCCACCCGCGAAACTCCAGCTTCCTAATTTATTTTCAATGCCCAAGCCCACATTGTTACGCACAGTGCCAAAACTTCCGCCTTCGCTATGCAAAAATGCTTGTCCATCATTTAATTGTCGACTAGTCAGATTAATAGAGCCACCTAGGGTTCTACTACTGCTTTGTGCTTGATCATTGCCACGGTCTACCGACACGCGATTCAATAGATCTAAGGGATAATGGCTTAAAGGAAAAAAGGCGGTAAAGTTACCAAATAAAGGTACGCCATCTAAATTGACCAAACCTAAACCACCGGCTGCCCCTCTTAAAATGATATTGCTAGGAATACTAGCGCTGGATTGTGAATTGACTGTACTAGGAAGGCCTAGCAACACCCCATTAACATCTGCTTTATTAACTGCATCTAAAGATGATCTATTAAATACAGTGTTTAAACTGGCTGGGCTATTGGAATTGTCAGCCGTATCATTACCAATAACAATTTCCGGTAAAGTAACGACTTCAGCATCACTGGCTTTCGCGATTGTAAATGTACAAACACTCCAAGATATGAATAGGCAATTTAAAACTAATTGATTGAGCTTAACTTCCATAACAAAACAGAATGAATTAACTTTAGGCTATTCTACTAATGTAATCTGTAATTTGCGATGAATTTCGACATCTAAATACTCAAGACCACTGCAATTAAAGGGCTGAGGGGTTTTTGCATAAATCCATTTCATTTGTAATTTAGCATGTAGATCGGCTTAGCGATAGCGTAACTCGACACAATGAGCTACGAAATGTCGGGTTACGCTATCGCTAACCCGACCTACAATAACTGTGAAAGTATTATGATTTCAGCTTCCCCCTTTTAAACATAGGTATCTTCAAAATAATTGTTAGCATTCCCTGCGAGAACTATAACATTGTGGTGAAGATCGTAGGGGCGACAGATTCGCCCAGTACATTCGTTTGTTGAAACGTGGCGAATCTGTCGTCCCTACAGTATGATTTTCGCAGTCTCTATCGCTAACCCGACCACAATAACTACAATAACAATGCCAATATTAGCGACTATTAATGGCAGTATTAGTTGTTTTTAGGATCATCTTTCACGCTAAAGTAATCGTGTTGGCTGCCTTTAGTATAATCTCAGAAGTTATTAGGTTCACCTCAGAAGTTTTTAGGTTCACCTTAGATCCATTAAGTACCGTATTATGGGAAATAGGGAGTATTTTTGTTGTTGCAAGAATCATCTTGGGAGACATAATAAACAACTTAATTATTCAAATGATACCCTAATAGACATAATATTCTCCCCTAGAGTAAAAAGGTTATCCTTATAAGGCGAGAACTGGGTATCAACTCACCTAAGGAACTCCTTAATTGTGCTATTTTGCTCCTTAAAAGCTCACAGAAGCGCCTTATAATATCTAAAACTATCCCAAACGCGCCAAAGTCAGTCCTAAAAAGGAAAGTTATGACACTTAAATCTCATAAGTGACGTCTTATATGGATTAGGGATGCACCGAGCAGTTGCAAAACTCGTTAAAAATCCGATAAGCTCTTAGGCGGCAACGCTGCTCTTAAAGCATTTAAAACCGCCAACACATCGATGACTTCTTGGATAACCGCGCCAGCGACTGGCGTCACATAACCTAAGGCAGCAAAGCCCATACCGACCAAACTCAGTACCATACCACCTACGGCACTTTGTAAGGCAATGCTTCGCATTCTTGAGCCAATATGAAACAACTCATCGACTTTTAATAGTGAACTATCCATAATCACCGCATCGGCGGCTTCGCCAGTAATATCGCTATTTTGACCAAAGGCAATACCAATGGTTGCGGCAGTTAATGACGGCGCATCATTGATACCATCACCTAGAAAGATGGTTTTTGCAATTTTAGTTTCTTCGCGCACAATATCCAATTTTTGCTCAGGACTTTGATTATAAAACACCTCTTTAATACCGACTTTTTCTGCTAAATAACGAACTTCTGATTCTCGATCGCCCGATACCAGCATGACCTTATCAAAAAGATGATTAGGCACTAAATGATTAATAAAGGATGTGCTATCTGAGCGAACTTCATCTCTAAATTGCAAAGTTGCCGCATAGCACTCATCAATCAAGACGATACATTCCAAACCACCCGACATAGCGGGCAACAATTCAATTTGTTCTGGATGCAATTCGGCTAATTTCTTACGACTGGTAATCTGTAACTGTAATCCTGATACCTGACCTTTAAGGCCGGCACCGGGCAATTCGGTCATTTGTGTGACACTTAATAGCGATAGATTGGCTTTTTCTGCGGATTGAAGGATGGCACTGGATAGCGGATGTTTAGAATACCGCTCCAAACTAGCTATTAAGAGCAATATCTCTGGTTCTTGATAAGTGCTTGTAGGGATTATCGCCGTTAATACCGGTCTGCCATAAGTTAGCGTGCCGGTTTTATCAAAAATTGCCGTGCGACAACGGCCTATAGTTTCTAAAATGGCAGGATTTTTAATGATAATTTCTCGTCGTGCTGCCAGTGAAATAGAGCTAATAATAGTTACAGGGATGCCTATTAGCAAAGGACAAGGCGTTGCGATCACCAATACCGCTAAAAAACGAATGACATCGCCGCTAACAGCCCAAGCTGTTAAATCCAAAATTACAGCTATTGGCGTGTATAAGGCGCCCAGTTGATCGCCTAAGCGCCTAATATTGGGGCGATATTGTTCTGAGGAACGCATCACCGTCATAATTTTCGCATAACGAGAATCGACGGTTAATTTATCGGCGCGTATGGTTAAGGCTGCATCGCCATTAATAGCACCCGATATAACCTGCGACCCGTTGGTTTTTGACATGCTATAGGGTTCGCCGGTTAAAAAGGATTCATCCATAGTCCCTGTGCCCTCAATAACTGTGCCATCAACCGGACAGATTTCATGCGGCAATATCAATAAGACATCGCCAATATTGACCTGCTCTGTGGCTATATCGGTGAGTTGATCATCTAGCTTTTTATGAGCGACAGATGGCATACGCTTTGCCAAGGCATCTAGCACGGAAGACGCTTTGCGTACTGCATAGCTTTCCAGAGCTACACCACTAGACAGCATTAATACCACTAGGCTGCCCGCTAAGTATTCTTGCAACAACAGCGAGGTAACGATAGATAAGCCCGCCAATAAATCCGCACCAAAATCACCCTGACAGACTCTTACAGTCATTTTATAAAGTAATGGCAACCCGCATAAGATCAACACAGCCAGCAAGGGCAGTTGCATTAAACTAAAAGAAAATTGTAGGTCGCCTTGGTAAAGCCTAGCAAGCGCTGAGCTTAGATCACCCTGAAGTGATAGCTTATAAATATCATGCCCTTGATCTAGCCCAAGCATCAGCAAATAGCCACTGATACCCAGCAAGCTTAATAGCATAGAGATGTTTTCTGACCGAGCGGGGTTGACTGGTTTTGATGTATTCATATTCATAAGCTTAGTAGTCGCGTTAACATGTGGAAAATCAGGATACACAGTTCATATTGTTTCTAGGTATGACGTCAATACCCCAGAGTTAAGGATTAGGAAAACTGTAGGGGCGAATTCATTCGCCCCTACAAAAGGGCAATGAAGCTCTAAAAACCTGTAGGCCGGTAAAGACTTTGAGAGCGTAAGCGAGCAAAGCGTTTCCGGCATAGGCACGATACTGTGCCGGAAACGCAACCACGCGCTACGCTTGGGTTGTCTTATTCCGGCCTACAAAGTTGCTCTGTAGGGGCGAATTCATTCGCCCAGTAACCCGATCTACCATAGGTATCTACAAAACTAAAAAGCAACATCATTCCGGCAGTTCACGTGGCATGAATCATCATAAACTGCGAAAAATCATACTGTAGGGACGACAGATTCGCCACGTTTAAACAAACGAATGTACTGGGCGAATTTGTCGCCCCTACAAAAGGGCAATGAAGCTCTAAAAACCCTTAGGCCGGTGAAGACTTTGAGAGCGTAAGCGAGCAAAGCGTTTCCGGCATAGGCACGATACTGTGCCGGAAACGCAACCACGCGCTACGCTTGGGCTGTCTTATTCCGGCCTACAAAGTTGCTA
>QVQD01000026.1 GCA_003584875.1 Methylococcales bacterium
GTAAAGCCTTATTCCGGCCTACAATTAAGGATTTGTAGGGGCGAATTAATTCGCCCTTAGAGTTCTTCTAATCCTTAACTGTGGATATTAAGGTTTTCGTGGAAGAGGATTTAGCAGCTCCCACAACAACTCTTTACTCGCCGGCCCGAACATCAAACTCAATTTTCCAACGGCCTTGGTCTTTTTGTGACACTGCTTGTAATTCAAGGGTACCGACTTCGGTGACTGCAGCCAGCAGATGTACTGGCACCACTTCACCTGCTCTGCGACCTTCTACTGGCAAAGTAATTTCAACTTCTGCAAGTTCTGACAATTCGTCATCCAACCAATAATCCAGACGCGTACCTACGGTATCTTCACGACGAATAGTTGAGGCAAAAAAGCGAAATCTTACCGGCTCACCAATGACTAAACCAAATTCATCATCGGGCAATTCTTCGCTACTGCCTTCTTCCATACCAAAAGGTGCAATACATAAAGCTTCAATTTCGGGTGCTAAACCTGGAACGGCTGGCCTTGCACTTTCAATACCTACGTAATAGGCTGCAGCTGTACCACCTTTGATTCGAACACCTTTGCCTTTACGTACATAACCATAATAAGCCGCGCCTCTGGCAACGGCCAAATCTAAATCAGCTCCTGCCAATAATCTAGCTTCTGGGGCTTGCTCAGCGGCTAACCAAGTATTTAAAACCGTCATTAATCGTTCAGCCAAAGCATCGGCTTTTAATACGCCGCCATTAAATAACACGGCAGTAGGATGTAAAAAACTAGCATGTGCGGGTAAATTTATATCAGTAAGATCGTCGGTAGCATTTTGCTGCTTGGCTAAAAAAGCCGCCAAATGACGGGTGATCGCAGCATCTTGAGCATAAGGCAAACCTGCAGTTCTTAATCCAGTACGAGTACGACTAATGGGTCTATCGCTGACCGCTACTTTAGGCAGAAAACCTTCAACTAAAACATTGTTGACTTCATCGCGTGTCAATTCAGTTCGCAAATTACCCGACATCAACGAAGAACCACGATTTGCCACCACCAGAGGCATGCTGTCTATTGTAGAAGTCGTCAATATTTTTTCTTTAGCAGCACGACAGCTTTGCGTTAAGGCTTGTACTTGCCAGGGCTCTAAGCGCTTACCTTCTTTTTCTAGCTTAGCTTTAACGGTGTAAGCTAAAGCCAAATCCATATTGTCCCCACCCAGTAGAATATGATCGCCTACCGCAACGCGAGTAAATTCTAAGTTACCATTGTCTTCAGTGACTGCAATTAATGATAAATCCGTAGTTCCACCACCAATATCAACGACTAAAATAATGTCGCCACAACGTGCTTGCTTACGCCAATCACCTTGGCTTTTTTCTATCCAGCTATATAAAGCCGCCTGAGGCTCTTCTAATAAGATGGCTTGTCCTAAACCCACGGCACGAGCAGATTCTACAGTGAGCTCACGCGCGGCTGGATCAAAAGACGCAGGCACAGTGATGACTAAATCTTGCTGAGCTAAGGGTGCATTAGGAAATTGATTTTTCCAAGTGTCGGATAAATGTTGCAGATAAGCCGTGGTCGCCTGAAAGGGTGAAACTCGCTCAACTTCTTCAGGCGCATCTGGCGGTAATATCGCGGCTTTACAATCAACATCTGCATGACATAGCCAGCTTTTTGCACTTGAAACTAATCGTATCGGGGTTTTACCACCCAAGTTTCTTGCAATTTCACCGACCAAATACTCAGGATTTGCATTCCAAGGCAATGAAGTCGAACCCACTGCAAGCTCAGAGTCATGAGCTTGATATAAGAAAGACGGTAATTGGTAACTTTCTTCAACCACGCCCGGTGACGATAACTGAGGAATAGCCAGCACTTGCTGAACATATTCACCCTCGTCAATATCAGTAATATCGACATAAGACAGCACACAATGTGTGGTTCCTAAATCAATACCAACTGAATAATGCCTGACATCTGTCGTATTAGGCGTAAGTTCTTTAACAGTCTCTGTTTGGATACTTTCTGTATAAGTATGAGGCTGTGTCGTAGGAGTTTGCTCTGTCTGATAACTTCCTGAGTTAGCAAAAAAACCTTGGTTTGTATTAACAGTTACCGCGCTATCTGTTGTGCTGGTGTTAGCTGATTGCTCATCTGTATTAGCAGTCTCTGTACTATCTGGCTTTTTTTTTATGTGATCAAACAAACTCATAATTCAACCTCTGCAGCCGCTATAATTGTTGCATCATGCCCTTGAGTAAGCTTAGGCAAACTGATTTTAGTAACCTGCCAACCCTTATGAATTAAGGTTCCAGTAAAAGGCGCAGTGCCAGTAATGTTACCTGTTAAACGCACAAGTCCAGCATCAAAACCCTGAGGCAGGGTCACTTTACTACCTTCTTGCTCGTTACGAATAGCGGCTAAGCTAAAGTGTTCGTTAAGTGCTTTGTTACAACCTTCATGAACCACGCGAGCTGCAACACCTATATCAGCATCACTATAGCTAGTGACATCTTCTTTTATAAAATCGATAAAACGGGCTTCTTTTTGCAGTAAGCTTAATAATTGCAAGGCCGCATCTGGTGTCGCTTCTTTTAAGATAACGGGCTCTGGGGCTGGCGCATGAACTAGCTTTTCTACTTCAACAATTTTCTCGACAATTTTCACTACCGGTTCAGGTGTAACAACGGCTTGCGAGTTTGTTGATATTGCAGGTTTATGTTTGCAACGCATCATGCTAACAACCATAACTATCAGCAAGCTAATCAACATGAGGGCTAATAAAGCGACTGTACCGGCAAGACAAACATGCCACAAATCAAAGGTGGTTGGTTTTAAAGATAGATCAATTGCATAAGTCATATTCATAGCGACGCTCTTTTTCTTATTATTGTTGTGAGTTATTTACTGACCAGGAGCTTTACGCGAGGCCGCAGAAAACATCATGCCTTGTAAAACTTCACGGGTGGTTTGCATACGCATTTGCTTTAAATGGCGATCGGCAATGACTTCAGGTACTTCAGCCTTAGTATAAACCTCGCGCATTTTAGCCAAAACAGCTTCGCATTGTTTCATAATGGCATCGGTTGCATTGCGAGTATCTATTTGCTGATAACCTGTTTTCTGCATTTCATCACTGACACACTTTTTATAATCATATTTAGCTGTTTGAATTTTTTCTATCACAGCATCTGAAAGGCTGGTATTTTGCCATTCATTTTTAGCATCATCGGCACAAGCCAAGCTAGCAGCCAAACTAAGGACTAAGAATAAATATTTGTTCATGGTTATCCCTTAAGATAATGATTAACTCTTTAATTGAGCGATTTTACACGTAGCGCTTAAAAATTAATAATGAATGTAAGGAACGTGCATTAAATATCTTGAGCAAGCTTTGATTTTTACCCCCCCTGCCCACGATTAAGGACTGGGAAAAAGCAAATCATCTGCTGGGGCGAATCTATCGCTCCAGCAGATCTAAGGAAGGGAAAAATGAACTATTAAATTTGCTTTAATGTTGATTTTGTAAAGCGGCTATACGTTCTTGTAAAGGAGGATGACTCATCAATAACCGAGTCATACCACCGCCATTAATACCGAAAGCGGCGAGATGTCCTGGTAAATCTTGCGCCTCTTGTCCACGTTGCAAAGCGCGTAGAGCGTTTATCATCTTGTCACGTCCTGCTAATTTGGCTCCACCCGCATCAGCTTTGAATTCTCTATATCGAGAAAACCACATGACTAACATTGAAGCCAAAAAGCCTAAAACAATCTGTGCTGCTATTTGGGTAATGTAATAACCCATGCCTTGACCTCGTTCATTTTGCAATATGACTCGGTCAACAACATGACCAATAATGGTCGCAAAAAAGTAAACAAAGGTGTTGACTACGCCCTGCATTAACGCCATTGTCACCATGTCGCCGTTGGCTACGTGGGTAATTTCATGGCCGATGACCGCTTCTACTTCATCGGCATTCATGCTTTCTAATAAACCTGTGCTTACCGCGACCAAAGCACTATTTTTATTCATACCTGTAGCAAAGGCATTCGCTTCTGGAGCTTGAAATATACCCACTTCAGGCATACCAATTCCTGCCAGCCTCGCTTGATTTGCAACGGTATCGAGCAACCAGCGCTCAGTTTGATTTTGTGCCTGAGTAATAACCTGCACGCCCATCGCTTGTTTGGCTGACCATTTCGACATTGCCAAAGAAATAACTGAACCTGTCATGCCGATCACTGCAGACATCACTAATAAAGCATTAAGATTGAGATCAACGCCTTGAGCATCTAAAACACTACCCAAGCCAAGCACATTAAAGATAATACTAATAGCGGCCATGATGGCAACATTGGTCGCTAGAAAAAGAAATATTCGCATCATGATAAGAACCTCAGTTAAGTTTAAGTAAGTTCTAAATTATTAACCTCTTTCCTTTAAAAAAAAGGGGAGGTTAATAATTAAGTTCGATCTATTATGGGGACTAAATAACACATTCCAAGCTACATTAAGAATGATAATATAAGCAAAAGTTTACTTTAAAGGCCATCATCATGATATTTTCTAAAGCCACTTTAGTTTTCTTGCTGTTTTTTATCGTCCATTTAAGCTCTGCAACCGCCAGCACAGCTAAAGAGATAGTTAATCAACTGCATGTACCTAATGCTCGTAGTTTAGCCTTAGGTGATAATGGCATTGTATTTGTCGGCAGCGGACGTGAAGGAAAAGTCTACGCCTTACAAAATATAGATCAAGAAGGTATCGCCGAACAACGCTACATTATTGCTAAAATCTAACCACGCCTAATGGCGTAGCTTATAAAGATGGCAGTCTTTACGTTGCAGACATAGGCGTTGTATACAAAGCATCTTATCAAGGTAAATCATGAAAAAAGAATTTGAAATCCTAGGCAAAGAAATCGTTTACCCCGGTTTTTTCCGCATGGAAAAATATCGTTTAAAACATACACTCTTTAACGGTGGCTGGAGCCCAGAAATTAGTCGAGAAGTCTTTGTGCGGGGTAGTTGTGTAGCGGTTTTACTCTATGATCCACAGACTGACCAAGTCATATTAATCGAGCAATTTAGAGCGGGTGCTATTTATCACCCCGATAGAGCTTGGCTAGTTGAAATTGTTGCCGGAGCCATAGAGGAAGGCGAAACCGCCGTTGAAGTTGCTTACCGAGAATCTTCAGAAGAAGCCGGTTGTGAAATCCAAGAACTAATAGTCATTAATGAGTTCTACACCACTCCAGGCTGTTCAGCCGAACGCATTACTCTGTTTTGCGGCAAAGTTGATAGTACACAAATCGGTGGCATACATGGCTTAGATCATGAAGATGAAGATATTTTAGTTCGCGCCGTAGATTTTAAAGACGCCTATGTAATGCTAGAAAATAATGAGATAGAATCTGCGATACCGATTGTTGCCCTGCAATGGTTAGCATTAAATAAAGATAAACTTCAGAAGCAGTGGTTAAGCTAAAAAGCTCATGAACATAGTTTTTGCAGGCATTAATAGCTCTTTTTGTCTAAGCTCTAGCGATAAGCATAATTATGGCGGCTCATTTAAAACAACAATACATAAATGGAAAAAATCCCACTGTAGGGGCGAATTCATTCGCCACGTTTCAACAGAAAGATACTGGGCGAATGAATTCGCCCCTACAGAAGGCTTTTAAGATGAATAGTACGGTTATAGGCTTGTTGTTACTAAGCATCCTTAGCTTACTTTCTGGTTGTGCAACGACACCCGAAATCACACCAGAGATAAAACCAAGTTCTAGTTCGCAAATATCACCCGAAACTCATTTCGCCCTTAGCCTTCAAGGTACTCCTTATCGTTATGGTAAAGCTACGCCCGAAGAAGGCTTTGATTGCAGTGGCTTTGTTCAATATGTCTATAAAAAACATGGCATCAATCTACCTCGCACTGTAAAAGAGATGGCGAGCTATTTACCACAAATCCCAAAAGATGACATTATTTCCGGTGATTTAGTATTTTTTAATACCGATGAGCAATCGTTTTCTCATGTGGGTATTTACATCAATAACGATAAATTTATTCACGCGCCCAGTGACAAGACCGGCAAAGTACTCGTGTCTAGCCTTAACAACCAATATTGGCAGAAGCATTATATCGGTGCACGTAGACCTAAGAAGCATTAGAGCAATAGAGTGCCTATGCCGAAAACGCTTTTCTCGCTGACGCTCGAAAAGTCTTATTCCAGCCTAATGACTGAAACAAAACTCATGAGTTTTGACTCCGTATATCTTATTAAAGACAGTCAAGTCGGGCTGTGTTTGGGAACCATAAGGATCTATGGATCGCGGCCTAGGTGTTATCCAATTTGTTTTTGGAGTCAAAACTCATGAGTTTTGACTACTTAAATCAGATGTAGCTGGAATAAGACCACAAGCGCGCTGACGTTTTCAACACAGGATCAGTGCGGATGCCGGAAACGCTTTTCTTGCTTACGCTAGAAAAGTCTTATTCCGGCCTACTAGACTTTTAGTATAAAAAAAGACTAACCGCCATTGAGCATACCCGCATTAATTATAAATTCTACAATGCTGTCCAAACCTAAACCCGTTTTAAGATTACTAAACACAAAGGGTCTATCGCCACGCATCTTTTTTGCATCTCTATCCATAACCTCTAAAGACGCACCGACATAAGGCGCTAAATCAATCTTATTAATGACAAGTAAATCTGAACGAGTAATACCTGGGCCACCTTTTCGAGGTATTTTGTCACCTGCTGATACATCAATCACATAGATAGTTAAATCGGCGAGCTCAGGACTAAAAGTTGCACTTAAATTATCGCCTCCGCTTTCTACCATAATAAAATCTAAATTATCCCAGCGCTCACAAAGCTCATCAACGGCAGCAAGATTCATGGAAGCATCTTCTCTAATCGCTGTATGTGGGCAACCGCCTGTTTCTACACCCATAATTCTGTCTTCTGGCAATGCCTGACTACGAATTAAAAACTGCTGGTCTTCTCGCGTATAAATATCATTGGTGACGACTGCGATTTCAAAATCATCCCGCATACGTTTACATAAAGCGTCTACTAATGCTGTTTTTCCAGAACCAACAGGACCACCTATGCCTAACCGAAGTACTTGTTTATTACTCATCATCGACTCACTTTAAGAACGAAATAATCTAGAATATTGAGTTTCATGGCGACTACTCGCCAAGGCTAATCCAAAAGCACTGCTGCCAATTTCATCATCAGTTAGCAATAATGCACTATTAACTTGCTCTGGCAGTTTGGCAGCCAAAGCTATTAATAAACGCTGACCTGCCACCTGCCCTAATGGCACTAATTTAACAGCACATAACACTTGATTCTCAAGCCAGCCCCACAAATAACCCATCGCGGCCTCGCGCTTTGGAATAGCCCAACGAACAGCAGCGAGACTGAATAAAGTCGCGAGCGTTGCCTCTGGTTTTCGTTGCCAAGCTTGTGCTTCATCAAATTCTAGCGCCACTAATAATTTAGCCAGTGCCTGCCCCGTTTGTCTGTCTTCAGCACGCAACTCCGAGGTTTCTCGGTAAGCCGTTAAAGTTTTGCTCCATTGCATAACCCGCTCCTGATCAGCCAAAGTCCACGCATCAAACATTCGAATCATGATAGGTAAATCAAGCTGTGTTAAACCTTGTTTAAGCAAACCTTCTAACCATTCTTCGACCTCATCGGCATTAGTGACTAAACCATCATCAATGGCTCGCTCCAAACCTTGCGAATAGCTATACATACCAATGGGTAAACCGGGGCTCACTAATTGCAGCAAGCGCAGCAGGGCAAGATCATTAATCATGACTATGATAAGCGCCCGCTTCTGGCTCAAAAGGCATCACGTCATGTTTGACTGCTAAACCTAAGCCTTCAACCATGTGGTCTAAAACATGATCAGTCAAATAGCGCAGTTCTCCCGGTAAAATCTGTAAGGCAACATGACGATTACCGAGATGATAACAGGCACGTGCAAATTGCAAAGCATCATCAGAACACACGACTGAGACGGTTTCTGGTGCTGCTTTTATCAGCACTTTAAAGCGTTCGGCTCCTGTCAAAATAACACCTGAGATTAATCGATGGCCTCGCGGCAAAAACACACCCACTTTTACACCACCATCAGTAAGAGCGGGCAAGCGACTTTTCTGACGATATTCAAATGGCAAGGTCAAGACATCATCAGCCTGAGTTTCAGGTGTCGCAAGTTCAGTCAATTTCAACATAGTAGTCATTAGAGAAGTATCCATTGAAGCAAGGTTTTGGTTATTTGTTAAATTTTAGAAGATATTTAGGTTATTAACTTAGAAATATGCGCAACAAAACTGAGCACAATCATTTTATACCCCCCAATCCCATAAGCGCCTACTTAAGGATTACAGCTTAAATAACAGATAGTTATTAAGACTGTCATTAATCGTTTTTCAGGTAAATATACCAAAAATCAGGCTACCAACTTGAGACGGTACAGTAGAAGGTTAAGCCTTATACCCTGCCCTACTTTAAGTTGGCACTTATGCCCCCCTTTTTTCAAAGGGGGGGAACTGATTCGGCCTGTGCTTTTATTAATAATGCGTCCACATCCGCAACACACGCACAATTCTTTCTTTTAAGAATACTTGATAAACAAGCCGATGTTGAATATTGATGCGTCGTGAATAAGCACCGTTCAAATCACCCACCAGATTTTCATAAGGCGGTGGATTTTGGAAGGGATCATTGACAAGAATAGTTAGTATTTCCTGTCCCTTAAGTTTTAGTCCACTAGACGCCAATTTCTTTGCATCTTTAAGTGCTTGCTTGGCATAAACGATCTGCCAGTTCACCAATCAAGATCCGTTGCGCTTTCATTAAGAGGTTCTGCCATACCCTCCTTAATAGATTCTCGCATCCCTGGCACCGCTAACAAGAAAAGCGTTTCTTGAATAGCGCTCCAATCTTCTGATGAAATCAGAACCGCACTACTACGTTTCCCTGAAATAATAATTGGCTGATGAGACTCCGCAGTTTCATCAATAAGTCGATAAAAATTTGCGCGAGCTACGCTGGCTTTGAGTGTTTGCATAATAACAATCTCCTCCAAAAACAAAGGTTAAAGGTACGATTTAACGTACGTAATGTCAATACACCAAGGCGTGGTTTCCTCTCAACAAAATACATGATAGGCAATTTATGTTTTTTTAACTGACATTACGCCGTCACAGTGTTTTATTCTCGTTTGGCGCGCCTAGCACCGCAGGAAGAAGCGCTAATCGAGCCGCCTTTTCTTTGGATACTTTCTAAAGGCTTAGCAAAAGAAAGTATCTTAACTTCGGGTGCGATTATCCGATTAAACAATTGCCGCGAAAGCGACCACAATATTTTTAAGCCGCTAAATAACCGCCTCACATCAGCTCTTAAAACAAAAAATACCGTTGTGCAAAAGGCAAGACCGCCACAGGCTCACAAGTCAGCAACTGACCATCAGCACGTACCGCATAAGTTTGAGGATCGACTTCAATGTTAGGTTGATAGTGATTATGTATTAAATCTTTTTTACCGATATTTCGGGTGTTTTTAACCAAGCCAACCCGCTTACGCAAAGCTAAGGTCTCGGCAACACCTGCATCAACAGCAGCTTGCGGCAAGAAAATCATAGAGGTAGCCGAGGCCGTTTGACCGAATGAACCAAACATCGGCCTATAATGAACCGGTTGTGGAGTTGGAATTGAGGCATTAGCATCGCCCATCGCAGCTTGCGCTATCAAACCACCTTTTAAAATTAAACTGGGTTTTACGGCAAAGTAAGCTGGATCCCATAACACTAAATCGGCTAACTTACCCACTTCTATGGAACCGACTTCATGTGAAATACCATGACTAATAGCCGGATTGATCGTGTACTTAGCGATATAGCGTTTAATACGAAAGTTATCATTCTGCGAAGAATCTTCCCGCAAACTGCCACGTTGTAATTTCATTTTATGCGCAGTCTGCCAAGTGCGAATTATCACCTCACCTACTCGGCCCATGGCCTGAGAATCCGATGAAATCATCGAGAAAGCACCTAGATCATGCAATATATCTTCTGCCGCAATGGTTTCTCTACGAATACGCGATTCAGCAAAGGCCACATCTTCTGGAATACTGGGATCAAGATGGTGACAAACCATAAGCATATCCAAATGCTCATCGACCGTATTAATAGTAAAAGGTCGCGTCGGATTCGTTGACGAGGGCAGCACATTAGGCAAACCACAAGCCTTAATAATATCGGGAGCATGACCACCACCCGCACCTTCGGTATGGTAGGTATGAATGGTGCGATCTTTAAAAGCAGCTATGGTATCTTCAACAAAACCCGATTCATTCAAGGTGTCGGTATGAATCGCAACTTGCACATCAAAACGATCAGCCACCGACAAACAACAATCAATCGCTGCTGGCGTAGTACCCCAATCTTCATGGAGCTTTAAACCCATAGCACCTGCTAGAACTTGTTCCTCTAAAGCACCTGGTAGACTGGCATTACCTTTACCCAACACACCAAAATTCATGGGAAAGCCATCCAGTGAGCGTAACATTTGCTGAATATTCCAAGGCCCTGGCGTACAAGTCGTAGCATTAGTCCCTGTCGCAGGCCCAGTGCCACCGCCTATCATGGTAGTAACACCCGACGACAGCGCTTCTTCTATTTGCTGCGGACAAATAAAATGAATATGCGCATCAATACCGCCCGCCGTTAAAATATGTCCTTCACCAGCAATAATCTCGGTACCTGGGCCAATGACGATATCAACTCCGTTTTGAATATCAGGATTACCCGCCTTCCCTATCGCAGCAATACGACCGTTTTTGATGCCAACATCAGCTTTGATGATGCCCCAATAATCGACAATCAGTGCATTAGTAATAACCAAATCCATAGCAACGCTAGAATCAAGCTGACTTTGCCCCATCCCATCACGTATCACTTTACCGCCACCGAACTTAACTTCTTCGCCGTAGAGGGTGCGATCTGCTTCAACTTGCAAAAATAAACCACTATCACCGAGACGCACCTTATCCCCAGTAGTCGGGCCAAACATATCACTATAGGCCTGCCGGCTAATTCTACTCATACTGATTCCTTAAGTTCACCCATAATTGCCTGACGAAAACCATAAACACGGCGTAATCCTGAAAATGGCACGAGTTGTATTTCGCGTAATTGTCCGGGCTCAAAGCGAACAGCAGTGCCTGCAGCTATATCTAATCTATAGCCTAGTGCTTTATCTCGATCAAAATGCAAAGCAGGATTGGTTTCGAAAAAATGATAATGTGAACCTACTTGTATGGGTCTATCGCCACTGTTAGCGACTAGCAGTGAAATAACTGCGCAGCCTACATTCAATTCGATATCACCTTCAACAGGGATAATTTCTCCAGGAATCATGCCAGCACTCTCCGATTCTTTAAAAATAGTTTCATATTAAGGTAAGGCTTTTTCTAAGCGATGGGATTATGAACAGTCACTAGCTTAGTACCATCTGGAAATGTCGCTTCCACCTGTACATCGGGCAACATTTCTGCGATACCTTCCATGACATCATCACGATTTAGCAGAGTGCGACCAAACTCCATTAATTCAGCAACCGTACGTCCATCCCTAGCACCTTCCATAATAGCGGCGCTGATATAAGCAATGGCTTCAGGGCAATTTAGCTTTAATCCTCTTGCTTTACGACGTTCTGCCAATAATCCCGCAGTAAAAATTAAAAGCTTATCTTTTTCGCGTGGCGTTAAATGCATGAGTTATCCTTTTGTGTCTATCTGTCATTAGTAGGTCGGGTTAGCGATAGCGTAACCCGACATTTGTTAGGACATCGTCGGGTTACGCTATCGCTAACCCGACCTGTCATAGATAAGTCAAGTCCTTAAATATCATCTATTTTCAGGTCTATACCCTGCACGAAACTCTCCTTTTTTTAAATATTAAAAATAGGCTTTGATTTCATGCAGTCAATATTCTTTTAGTTAAAGCGATCTTCCGGGATATC